>DASVES010000201.1:0-11528 GCA_036380435.1 Pyrinomonadaceae bacterium | reverse complement strand
TACACACGCAGTTGAAATGTTCCCGGACGAAACGAACTTTGGCGCGCGCGCTAAATTTAGGGAAGGGAAGGGGCAACGACGCGCCCGCGGCGCCGCATCACAGCCCCGGGATGGAACTCGGTGACACGTCACGACTTCCGGCGCGTGAGTGCGCCCTGCGAAGTGGGCCGTTCGCGGCCGGCGCCTTCGGCGCTGCGGGGCCGGCGCGCCCCGAAGACTTGAGAGACGCCCCGCACGCCCCGACCAATCCAGACGTGGCGGCATTCGAAATCGACAAATCAAAGGCGTCGGACTATGAGCTGGCGCAGGCCGCCGCCGCCGGCGACATGCGTTCGTTCGAGCTGATGTACGAGCGGCACAACCGCCGCGTCTTCAGCCTGTGTCTGCGGATGACGCAGAACGTGGCCGAGGCCGAAGACCTCGCTCAGGAGGTCTTCATCCAGCTCTACCGGAAGATCGGTAGTTTCCGCGGCGAGTCGCAGTTCACCACCTGGCTGCACCGGCTGACGGTCAATCAGGTGTTGATGCACTTCCGCAAGCGCGGCGTCAGGTTAGAGCAGACCACGGACGAGGGCGAGATGCCCGTCCAGATCGTGCGCGGTACGGAAGACCCGTCGAAGATGCCTGTCGTTGACCGCATCGCGCTCGACAACGCCGTCGCCGCTCTGCCGCCCGGCTATCGCTCGGTCTTCGTCCTCCACGACGTTGAGGGTCACGAGCACGAGGAAATCTCGCGGCTTTTGGGCTGCTCGGTCGGCACCTCGAAGTCGCAACTGCACAAGGCCCGTATGAAGCTGCGGATGCTTTTGAGGCAACAGAACGAGTCGCCATAGCAACCAACAACGTTGCTTCGGGAGTCGCGCCTCGCGACACCGTCAATCCCGCGAGCGGCGAACGTCACAACGGACGCGCGCGGCCTCCACGAGAGACCGGCGAAAGTAGTTGGAAAACGAAGACGCGGCCCGCGCGCGCCGAAATCTCCTCCCCCGAAGAACACGCGTCGGCCACGCGCCATTGGCCGCAGGTTTTAAGTTCCGCGTCAGAGGTTAAGCAAGATGGACTGCGAGAAGTGCCAACAACTGCTCAGCGATTTTCTTGAAGGCACGCTGAAGGGCGGCGTCCGCGTCGCGCTCGGCGCGCACCTCGAAGGGTGCGTGTCTTGTGCCGAAGTGCGCGACGAGCTGCAAATGATCGTCTCGGCCGCGCGCGAGAGCCGCGAGCACCTGTACGCCCCGCCCGACTCGCGCGCCATGTGGCTGCGCATCAGCAACACCATCGAGGGCGAGAGGGCGCTCCGTCCCGCGGCCGACCCCGCGTCATCGCGTCCGGCGCCCGCGCGCGCGAGTCTCTGGGCGCGCCTCTTCCGTAGCCGCTGGGAGCTGACGTTGCCGCAGATGGCCGCGGCCGTGGCCGCCATCGCGGTGAGCGTCTCGTTTATCACAGCCGTCGGCGTGCAGGGCTTAAGGGACGTGAGGACGGCGCAGAACGAGAACCGGGCCGCGGCTCTGTTGCCGTCGCGCGCCGCGCTGGTCGAAGACGACTCTTATCCGCACCCCTACCTGCGACAGCAGCAGGCCCGCATCAGCTACTTGCAGCAACGCGTCGAGCAGCGCAAGGCGGCATGGAACCCGCGCATGCGCGACTCGTTCGACCGCAGCCTGGGTGTGATCGATCAGGCCGTAGTCGGCTCGCTCGACGAGCTGAAGCGCAACCCGCACGACGAAGTCTCCGAGGAGATGCTCAACTCCGCGCTGCGCGACAAGATGGAGCTGCTTCGGGAGTTTAGCGAGCAGTGAGTCAGCGCCTCTCGCCTCTCACGCCCGCCGGGGCCGAAATCGTTTACAGGGAGGGCGCGTGTCGGCGCCGTCGGGCGCACGCGCACCGTAGTTCGATGGGAGACGCACCGCACAGCCTGAAGCGACGTGCGCGCGCCGGGATGGCGCGCGCCGCGCGGGCGTTCACACGCGTCTCGCCCGCCCTCGTCCTGTTCTCTACTCTCGCCCTCTTCTCGCCGGCGGAAGCGCCCGCGCAGAAGGGCTTCACCAAAGAGTATCCGGCCACGCCGAACGTCCGCCTCTTCCTCATCAACCGCTCCGGCACCGTGGAAGTCATCGCCTGGGAGCGCGCCAAGGTCAAGGTCTCGGCCCGCATGGAGTCGTCCTCGACGCGCGTCGTTCCGCAGGTCTCGGGCGACGACGTGACCATCGATGTCGAGCGCGAGAACCGCGAGGACAAAGGCGACGTGAACTTCACCATCTACGTCCCCGCCTACTCGACCGTGGACATCCAGACCAAGCGCGGCAACATCATCGTCCGCAACGTGCGCGGCTCCGTGGTGCGCGCGCGCGTCTCCACCGAGGGCGACATCGAGCTGACCGGCATCCGCGCGCAGATGGTCGTCGCCGAGAACATCATGGGCAACATCCTCTTCGACGCGGAACTCCTCGACGGCGGCACCTACGAGCTGAAGTCCACGCAGGGCGACATCCAACTCCGCATCAACGCCGACGCTGGCTTCCGCCTGACGGCGACCGCCCCGCGCACGCGCAACATCGATGTGAACGGTTTCGCCGGGCGCGGTCAGTTCGAATTCTTCAACGACAAGCGCAAGGTCATCGGCAAGGTCGGCAACGGCGGCGCCAAGCTCAACACGACTAACACGCTCGGCTCCATTTCCATCGCCCCGCGAACGCGCTAAACTCACCACCCGTGAGACACATCTCCAGAGGCGGGCGCTCTCCCGACGGCTCAGGCCGAACGACCGAGGAGGGCGCCCGCCTCATCTTTCACACAGGAGCCGCCGTTGAAACACACACAGAGAAAGCGCCCCACGCGCCGCGCCCTCCTCGCTCGCTGCGCTGCCCTAACGGTGGCCTCCGCCGCGACCTTCGGAGCGTCCGCGCTCACGCACCACGCCGCCGCACATTCTCTGGCCGCCGCACCGCCGCACGTTCAGAGCGGCAAGCGCGCTGACTCGAAACCGTCGGCGCGGCCCACGCCCGCCCCTCGCGCCGCCGCCCCCTTGAAGCGCACCACCGCGCGGCAGGAGACGCGCCGCTTCGCCTACGGCGGTCGCCTCACCGTCTACGGCGCGCCGCAAGGCTCGCTCATCGTCGAGGCGTGGGAGCGCGCCGAAGTAGAGATCGCCGCCGAGGTCGAGTTGACAGGCGACACCGAGGAAGACCTCGCGCGCCTCGCCGCCGTCAACACCTTCCACCTCGACGACGACGTTAATCACATCACCGTCCTCACCGTCGGCACGCACGACCGCAAGTACATGAAGCGCACGGCGAAAGATTTCCCCAAGCGCCTCCTGGGCCAGCCGTGGAAGATCGACTACCGCGTCCGCGTGCCCGTGATGACCGACCTCGAAATCTACTCAGGGCGCGGCGCGCTCACGATCAAGGGCGTCGAGGGGGCCGTCCGCTTAATCGCCGGCGAGAGCGACCCGACCGTCTTCACGCTCGCCGGCGGCGACGTGGAGGCCACGCTTCAGGGCGGCACGGTCAGCCTCGACGTGACGGCCCGAAGCTGGCGCGGACGCGGCGCCAGCCTCCGCCTCATCCGCGGCGACCTCAACCTCGCGCTCCCGCCCAACTTCAGCGGCTACGTCAACGCCGAGGTCTTGCGCACGGGCAGCATCGAGAACGCCTACGCCGGACTCGTCCCGCGCGAGCGCACGAAGCCCACCGAGCGCACCCTTCAGGGCGTCGCCGGCTCCGGCGGCGCGACGCTCTCGCTCACCGTCGGCGACGGCCGCGTCCGCATCAAGTCTGCCGCCGCGCCGTAGCGCGCCCGTCTGGACTTCGCCACGCGCGGCCCGCTATGCTGCGCGTCGGCCCGCCGCGCGCGTGGGCTGCCGCTCTCTCAAACATTTTCCTCCGGAATCAAAAACAATGACCGTCAAATCCGACCGCTGGATTCGCCGCATGGCCGAAGAAGCCGGGCTGATTCAACCCTTCAACCCCACCCTCGTCCGCGAGACCGATGGCCGCCGCATCATCTCCGCCGGGGCGTCATCTTACGGCTACGACATGCGTCTCGCCGACGACGGCTTCCGCGTCTTCTCCCCCATCACGGCGCGCGAGATCGACCCCAAGCACTTCAACGACGAGTCCCTCATCGAGCCGCCCATCCGCACCGCTGACGACGGCTCACGCTACTACCTCATGCCCCCGCACTCCTACGCCCTCGGCGTCACCGTCGAGACCTTCAACATGCCCCGCAACGTCACCGGCATCTGTCTCGGGAAATCCACCTACGCCCGCGCCGGCCTCATCGTCAACACCACCCCTCTCGAAGCCGGCTGGAAGGGCCGCCTCGTCATCGAACTCGGCAACCTCGCCGACCTCCCCCTGCGCGTCTACGTGGGCGAAGGCATCGGCCAAGTCCTCTTCTTCGAGTCCGACGAAGACTGCTCCACCTCCTACGAAGACCGCGGCGGCAAGTATCAGGGCCAGACGGGACTCACGTATTCCCGTCTGTGATTTTGTGATTTTTCGACGACGGGGCGGGCGCGCTGAAGGTCGTTAGACAGGCGTCAGCCATGTCTTCAGGTGAGCTGGGCGTCGTCCGCTCTCGCCTCTAGACTAGCTCATAGCCGAGGGGTCGGTGGGGGTTGTCGAGGGCGAGGTATTCGTGGATGTCGAAGGGGTGGGTGCCGCCGGTGAATTTGTGCTTGAAGAGGTCGGCGAGGTGGGCCATCAGTTGGCCGTTCTCGTCGATGTCGGCGTCGAGGATGAGGAGGTCGTTGCCGGAGGCGTCCTTGCCCGGCGCCAGCGTCAGTTGGACGTTGCCGTGATCCTCGGTCGATTTGAGGCTGAACATCTTCGACTTCTGCACCTGAAAGACGGCCGGGATGTTGCCGAAGTGGTTCTGCGCGGGCGTGTTCTTGTAGCCCTCGAACTTGCCGAGGTCGTTCTTGATGGCGCGGACGATGTCGCCCATGCGCGGGTTGACGATGGCGATGAACCGCTCCTTCCCGATCTCGACGACCTCGCGGACGAACGAGAACCATGGCTCCTTACCGCCCGTCGGCTCTTTCAAGTCCGTGAGCTTGGTGTAGAGATTCAGGAGCGCGGCCTTGGCGAAGATTTCCGTCTTAGTGTTGACGCCGTCGTAGGACGCCTCGGTAAACTTGCCGAGTAGTTTCCCGCCGCGCACCTTCACCGCCGAAGATTTCCTGAGCACCTCTTTGAGCGGCGAGAAGTGGCTGGAGAGCTGATCCCAAGCGGTGAAGGCGGCTGCCCACTCGTCGGGGCGGCGGAAGAGCGTCAGGTTGCGGACTATCGTCTCGCCGTCGGTGAGCGTGAAGACGCCGGAGCGGCGCATCCGGTAGCGCGGCGGCGTTACCTCGCAGAACAGGTTCTTCTCCTGTGGGAAAGCCGGGACGGCGAACCTGCGTGAAGGCGGGAAGTCGAGGTTCGCGGCCGAGAGGATCGTCTTGTTGTCGGCGACGCGGACGAAAGCGACCCGCACCTTCGACTCGTTGACGGGCCTGCCGCTTACGTCCATCAGGCCGAGTTGGAAGAATCCTTCGTTGCTCATCTCGACTACTCCTTCGGCCGGTCTCTTACGGCAGAGCCGCGGTGACCGCTTTCAACGCCTGTGCGGCAATCGTCAGCGACGGGTTGGTGGCGAGCGCGCCGGGGATGGCCGCCCCGTCCACGACGAACAGGCCCGGCAGCACGTCCTTCGAGCCTTTGGGCTTGCCCCCGTCGAAGACGCGGCCAAGTTCGTCCACCACGCCGTCGAAGCTCGTCGGCGCGATGGGACAGCCGCCCAGGGGGTGGGTCACGATCAGTTTCTTATTGCCCAACCCCTTCCAGAGCGGGAACGGAGTGTAGCGGCCGCCCATCTCGGCGGCGAGCGCCTTGAGGAGTGTCTCAATCTTTTGGAAGACGGGCGTCTCGCCGATCTTCTTGTCCCAATCCAGATCGAGCCGGTCGTTGCTCAGGGTGAACTTGCCGCTCGCGTCGTCCTGCCCCATGACGTTGAAGAAGAAGATGTTCGAGACCATCTCCCGCTCGCTCTGGTAGCTCTCCGGGTCGTAGGTGTTGGGCAGGTGCGGGAAGAAGTCGCGCAGGTCGGGCACGGCCATCTGCAAGAAGGCGAACTTCATCCGCGCCTTCAGTATCTCGCGTTGCGCGAAATTGTCGAGCACGTTGAGAGTGGTGCTGGTTATAGCGGCGAACATTTCGGGGACGGCCGAGTCTTCCACCTTGATGTGGAGGTTTCCCATCCTGGCGCTCACCTGACAGGTGTTGATCGGCCCCACAGAACTGTGGACGGGCTTCGTGGTGCCGACGACGAAGGCGCCAAAGTCGCCGTTGGTCGAGAAGTGCGTGCCGAGCTTGTCGGTGATTTTGAGGCCGCCGCGGTCGCGCGAGCGCAAAAGAATCTCCGTCGTGCCGAGCGTGCCGGCGCAGAGGAAGACCATCGGGGCGGAGACCGTCTTCTTGTTGTCGTCGCGGTGGTCGCGGTAGTTGACCTCGTAGCCGCCGGGAACCTGTTTGATGTCCCGAACTTCGGCCATCGGCGAGAGCGTCACGCCCTTCGCAGGGTCGGCGAGCAGCTTCTGGTAGAGCGTCTTGCTGAAGGTGTGGCGGGCCGAGGGCAGACACCCCAGGATGCACCGGCCCTCGCGTTGGCAGAAGGTGCCGACCTTCTTGGCGTCGCCGCCGTCGGCGCGGTGCGGGTCGTACTCGATGAGGGAGAGGTCGAGCGGCTTCCAGGGCAACTGGATGCCGAGCTTCGGCCCGGCGGCGGCGGCCGCGTCGCGCAGCACGCGCGCGCGGTCGAGGTAGAGGTAGTCGTCCGTCGTCAGGTTCGTCACGTCGCGCCCCGGTAGCGGGATCTTCGTGACGATGTGATTGAGGCGGCCGCGGTGATCCTCCATCCACTTGTAAGCCGCCGCGTAGTCGGCGTCGGTGAGGCCGAGGCCGATGCCGGCCAAAACCTCCGGAACGGGGCGCACCGTGACGTTCGAGTAGATGAGCGAGCCGCCGCCCACCCCGCTCGCCGTGAGGATGTCGGCCTGCTTGAACATCGAATACTGGTAGAGGCCGTCCTTGTTGACGCCGCTGCGGACGGCGGCGAAGAAGTCGAGGAGGCCCTGCCGGTGGTTCGGGCGCGTCCAGTATTGGACGGGGTGCTTCGGGGTCTGCTCCTTGGCCCAATCGGGGATCTTCTTGAGGGCGCTCTGCGGCGCCTTGCCGATCTTGGCGGGCGTGATCCACCACGTGCCGCGCTCCAGCATGAGCACCTTTTTACCCTTGGCGGCGAGGCGGGTGGCGGCGACGGTGCCGCCGAAGCCCGTGCCGATGACGATGGCGTCGAAGTTGAACGGCATGAAGACCTCCCTGGGATAATGGCCTCACCTGACCGAGACGTGAGGACGGGTGGCGGTCGTGAAAAGAGTTGACTGAAATTGCCGGGGATTGTGCCGCCCGCGGATAAGTAAGGAGTCCGGCGCGGCAATAAAGGGTTTCGAAGGGCTTCGGCGGACGGAGTCCGCATGACCGCCAGAGCTTGATATAGCGTCCCGCCCGCGGGTTCGATGGGCTAAGGTGTTGCTGAGAATGCGCCTTCGAGAGCGGCGGCGCGTCGGCGGCGAGTGCGGCGCGTTAAGAAGCGGGGCTTTCAAAAGCGACAGACTTGAGAGTCTTTGAGTCGGGGCAGTGCGGCAGCGCGCCGTGCCCCGGCTAACGTCCATTTCGATTGGCGCACTCTATGCCGGACTCGTAACGCTGTCAAGAGTTTTTCCGACGATGGGCCGCCACGGCCCTTCGGTTAAGAAGGGCCGGCAATCCACGTCTACGATCATCGGACTGTTCCGCGTACTGCGGTTCACGTCCTTCCGCAAATAGCAATAAGTTAAGACCGTCGCGCGAAAGAAGCGACACTTTCCGCGGGTAAATTGCCGCGATGAGCGAATCGGGGGGCACGGGCGCGCGCGGGCGGTCGCTGTTGCGCGCTTTCAGGCACCGGAATTACCGTCTGTATTTCGCGGGGCAGTTGGTCAGCCTGACGGGGCTGTGGATGCAGTCGGTGGCGCAGAGCTGGCTGGTGTATCGGCTGACGGGGTCGGCCGTGATGCTGGGGCTGGTGGGGTTCGCGGGGCAGATTCCGGTCTTCGTGCTGGCTTCGGTCGGGGGAGCGGTGGCCGACCGGCGCGACCGACGCCGCATCCTCGTCGTCACGCAGACGTGCGCGCTGGCGCTGGCGCTCTCGCTCGCCGCACTCACGCTCGCGGGCCGCGTCGAGGTGTGGCACGTCTTCGTCTTCGCCGCCATCAACGGGCTGGTCAACGCCTTCGACATCCCGACGCGGCAGGCGTTCGTCGTAGACCTTGTGGGCCGGGACGATTTGATGAACGCCATCGCGCTGAACTCTTCGATGTTCAACGGGGCGCGCGTTGTCGGGCCGGCCGTGGCGGGCCTTCTGGTGGCGTGGGTCGGCGAGGGTTGGTGCTTCCTCATCAACGGGGTGAGCTACGTGGCGGTCGTCGCGGGGCTTCTGTCGATGCGCGTGGAGGCACGAGCGGGCGCGCGGCCGGAGGGGTCGGTGCTATCGAACGTCGTCGAGGGATTCCGCTTCGTCGCGCGCACCGCGCCCGTGCGCGCCCTGCTCATGCTGTTGGGGCTGGTGAGTCTGATGGGGATGCCTTACGCGGTGTTGATGCCGATCTTCGCCGACCGCATCCTCGGGGGGGGCGTGGGGGGCCTCGGGCTTTTGATGGGGGCGTCGGGGGTGGGCGCGCTGGCCGGCGCGCTGAGTCTGGCGGCGCGGCAGGGCTTGCGAGGCTTAGGCCGCTGGGTGGCGCTGTCGTCCGCCGGCTTCGGCGCGGCGCTCATCCTGTTCTCGCAGTCGCGCACGTTCTGGCTCTCGGCGTTGTTGCTCGTGCCGGTGGGCTTCGCGTTTATGATTCAGATGGCCTCGTCGAACACGCTCGTACAGGCGATGGCGCCGGATCACCTGCGCGGGCGCGTGATGGCCGTCTACTCGATGGTCTTCATGGGGATGGCGCCCTTCGGGGCGCTCCTGGCGGGGACGCTGGCGAACCGCGTGGGCGCGCCGACGACGCTTGTCATCGGCGGCACGGTCTGCATCGCCGGGGCGGTCGCCTTCGGAATGCGCTTGCCGGCGCTCAGGGACGAGGCCCGACAACTCATCGTCGCCATGCAGCCCGCCGGCGGCGACCCGACGGAAGAGACGGGCGGCGTGGCCGTGAAGTGAGCTGTTAGCGATTAGCTGTTAGCTGTTAGCCAGACCGCAAATCCGCGAGCTTCTGGCTAACAGCTAACGCCCGGCATTACCCCCCGCGCACTCAAACTCGGAAACATTCAAGCTAACGATGAGAGGGCCGCTGATTCGCGGTCGGGTGCATGCCGTTGTTGGATGGACGCCGCCAGAGATACCCGCCGACGACGCACAGAAGGATAGATACGCACAGGAAGCCCCAGAACTCCTCCACGAAACGTGAGAGCGCAAGCCACCCGGAACTGGTCACGCTGTCCGGCCCTAAGCCATCGCGGAGTATCCAGCAGATAAACAACCCGTAAAGGAATAGACACGCCCCGACAAAAGCAAGGAGGAACCCGCAGAATCTAAGGAGAACATCACGCCACATAATCATTCCGAAGCTAAATACTCCGCACTCGAATAATAGATCATACCTTAATAAATAAGGACAGCTAACAGCTAATCGCTAACTGCTAACAGCTCTATTGCCAGAGCCACCTGACGAGGTAGACGGCGCCGACGACGAGGCCGGCGATGGCGGCGATGGCGAGGACGATGCAGCCGTAGAAGGTGAAGCGCATCTTGCGTCGCGTCTTGTCGTCGCCGGGCGAGAGTGCGTTCTGGGGGAAGTAGGGCGGCGGGGTTGAGGTCGGCAAGGCGGCGGTCTCCTTCGGTCGTGGTGTTTCTCTTGTGGGCCGGCGATACGATACCACCGCGCGCCCGCTCAGCGCATGTGCGCGTCGCAAATCACGCGCCCCGCGTCCTCAGGCCGCACCTTTCAATCCTGCGGAAACGCACGCGGCCGAGCGCGATCTGCGCCGCTCATCGTGTTGCTTGCCCCTGTAGCGCGGCGCGTGTTACCGTTTTCGCTTTCATCTGGCGCCGCGCTGTGAATCACATGGTCGAAGACGTGTTCCACTTCAAAGGACATCACCTGCGGGCGACGCTTCTCGTGCTCCTGTTGACTGTCGTCCTCCATGCGGCGGCGTGCGGGGGGAGGAAGACGGGTGAGGGAACAACGCCCGCGGCGTCGGCCCCGACGGCCGACGCGCCGGCCTTGAGCGATGTGGAGTTTGCGAAGGACGTGTTTCGGCGCATGGCCGAGGGCGACCCGGCGGTCGAGCCGATGCTCGATTGGGAGACTCTCAGGATGCCGGGCGGCGACGTGGCGGCCGAGTACAACGAGATACCCGGCGAGGCGAATCGCGCGGAGTTTCGCAAGAATTTCCTCAAGGGTTTCTCCACGTCGTTCAAGGCTTCGGGCGGCAGCGCCGAGAGCGCGAAGAACTGGCGCGAGGAGTCGAAGGACGGCGACCGGACACAGGTTGCGACCGACAGCCCAACGGGGAACACGCTCGTCTTCACGGTCGTCCGCAAAGACGGCCGGCAGAAAATCTCCGAACTCGTCGCCCGCGAGAAGAAGTGAGGGGGCGCGCGTCTAAAACATGATCAGACCTTTCCGCGGCAAGCACCCGCAGATACATCCCACGGCCTTCATCGAGGAGAGCGCGCAGATCATCGGCGACGTGGTTATCGGCGAGGGGTCGTCCGTCTGGTTCAACGCGGTGGTGCGCGGCGACGTGTTCTACATCCGCATCGGCGCGCGCACCAACGTTCAGGACGGCTCCGTCATCCACGTCAGCAACGGCACGCACGCCACCATCCTCGAAGACGAGGTGACGGTCGGGCACAACGTCACGCTGCACGGCTGCCACGTCGAACGCGGTTGCCTCGTCGGCATGGGGTCAATCGTGATGGACGGCGTGAGAGTCGGCGAGCGTTCGCTCGTCGCCGCGGGCGCGCTTCTTTCGCCCGGCACGGTCGTCCCGCCGCGCTCGCTCGTCATCGGCGCGCCCGCGCGGGTCAAGCGAGCGCTGACGGACGAGGAGGTCGCCTCGCTCGACCTCTACTGGCAGAACTACATCGAGTACACGAAGCAATATAAAAGTGATAAGTGATGAGTGATAAGTGATAAGAGAAGGCGTCGCTTCTTCTTATCTCATCACTCATCACTTATCACCCATCACTATTTTTATGGCGAAGACACAACCGGCGCGGGGGATGCGCGACTTTCTGCCGGCAGACGTGCGGCGGCGGGAGTATGTTATCCGCATCATCAAGGAGGTGTACGAGCGTTACGGGTTCGAGCCGCTGGAGACGCCGGCCGTTGAGAACATCGAGACGCTGACGGGGAAGTACGGCGAGGAGGGCAGCCAGCTCATCTACAAAATCCTCAAGCGCGGCGAGCACGCGCGCACGGGCGAGGCCGATCTCGCCCTGCGCTA
>DASVES010000200.1:0-2006 GCA_036380435.1 Pyrinomonadaceae bacterium | reverse complement strand
GGCGGGCCGCGAGGCCGTCGCGTCGCTGAAGTCCGTCAGCACGCTCTACCTCTGTTACTTCGGTCTGCGCGAGCCGCTCGTGCAGACGCAGGTGCTGCCCTACCTGCGACAGCTCGTCGCGGCCGGCGCCGTCGTTCACCTGCTCACCTTCGAGCCGCTGATGCGCGAGCGTTGGACGGCGCGTGAGCTGGAAGAAGAACGCGCGCGGCTCACGGGTGAGGGAATCCGCTGGCACGCGCGCGCCTATCACAAACGGCCGTCGCTGCCGGCCACGCTCTACGACGTGCAGGCGGGCGCGCGCTTCAGTGCGCGTCTGCTGCGCCGTGGCGAGGTCAACACGCTGCACGCGCGCGGCCACGTCGCGGCCCTGATGGCGGCGCTCGCCAAGCGCGCCGCGCGGGGCGGCGGCCGCATGGTCTTCGACATCCGCGGCTTCATGCCCGAGGAGTACACCGACGCGGGCGTGTGGCCCGAGGGCGGCGCGCTCTACCGCGGCGTCAAGCGCGTCGAGCGATTCCTCTTCGCATCATCCGACGCCTTCATCGTGCTCACGGAGAAGGCGCGCGAGATTCTCTTTCCGGGGCGACGCGACACGGACGCGCGCGGACGCCCCGTCGAGGTCATCCCGTGCTGCGTGGACTTCCGACGCTTCGCCGCGGCCGACGCGACGCCGAAGGAGGCGTTGCGCGAAGAGTTCGGTCTCACGGGCCGGCGCGTCGTCGTTTACGCCGGCTCGTTCGGCGGGTGGTACATGACGGACGAGATGGCCCGCTTCATGGCCGTCGCCCACCGCGACGACCCGACGACTTACTCGATGATCCTCACGCAGAGCGACGCGAGTGTGGTCTCCGAAAAACTGCGCGCGCTCGGCGTCGCCGAGGGCGACTTCTTCGTCGGCCGCGTCGCGACGGGCGAAGTGCCCCGACGCATGAAGGCCGCCGACATCGCCGTCTCCTTCATCCGCGCCTGCTACTCGAAACAGTCGTCCTCGCCGACGAAGATCGCCGAGTATCTGGCGGCGGGGCTGCCCGTCGTCTGCAACGCCGGCGTGGGCGACGTGGACGCGGTAATCGAAGGCGACGGCGTCGGCCGTATCCTGCGCGAGTTCACGGACGACGCCTACCGCGCGGCCCTGCGCGCGGCCGACGAGATGCGGCGCGACCCCGCCACGGCCGAACACTGCCGCGCGAGCGCCCGCGCCCGCTTCGACCTCGACACAGTCGGCGGCGCCGGCTACCGCCGCCTCTACGAGCGCCTTTGGGGAAGTGATAAGTGATGAGTGATAAGTGATAAGAAGGAAGATGGGGCGACTTCTTCTCTTTCTTATCACTTATCACTCATCACTTATCACTTCCCCAATTGATATTGCCGCGGCGGCTGTGGCAATCTGTTCGCTTGCGTCAGGGGGATTTTATGAGTCGAGTAGAGAAGTACACCGGGGCGCTCGCGAAGATTTTTCGGGAGGCGCCCGACAAGCACGAGGCCAACCGTCGCAGCCGCGCCGTGCTCGAAGAGATGTCGGGCGATGCCGTGTTCTTCTCCGAGGCGCTGGAGCGGCACCTGCGTAAGCCCGGCTCCTTCAACACGCGGCACTACCCCGTCGTCAGCCTCGACATCGAACTCAACCCCTACTACGGCCTCGTCGCCAACTGCTGGATTCCGCTGCCGGGCCGCGAGTCGCACGTCTCGACGAAGGCCATCCACCATCACGGCGAGATGCTGCTCTCGACGGCGACGGCCTTCGGCCCCGGCTACGAGCACTGGACGTTCACGCGCCCCGCCGAGGTCGAGCCGGCCTCCGAACGCTACGAGATGAGCCTCATCGAGCGCGCCGCGCACCCGCTCCACCACGTCGCGTTTGTTGACGCCTACGTCGCGCACCTGCCGTTCTACCCGCCGGAGACGACCGTCACGCTGGCGCTCTGGTCGAGCCGCCTGCCCGTGACGTGGAAAGACCGCGTCAAGCGCGTGCCCCTCGTACAGAAGAACAGCGCCGCTCTCAAACG
>DASVES010000199.1:0-19043 GCA_036380435.1 Pyrinomonadaceae bacterium | reverse complement strand
CCCGACTTCTTCGCCGCGGCCTTCACCGCGCCGCCCTTTTTGCCCACACTCCGGCCCGACTGATTCGTCTTGCCGGACTTCTTCTTCGCACCCTTGCTTGTTGTCGCCATTTACCCTCGCTTGTCCTGTTTGATTTGTAGGGGCAGGGCTTGTGCCTGCCCACGCTTACAGAATTATTAACATGAATAGACAGGATGGTCGGGATAGGAAGATTTGAAATCTGAAATCTCCAATCAACTTTTCTCCCTCCTGTCCATCCATGTTGATTGTTTTCAAAGAAGCGGGCCGCGGACTTCGGCCGTCCCCCCTTCAACGATTCTTACTCGTTGCGCTCCTGCCACTCTTCGCACTCTTCTTCGCGCCGCCGCCCGACTTCTTCGCGGCTGACTTCTTCGCCGCCGCCGGCCGCGCCTTCGGCTCTCCGACCAACTCGGCCGCGTGGCCCGGCTCGGCGAACTCGTCGTCGAGCTTTTGCAGGAGCCACAGCGGGCGGCCGCGCTCGGCACGGCCCTTCATCCTGAAGAGTCGCCAAGCGCCGCGCAGGCGAGCGCCGCTCAGGCGGAACTTCAGCGCACCCGCGCGCCAGCCGTCGAGCGCGTCGCCGGCGTCCGTTTCGTAGGCGCCGATGTCCCAGCGGTAGACCTGCCCGGCGCCGTAGTGGCCCTCGCTGATCTGGCCCGTATAGGTCAGGTAAGAGACGGCGTGGTCGGGCACCTCGACGGCGAGGCGCTTCGCCGAAGGGTCGAGCGACGGCCCCTTCGGCACGGCCCACGACTTCAAGACGCCGCCCATCTCCAGACGGAAGTCCCAGTGGAGGTGGCTCGCGTGGTGCTCCTGCACGACGAATCTGCTTTCGCGTCCCATCACACCTCGGCCCGGCCCGGAAGCGGCCGCGCCACGGAGAACGTCCGTGCGCGTCTTTAAAATTCAGCGGGGGTCATGGATAAAGTGCAACAGGGAGACGGCTCTTTGCAAATCGCGCGGCCCCGGTGGTAGTTTGTTACTCCAATTCCCTGCGTCGTCGCCTCGCTCCACGAAGCGCACGGCCGCACGATTACAACACGACAGACGAAAGAGAGCAGAACCAACAGGCATGTTCAACTCCCACGCCGCCCGCCGCGCGTTTTTCGGTAGACGACTGCGCCACGCATGCGCTCTGCTTTTGCTTGCGGCAACGTCCTTCGACTCGCTGCCCGCGCTCGCGCAACAGGCTGCGCCGCCTCCGCCGCAGCCGCAGGGGCAGAAGGTTGACCGCGCGCGTCTCGAAGTGATCGAAGACCTCTCGGAGTCGCTCGCCAACGATTTGCTTGAGCTATCCGTCGCCGTGCGCGACCGCGACGTGGGGCGCACGGCCGAGTTCTTCCCCGCGCGTCTGACGGCCGCGCCCTTCCCCTCGCGCCCGCAAGCCGTGAAGCAGTCCGTCAAGTGGATCGGCACGCGCGGCTGGGAGGCCGCCCCCGCGCCGCCGGTCAACGTCACCAACAAGACCGGCGCCCTCTCCTTCGCCGTCGGGGCCGACACAAAGGCCGAGCGGCCCACGCCGCGCGCGGAGTTCCTGCGCGCCTTCTCGGAGTTCCTTTCGAACTTCGAGGAGATCGAAGACGTGCGCTTCAAGGTGAAGGACGCGAGCTTCGACGCGGGGGCTAGCTCCGTGGCCGGCGCGAAGGTGCCGACGGCGGTCGTCGGCTCGCGCGGCCGCGCCCGTATCGCCTTCTACGTCATCGGCCGCAACCGCGAGGGCCGCCGCGAGTGGGCGCGCGGAACCTTCAACACGAACGTGCGCTACGCCGAGAATCGCCGCTGGCAGTTCGAGACCTTCTCGCTCCTCGGTCTCGATTCGATGGTCGCCGCCGTCGATCTCTTCTCCGAGGTCGCCGCGCCCGCCGGCCTCTCGCGTCGCCTGCCCGCTTACGGCTCACCCGGCAACGCCGGCTTCGTCTGGCACGGCGCGGCCGCCGCCGACTTCGACCGCGACGGCTGGCTCGACCTCTTCGTCACTTCCAAAGACCGCAATCTTCTTTACCTCAACGACCGCGCTGGCCGCTTCCGTGACGCGAGCGCCGAGACGGGAGCCGCCGCCGTCGCGACCGGCACCGCCCCGCTCGTCCTCGACTACGACAACGATGGAGACGCGGACGTGTTCGTCTCCGCGGTCGGCCAGCAAATCCTTCTGGAGAATCGCCTCGTCCCCGACGGCAAGCTCGCCTTCGTCGATTCGTCTCTGGAAGCGGGCGTCGCCGTCCCGGCCGTCGGCTTCTCGGCCGTCGCCGGCGACGTGAACGCGGACGGCCGTCAGGACATCTACGTCACCTCCTACAACCGTTACGGCGAGATCACGCCCGACTCGTGGTTCCGCGCCACCAACGGCACGCCCAACCTGCTCTTCATCAATCAGGGCGACGGCCGTTTCAAAGAGGAGGCCGGGAAGTGGGGCGTGGACGACCGCCGCTGGTCTTACGCCGCCGAGTTCGTGGACATCGATGAAGACGGGAAGGTTGACCTCTACGTCGCCAACGACTTCGGCGAGAAGGCCATGTACATCAACCGCGGCGACCGCTTCGTTGACGAGGCGCGCGAGCGCGGCGCGCTCGACCCCGGCAACGGCATGGGCGTCTCCTTCGGCGACTACAACAACGACGGACGCCTCGACCTCCACGCCACCAACATGTCTTCGACGGCCGGCAACCGCATCCTCGGCCGGCTCTTCCCCGGCGAGGGGCCGAAAGACAACGTGCTCAAAAAACTCGCCGCCGGCAACAACCTCTACGAGAACACCGGCGCGGGCAAGTTCCGCGACGTGACCTCGGAGGTCGGCGGCTTCTCCGGCGGCTGGGCCTACGGCGGCGGCTTCATCGACTTCGACAACGACGGCTGGGAAGACCTCTTCACACCCAACGGCTTCATCTCCGGCAAGTCGATGAAGGACACTTGAAGCCAGTTCTGGCGTCAGGTCGTGACGCACACGAACACCGGCAAAGAAGGCAAGGGCGCGCTCCGCAACGATCAGGACAGACTCGTCTTCGAGGAGGGCTTCTCCTTTAGCGGCTACGAGCGCGACCCGCTCTATCTCAACACGGGCGCGAAGAAGTTCACAGACATCTCCGGCGTCTCAGGGCTAGACTCAATCACCGACGGCCGCGCCGGAGTCTTCGCCGACTTCGACAACGACGGCGACCTCGACGTTTTCATGACGACCATTCAGGGCGAGGCGCACCTGCTCTTCCGCAACAACGTCGGGCAGGAGGGCCGGCACCTGCGCGTCATCCTCGAAGGCGACCGCGCGACGGGGCGCGACGCATACGGCGCGGTCGTCCGAGTGAAGACTTCGCAGGGCACGCTGACGAAGGTCAAGAGCGGCGGCTCCGGCTTCGTCTCGCAGCACGACCCGCGCCTGCTCTTCGGCCTCGGCGGCGACGAGCGCGCTCAGGAGGTGGAGGTCACGTGGCCCGGCGGCGTGGCGGAGAAGTTCGCGGGCGAGACGGGCGCCGGCTCGACCGTCGTACTTCGCAAGGGCGCGGGGCGCGTCGATTCGGTCGAGGTCACGCGCGCGCGTCTGCCCGACCCGCTCACGCGCGACGAGGTGTTTGCGCGGGGCTTGCGGATCGCGGTCGGCCAGCCGCTCCCCGACCTCGTGTTGAAGACCGCGGCCGGCGCGCCGTCATCCATGCGAAAGCATCTGCGCGCCGGCCGGCGGACGCTCGTCAACGTGTGGGCGACGTGGTGTGTGCCCTGTCGCCGCGAGATGCCGGAACTCGAACGCCTGCGGCCGGGGCTTGCGTCGAGGGGCATCGACCTCCTCGGCCTCAACGTGGATACAGACCCCAAGGCGGACGTGCGCGGCTTCCTGCGCGAGAACCGCGTCGGCTACCCCGTCCTGCTCGGCGGCGTCCCCGCGGTCGAGGGGCTGTACGCGACCGACGAGTTGTCGGTGCCGATGTCGATACTGTTGGACGAGAAGGGAGTGGTGCTGGAAGTTATCCCCGGCTGGTCCGCGAAGACGCAGAAGCAGTTCGAGGCGCTGGCGGGCGAGGGAGAAAGGCACAAGTGAGCAAGCCGCCGGAGGCGGAGGAAGATTGTAGCCCACGGCGCGAGCCGTGGGGACACGCCGGGCAAAATTAATGAAGCCCCGGAGGGGCGAAAGAACTTCGACGTGCGTCCTATGCCAACGTCGCAATTCTTTCGCCCCTCCGGGGCTTTCAAATCTTAATCGTGTCTTGTCCCCACGGCTCGCGCCGTGGGCTACATTTCTGCCGCCCCTGACGGGGCTGATTGACGGCGCGCGAGCCGGTTAAGGGGCGAAGTAGACGGCATATGTCATTTTGCCGTGACCGACCTCCTCTTTTTGACCGAGTGAGTCACGCCCCTGAGGGTCGCCGAGCGCGTATTTTCCTGATTTTTCGTGGTTTCGCGTCTAGCGCGCTGGTGGCCCCAAAGTTGTTAATAAAACGGACGCCGAGAGGCTGCCCCCCTTCCTCGCGAGCAGGTTTCCCCAACTCATTCTTTGCACAAACCATAACCCCATGGACTTAGTAGGCAGCCAGCGTTTCCCACAGTGGCTCATCCGCGCGTCTTCGGCCGGAGGCGCCGCCCTCGTCCTCTACTCGGCTTACAGCCTGCCCTTCGCGCGCTTCGGCTTACCCCTCCTGCTGCTCGCGCTCTCCTCGGCCGTCCTCAGCCTCAAATTCTCCGGCCACCCGCCGCACGACCGCCGCTACATCCCCGTCAACGAGTTTTTCATCATCCTCGCGCTGCTGCTCTTCGGCAACGAGGCCGCCGTGCTCGCCGGCGCGCTCACGGTCGCCTGCACCTCGCTCGCTTCGAGCCGGAGCACCGGCTCCGTGTTGCTCAGGTTCGCCATCACCGTCGGCTCGACGGGCCTCTTCCTCCTCGTACTCCACCTGGGCTTCGGCCCCGTGTCCGCGCTCCAACAGGAAGGCTTCTCGCTCTCCTTCGTCAACGCCGCGTGCGTGGCGCTTTTGGCGCAGGCGGTGATGCACGCGTCGGTCGTCGCTGTCGGCTCGCCCCTGCCGGCCGGGCGCTCGGCCGTCTCCAACTGGTTCACCTGTTTCTTCTGGCGCACGCTCTCGGTGTCGGCCGCCTGTGTGGTGGCCTGCCTCGCGACGCCCGTGATCTTCTGGGCGGGCGTCGGCAACTCACTGGCCGTCTGCGCCTTCGCCGCGCTGGCCGGCGTGGCCTACTCGGCCTACGCCACGAACCCCTCGCTCTGCGCGGCGCGCGCTAAAGAGCAGGAGAAACTGGAGCGCGCCGCGGGCGGCGACATGGATCGCTTCCGCAGCGCGTTTGACCACGCCGCCATCGGCATGGCGCTCGTCTCCTCCGAAGGGCGCTGGTTGCAGGTCAACCGCAGCCTTTGCGAAATCCTCGGCCACTCCGAGCGCGAACTTCTGTCCACGGACTTTCTCTCCATCACGCACCCGGAAGACCTCGGCGGCGCTCTGGCCAACATCGGCCACGTGCTCAAGGGCAAGTCCGTCACCTCGCAGATGGAGAAGCGCTACATCCACAAGAACGGCCACGAGGTGTGGGTCCACTGGTCGGTCTCGCGCGCGCGCGACGCTTACACCAAGTCTGTCCACCTCATCTTCCAGATTCAGGACATCACCGACCGCAAGCTCGCCGAGCAGCGTCTCCACTACGACGCCTTCCACGACGTGCTCACGGGCCTCCCGAACCGCGCCCTCTTCATGGATCACCTGAAGCTCGCGATTGCGCGCGCCCAGCGCCACCGCGAGCAGATCTTCGCCGTCCTCTACCTCGACCTCGACCGCTTCAAAATCGTCAACGACTCTCTGGGCCACACCATCGGCGACCAGCTCCTCGTCGGCATCGCCGAGCGCCTCCAGAAGAACCTCCGGCCCGGCGACACGGTCGCCCGCCTCGGCGGCGACGAGTTCACCATCCTCGTCGAAGACATCGCCGACGAGGCCGAGGCCATCCAGATCGCCGAGCGCATCCAGCGCGAACTCTCTCTGCCCTTCAACCTCAACGGCCGTGAGGTCTTCACCACCATCAGCATGGGGATTGCGCCCAGCTCCACCGGCTACGCCAGCGCCGAGGACATCCTGCGCGACGCCGACACGGCCATGTACCGCGCCAAGACCCTCGGCAAGTCGCGCTACGAGATATTCGACACGGCCATGCACGCGCGGGCGCTCAACCTCCTCCAGATGGAGACCGACATGCGCCGCGCCGTCGAGCGCGAGGAGTTCTTCCTCCACTACCAGCCCATCGTCGCGCTCGACACGTTCGCGCTACGCGGCTTCGAGGCTTTAGTCCGCTGGCAGCACCCCGAGCGCGGCTTCATCTCGCCGATGGACTTCATCCCCGTCGCCGAGGAGACGGGCCTCATCCAGCAGATCGGCGAGTGGGTCTTGCGCGAGGCGTGCCGCGAGATGCAACGCTGGCAGACCATCTTCCCCAACGAGCACCCGCTCTTCATCAGCGTCAACCTCTCCAGCAAGCAGTTCGCCAACAACGACCTCATCGAGCGGGTCGCCTCCATCATGCGCGAGACGAAGATCGACCCGCGCACGTTGAAGCTTGAGATCACCGAGTCGGTCGTCATGGAGAACATCGACACGGCCACCGAGATGCTCAAGGAGTTGCGCGCCCTCGGCCTTCAGCTCTCCATCGACGACTTCGGCACCGGCTACTCCAGTCTCTCGTACCTCCACCGCTTCCCCATCGACACCCTCAAGATCGACCGCTCCTTCGTCACCCGCATGGCGGCCAACAACGAGAACACGGAGATCGTCCGCACCATCGTCGTGCTCGCGCAGAACCTCGGCATGGACGTGGTGGCCGAGGGCGTCGAGACCAACGAGCAGCTCACCATCCTGCGCGCACTGGGATGCGAACACGGCCAGGGTTACTTCTTCTCAAAGCCCGTCAACAAGAGCGGCGCCGAGAAGATCATCTCCGAGACCTACGAGGCGAACTTCGTCTCCGCGGCCTCCGACATCGTCAAGACGCCGTCGAAGACGGTGCTCGTCGCCTGACGCGCCCGCTCGGCCGTCGGGATATTCTTCGCGCCGGAAGGCGAAGGGGAAGGTTACAGACCAACCGTCTGTAACCTTCCCCTTCGCCTTTCGACGTTCGGCCCTGTTTGTCTTACTGGCGCGGCTTGACGGTGACGAAGAACTGATTCTCGCCGCGGCCGACGAGCAGGATCAGCGGGCGCGCGCCGGCGCGGGCCAAGGCCGCCTGAAGGTCTTCGAGCGTGCGGACGCTCTGGCGGCTGGCTTCGAGGATCACGTCGCCCTCGGTGATGCCGGCGACGGCCGCCGGCCCCGCGCCGTCAACGCCGGCGACGAGCAGCCCTTGCGTGCCCGCGGGCAGACGCAGACGCTGGGCCACCTCGGGCGTGAGCGTTCGGAGTGTGAGGCCGAGCTTGCCGGCCCCGGCGCTGGTGTCTTCGCGCTCCTCGCCCCCGTCCTCGCGGTCGCCCCGCGCGCCCTCCGCGACCAGCTCGCCGAGCGAGACGCGCACCTCCTGCTCGCGGTTGTCGCGGAGCACGGTGAGCGTCACCTCCGCGCCCGGCGCGGTCGAGGCCACGCGGTTGCGGAAGGTGTTGGGGTCGTTGACGCTCTGGCCGTTCAAGGCGAGCACGATGTCGTTGCGACGGATGCCGGCGCGCTCGGCGGCGCTGCCCGGCCGGACGAAGGAGACGATGAGGCCCCGCGCCTCGGAGATTCCGAGACCGGAAGCGAGGTCGGTGTCGATCTTCTGCGCGACGACGCCGAGCTGCCCGCGCCGCACTTTGCCGGAAGCGCGCAGTTGCTCCATGACGCTGCGGGCCATGTTCGAGGGGATGGAGAAGCCGATGCCGATGTTGCCGCCCGAGGGCGAGAGGATCTGCGAGTTGATGCCGATGAGTTCGCCCGCCGTGTTGACGAGCGCGCCGCCGGAGTTGCCGCGGTTGATGGCGGCGTCGGTTTGAATGAAATCTTCAAAGCTGCCGTCGGAGAGACCCGACTGCCGGCCCTTCGCACTGATGATGCCGGAGGTCACGGTCTGCCCGACGCCCAAGGGGTTGCCGACGGCTAAGACCACGTCGCCGACGCGCGTCTTGTCCGAGTCGCCAAGGGGAAGCACGCTCAGGCCCGCGGCCTCGACCTTCAGCACCGCGAGGTCGCTCGGCTGATCCGACCCGATGACTTTGGCCTGAAGCGTGCGGCCGTCGCCGAGTTCGACGCGGATGTCTTCGGCGCCGTCAACGACGTGGTGGTTGGTCAGGATGAAGCCGTCGGCGGTGACGATAACGCCGGAGCCGAGGCCGCGTTCGACGCGCTCCTGCGGCTGTTGCTGCTGCGGGCGCTGGCGGTCGCCGAAGAACTCGCGGAAGGACGGGTCGTTCATAAACGGGAACTGCCGGGCGTCGCGCGAGCGGCGCGAGGCGCGGATGGTGACGACGGCCGGCGTGACGCGCGCCACCGTGTCGGCGTAAGAGTTCTGCGTTCCCGAGGCGGCGGCGATGCCGGAGACCTGTACGGCGGGCGTCGTCGCCGCCGGGTCGGAGGCGGGCGAGGCGACGGCCTGCGGGGCGTCCTGCTGGCAGGCCAGGAGCGCCGCGACGAGGGCGAAGGAGGCGAGCAGACGGCCCGCGCGGGAGCCGGCGTTGCGCTTATCTGAAGATTTTTGCTTGTTCATCTCGGAAAACTCCTGAAAGCTTCGGGTAAATTTGTAACCCCTTTTAGATTCCCGAGGGGGGGCGCAAGTTTGCCCGGCGCGTGGCGCTCGACCCGTGCGCGCTCTGACGGGGCGGAAAAAAAGGCGCACGCGAAATGTTCCGCGTGCGCCTTCAGAGTTTGTGCGGCGCGCGCCGGCCTCAAGTCGGGCCGGCGCGCGCCGGGGTTGGCCGCGTTCTGCCCGGCTTACGGCAGCGATTCGGCGTTGATGAAGACGCGGTAGTTGCCGTTCGTCTGCACGCCGAGGAGGAACTGCACGTTGATGGTGGCGCCGGCCGCAAGCGGCGTGGGCAGTGCCACCGACCAGCTCGCGTTGTAGCCGCCGCCGAGCGCCTGCGTGGGCGCCGTTGACTCCTCAAGGGTGGTGCCCTTGACGGTCTGACCGTTCACGACGATGTCCACCGACGTGATCGCCCGCAGGTCGGCCAAGCCAGACGCCGGCGGGACGGGCAAGGTCGTGATGTCCTTGATGCGGAACCGCAGGCGCGAAACGGGCGCCCCCGTGAAGTTCGTGACCTTCCGACGGAACGACATCGTCCCGAGATTCGAGCGCGCCGGGTTGCACTCCTCCGCCAGCGGCGGGACAACACAGCCCTTGCGGACCCGGTTGGGCGCGACGGTGTCACCGAACGCCACGTCGAAGCGGTCGATGAAGACGTTGCCGGTGTAGACGGGGCTGTCGAGGTTCTCAGGCCCCGGCGCGCCGAGCGTGGGCTGCACGCCGAGCGTCTCGTTGACCGGGTTGAGGAACTGGAAGTCGGCCGCGTTGTCGTTCGTGTCCTGCGGCCTTCCGGGCGTCGGGTTGGGTGCTCCGTCCTGCTGACGGCGGGCAAAGGTGATCTGCCCCGTCGGCGTGCCCGTGATGTTCGGGATGCCCGTGCCTTCCTTGAAGAGACCGGCGGCGATGCCGGCGAAGCCGACCGAGTCCATGCGGGCGCCGGCGTTCATGTTCGCCGCGTTGCCCGTGCGGAAGATGGCGACGCCGCCGTTGTCCGCGAGGTCAGGCGTGTACATGGCGTCGCCGTCGGAAGGCCGCACCGGGGAGCCGGCAGGAATCCCTGCGCCGAGGACGTTCGGGTAGCCTTCGAGGCTGTAGGGCGCGATGCCGGCGGCGGCGACGTTGTTCTCAACGAGGTAGTGGCCGCGGGCCGGAATCGTCGTGCCGTTGGGGATGGCCGCGAGCGCCGTGATGGTCGTCCCGTTGGCGCTGAAGGCGACGGCCCAGCCGTCCGAGCCGTCGGTGGTCGTGACGGTCAAAGGCGTGCTGGCCGGGTTGTAGAGTTCGACGTACTCGTCGCGCGGCCCCGCAGGCCCGCGCAGGCGGAACTCACTGATGATGAGGTTGCCCGCGGTCGTCGTCGTCGTCGTCGGCTTAATCAGCGCCCACCACGTTGACCAGACGCCGGCGAACTGACCCGGCCCGAAGATTTCGCGCTGGAAGTCGGCGTACTCCTGAATCGTCCAGAAGTCGGTGTCATTGAGCGGGTCAACCATCGTCGCGGAGTAGTCGCCAAACCTGATGTTGAACGGGCTGCCGGCGCCGATGTTGTAGTTGCCGACGCCTTCGCGGAAGGTCTGCGAGTCGCGCATGGTGTTGACCGCGTCCGTGCCCTTACGCATCGAGTAGGCGGTCTTCGGCAGCGTCAGGTGCGAGAAGCGCGAGTAGCCGATGAGCGCGTCTTCGGCCGCGTTGACGGCGATATTGGCGTAGGCGAAGAACTGCCCCTGCGGGGTGCAGGCCGCGACCGTGCCGCCCGAGCCGTTGTGACAGTTGGTGGCGGTCGGGTCTTCGATGCGCCCGCGCTGAAGCGGCGCCTGCGACGCGCCCGTCTCGATGGTCGGGTCAATCTCCCACCACTGGACGGCGGTGTGGTTGTCGGGGTTCGCCACGGTCGAAGCGGGCGCGCCCGCCGCCGTCGGCACGGTCGGAAGCATCACGTGGTGCGTCGCCCAGAGCGTGCCGTTGCGCAAGACCGCGTTCTGGATGCGCGAGTCGTTGGCGGTGACGCGGTTGCCGGAGAGCGCGTAGATGTTCTGCTGACGTTGGAGCAGATAGCCGCCGCTGGTGCCGATGATGGGAGCGTCGAAGCGCCACGAGTTCGCCGATTGCGGGAACTGCGTGCCGACGGTGAGCACGGGCGCGGCGGGCGTCCCCGTGAGCTTGCTCAGGCGGAGCTGGGCGGCGGTCGAATCCCAGTCTTCCGCGAGGTAAAGGGTCGAGGTCGTGTTGTCCTCGGTGATGGCCGGCGTCATCGTGAAGCCGCAGCCCAGCTCGACGTTCTGGGTCGCGCTGGCAAGGCACGTCGCGAAGGAGCCCTCGAAGGTCGAGACGGTCGAGAGCGTGTTGGCGTAGGCGGCGGCCTTATTGATGACGTAGACGGCCGGGCCTTGATAGCCGCTCACGGTGCCGAAGCCGAACAGGTTGACCTGAACGCTGATCCAGTTGTTGTTGAACCCGATGCTCGGGTAGTCGGCCCACTTGCCGCCCGCGGCGACGGCTGCCGCGTCGGCGTCGATGGCGTAGCGATTCCACGTGCCGAGCGCGTCGTTGGTCTGCGAGACGGCGACGAGCGTGGCGGAGGTTGCTGTCTGCGCGTTCGCCGACGTGACGATGATCCAGCGGTCGTTGAAGCGGTCGTAGAGCACCTTCGGGTCGAAGGTGTTGGGCGGATTCCCGCCGAGCAGCACCGTCGCCCAGAAGTCGTCGAGCGTCACGTTGCTCAGCACCACGCCTTTTCTGTCATGGACGATAATCTTTTCGTTCGTCGTCGTCATGATCTGCGTGTCGCCGACCGCGCCCATCGTGTCGGGCGGGATGGAGCCGAGTCGCAGGTCGTCCGACTTGAAGCTCGTGGTCACCGGGGGCGACTGTCCGGTCACCGACGGGACGGGGGCCTGTGACGCGGTCTGCGGCGCGCTCAGTCCGCTGGTGTTGATGGCGACGCCGCGGCGGCCCGCTTGCAGGTTGCCCATCGGCGGATGGATCGGCTTCAACTCCACCCGGCCCGCGGTGGAGGGGGCGAGCGTGCGCGACGCGGCCAGATTCCTCATGTTGACGGGTTGGCCGACGGTGATGTCGCGCTGCTGTGGCGTGTGCTGCCTCATCGCCTGCTGCGCGGGCGGCGGCACGGCCCGCGCCCTGCTCTGCCCGGAGACGGGCGTGGCGAGGGCGAAGCCCTGCACGAGCATCATCGCACTCAGAGCAAAGGTGAAGACCCTCGACACAATGCCGCGGGTGCTTCCCTTGAAGGGCGACTGGTAGGGAGTTCTTTTGTTCATCGGATTCTTTCCCTTAAATGGATGGGGTGATCGCTTCGGCAGTTCGTCGAGCGTCGAGGAGTGCCTGGCGAGGGGTGGAAACAGCACAACGAGGCGCGGACTCGTCCGTCAGAGACGACGCGCTGGGGTCTCATTTCAGTGCTGGAAATCTGGGTGCAAAAGGTGCGTGGTCGGAGTGCTCGGCAGACGTTACGGCTTGCGCTGCCCTTCTACGCTCGGCGCTGTCAAGTTAAGTGCGAGGTGGATACTTGCGAGCGTTTATCCGCGGCGTCCGCTCTGGACGGTTGCAGGTTGCATATTACGTCAGATGTGGCACGCCCCGCAAGACTTACCTGAGCGCGCCTGTAAACCTATCGCCGGCGCGCGGGCGCACGCGCTAACGGCACTTTCGCAGACGCGCCGGCGCGCCGCGCACGAGTTTGAACGTGCCGATGATCTGGCGGCCGGCGGCGAGCGTCACCGTTAGCGTCATGGTCTCGCCCTCGACGCGCCCGGCGTAGCGGGCCGGACGCTCGGCGGCCTTCGCCCCGCCCCCGCTCACCTTCCCGTCCTCGTCCCTTCCGCTGATGGCTTTACTCGCGCCGCCCCGCTCTTCATCGTGTGTGCCGCTCACGTCGAACCGTCCGCGCTCGTCCGGCGCGAGCCTCTGTGTGATGCGGCCGTGCGCGCAGTCAAACTCGATTGAGACGCCCGCGCCGTCGAACGTCAGGCTGACGCCCTGACCGCCCCAGGAACCCTCCAGCAGAGACATGCCACCTCCCGCACCGGCGTCGCTCGCGCCCGTCGCCGCCGCTGCTCCGCCCGCCGGCGTCGCCATCGGAGTCGCCAGCGGCGTCCCCACGCCCGCCGAGTTCATGGCGTTGAGCAGGATCGACACTTTGCCGGTGGAAGAATCGACGGCCGCGAGGTCGGCGCGGCCGTCGCCGTCGAAGTCGGCCGCCGCGACGCCGCGCAGGTTCTGGCCGGCCGTGATGCGCTGAAGCGCCGAGAAGTCGCCGCCGCGCCCGCCGAGAAAGACTGCGACCTCGCCGGCCTCGGAGCCGGTGACGGCCACGTCGGCGCGGCCGTCGGCGTTGAAGTCTGCGACGGCCGCGGCGTAAGGCTTGACGGGGGCCGCGAAATTTCTCCCGCCCGAGAAGTTGCCGCGCCCGTCGCCGAAGACGGTCGAGAGGCTGCCCGAGCCATAAACCATCGAGAGCAGATCGAGGGGGCCGTCGCCGTCGAAGTCTTCGGCGAAGACGAGCGTGGGCGTCGGCCCCACGGCGTAGACGCGCGGCGCGCGGAAGCCTCCGCGGCCGTCAGCGATGAGGACGGAGAGGGTGCCCGACCTGTGGTTGACGGTCGCGAGGTCGGCGTGGCCGTCGCCGTCGAAGTCGCGCGCGACGAGCCAGAACGGCCGCGCGCCGGCGGCGTAGTCCGTGCGCGTGGTGAATTGGCCGCGGCCGTCGCCGGGGTAGACGCTGACGACGTTGAGCTGGTCGCTCGGGGTGGCGAGATCAAGCCGGCCGTCGCCGTTGAGGTCGGCGACGATGAGAAAGCGGGCCGAGCGCGCGGCCGGGAAGTTGGAGGCGGCCCCGAACGCGCCACGGCCGTCGCCGAGCAAAACGGAGAAGTTGAGCTGGCGCGTGTTGAGGGTGGCGAGGTCGGCGTGGCCGTCGCCGTTGAAGTCGCCGGACGCGAGCGCGATGGGTTGAGCGTCGAGGGGGAAGTGCTGCGCCTTGCCGAACGCGCCGCGCCCGTCGCCGAGCAGGACGGAGAGGTTTTTCGACGCGGCGTTCGAGACGGCGAGGTCAGCGCGGCCGTCGGCGTTGAAGTCGGCGACGACGACGCCTTCCGGGTCGTCGCCCACCGCGTAGACGACCGGCTTCGTAAACGCGCCGCGCCCGTCGCCGAGCAGGACGGCGACGCCGGCCACGATGGTGTGTGTCACGGCGAGGTCGGCGCGGCCATCGGCGTTGAAGTCGGCCGAAGCGACGAAGGTCGCCCGGGCTTCGGGGTCGGGCAGGGGCGGCACTGCGGGGGCGGGCGTGTAGCCGCCGTCGGCGCCGGCGAGCAGAATGCTGAGGGAGCCGTTTCCGACGAGGGCGAGGTCGGGCCGGCGGTCGCCGTTGAAGTCAGCGGTCACCCCGGCGGTCGAGGGCGTGACGGGCGCGTAAGCTCGGGCCGCCGTGAGCCAGCCCCCGACGCGCGCGCCGAGGGCGAGCGTCAGGGTGTTGGAGCCGTAGTTGACGGCGGCAAGGTCAAAGCGCTTGTCGCCATCGAAGTCGGCGGAGGCGATGGCGATGGGCATCGTCCCGGCCGCATAGCTCACGGCCGGCGCGAAACGGCCGCGCCCGTCGCCATAGAGTATGACGACGGCGTGCGACCCCGTGGCAGCCACGGCGAGGTCGGCGCGCGTATCGCCGTTGAAGTCGGCGGCTGTGACGGAGAACGGCTCGACGCCGGCGCTCACCGAGACGGCCGCGCCGAACCGGCCGCGCTCGCCGGCGAGAAAGAGGGATACGTCGTTCGACTTGCCGTTGGCCGCGGCGAGGTCGGCGCGCCCGTCGCCGTTGAAGTCGGCGGAGGCGAGCGCGTGCGGCCCCGCGCCGGCGCTCAACTGGCCCGCGAGCGCGAAGCCGCCGCGGCCGTCGCCGAGGAGGAGCGAGACGCTGTCGGAGAGATAGTTGGCGACGGCGAGGTCGGCCGTGCGGTCGCCGTCGAAGTCGGCGGCGACGACGGCGCGCGGGCTGCGGCCGGCGGGGAAGTTCGTGGGCGCGGAGAACCGGCCGCGGCCGTCGCCGAGGAAGACCGACACGTCGCCCGAGCCGCTGTTGGCGACGGCGAGGTCGGCCGCGCGGTCGCCGTTGAAGTCGGCGGAGGCGATGGCGACGGGGTCTTTGCCAGCCGTCAGGCTAGTGGCGGTTCGGAAGGGCGCTCCGTCGGACGCGCCCGAGGTGAAGGCGGGCAGAGCCAACAACATCACGAGCGCGAGCGACGCAAACAACTCGCTTCGGCGCGGGGTCAGAGACACTGAGGGAAGACCTTTCAGGCCACACGTGTCGGCCTGTTGAATGAATGAATTAAACGGCACGGTCTGGGGGCGCGTTGCACTAATCGGCTTCAATCATCACACCGCGCGACGCGCCAGCGCAAGGCGGGCGGCAGTGTGGAGATCGAGGGCGTCGGTGCGGACGCGGCTCGCTTTGAGGCCGCGTTGAACGAGTTATGTGAGTTCAGCCTGCCGCCCATCCCCGAGGGCAGCTACAACCTCCTGCTGCGTCTGCCGGGCGCGGAGGTTCAGATTCCCGAACTTGATTTGAGAAGCTGATCGTGGGCGTCAATGAGCCGCTGTAAGCGGCGGCAGCAGTGTTGCCCACGGCGTGAGCTGTGGGGACGCGCAGGCATAACCGTTAAGAAGCCCCGGAGGGGCGAAAGAAGCTTCCCGTGCGTCCTACGCCAGCGTCGAGGTTCTTTCGCCCCTCCGGGGCTTCCTTATTTTTTCTTAACTGCTGACCCACGGCTCACGCCGTGGGCTACATTCTTCCGCCGCTTACAGCGGCTCGTTGACGGCGCGCGACGTGGCTCTTCAACTTTTGCCTTTAGCCTTTTTACTTTTGGCTTGACTACCGTTCTTCGACCGTCAGCGCGAAGACGACGACGCCGGCCAGCCCGATTATTCCGGCGACGATGAAAGGCGTCTGCGGCGCGATCATCCACAGGAGTCCGCCGACGGCCGCCGCCGGCGTGATCGAGAGGCTGCGGACGAGATAGTAGAGGCCCACGCTGCGCGCCCGCAGGTGCGGCTCGGCGAAATCGACGATCATCGCCTTGCGCGAAGGCTCGCCGATTTCGCGCAGGCCGCCGATGACGAAGGCGACGACGAGCGTCGAGAAGTCCGTCGCCGCGATGACCGCGAGCGGGAAGAGCGCGAAGCAGGCGAAGGTGGCGATGACGAAGGGCTTGCGCCCCGTGCGGTCGGCCATCTTCGCCGCCGGCAGGTAGACCAGAATCGAAGTCGCCATCTGCACCGCGACGAGCACGCCGTATTGCGCGATGCCGACGCCCGTCACGTTCGTCACGTAGAGGACGACGAAGATGTCGGCCATCCCCTCGCACGTCCTGATGATGATGTCGGAGACGAGCAGGCGCTTGAGGGCCGCGTGGAAGGAGCGCCAGACGCCGCGGATGTTCGTCGGCGCGCCGACGCTCACCGGGATGTTGATCGTCAGCACGACGAGCACCGCCACGACCGCCAGCCCGAGCGTCACGAGCAGCCCCGCGCGCACGCCCGAGACGACCCCGGAGCGCGCGATCAGCGCGCCGCCGATCAAGGGGGCCACGGTCATCGGCACGCGCTTCAAAATCGACTGGAGCGTGAACCCCATCGCGCGGCGCTCGCGCGGCAGCGCGTCGCCGATGACGGCGAAGACGGCCGGACTCGCCATGCTGGCCCACGCCATCGAGAAGGCCAGCCCGACGAAGACGTAGGGCCACGCGGGGCTGAGCAGGTAGAAGACGTAGCCGACCGAAGCCAGCGCGATGAAGGTGAGGAAGGCGCGCCGCCTCCCAACGCGGTCGGCGATCCACCCGCCGGGATACTGGTAGACGGCGTCGAAGAAATCTCTCGCCGTGCCGAACAGGCCGACGACGCCCGCCCCAGCGCCGAGTGCTTCGAGGTACTTCGGCAGAAACTTCTTCCACAGCTCCTCGCCGAAGCCGAGCAGACAGACCGCGGCCGAGGCCGCCGCCACGTTGCGGCCCAAACCGAAAAAGTTCGACGCGCGGGCGCGCTCGTCTGGCGGCCGGGAATCAACTGCCCCCGGCGCGGTCGCATCAACTGCCTCCGGCACAGTGGGCCTGCCTTCGTCCATCACGACCCATCTTAACCCGCGCCGGCTCGCCCGCGCCGCCCATTTTCCCCTCTTTTTCCGAAGCTTTAGCCGCGACGCCGGGGCGCGAAAAAACTGCCCCAGAGGTGTATTTCTTCGCGGCCGGGAGACACTGTTAACAGCTAATAGCTAACAGCTAACAGCTCCCTCAGTTGATCACGCGCACGTCGCGCTCGCTGACGATCTTCCAGCCCTCGCCGGTCTTGCGCCAGCGCAACTCCTGCACGACCTCGCCGCGACGATCCTGGCCGCCGCCGGCGACGCGATAGCGTTTGCGAAAGCGCATGACGGCCGTGCGCCCATCGGGGCCGAGACGGATGGCGGCGGGGCCGCTGGCCTGAATGTCGATGAGGTCGGCGCTGCCCAGGACGCGCACCTTCTCGGCGCGCACGGAGCGCGCGCTTGTGTTGCGCGAGAGGTAGAAGGCGTCGAGCCGCGTGTCGTAGAAGCTCATCTGGCGGCCGATGTCGCGCGCGTTCGTCGCGCTGAGCCATCCGCCGAGCGCCTCGCGCAGCGTGGCCTGCTCGTCGTCGGCCGAGGCAGTGTCGCCCGTCTCCGCGGCCGGGGTCGTCTCCGCCGGAGGAGACACGTCCGGCAGGTCACTCGCGGCCGGCTTGAACAACTCCTCTTCGGATGCGGCCGTGGCGGACGGCGGCGCGGCGGCCTGCGCCGTCTCGACGGCCGGCGCGCTTGCCTCGCGCGGCGACGCGCGCCGACTCATGTACACGGACGCTCCGACCGCGCCGGCGACTAGCCCGACGACGGCGGCGAGCGCGGCCAGCATCACCAGCGGACTCGGCCGGCGCAAGCCGCGACGCGTCGCGCCCGCCTCGCCCAGCGGGACGGCCGGCTGCGCGCGCCGTATCGAACCCTCGTCGAAGCGCGGCGAGCGCGAAGCCCGCTCCGCTCCGCTGATAAGTGTTCGCTCCGAGCGATTTACCGAAGTGGCGCCCTCGTCCTGCTCCATCTCACCCTCTCCGAATGAATTTAACCCGTACACAGTTCGCCCATCGGATGTTTTCAGGCAACAGCCATTCCGCGCGCGGCGCGCACGGCCGACTCCGAAGTCGCGCTTACATACAACCTTCGCGGCCGCGCGCTCTTCACAGTCGGCGTGAGTGAGTCGCTGCCGCGCGCGCTCCCCGGTTGTTGACTGGGCGGAAGAATTGTCGTAGAAATTTTGCGCCCGACCTAATAATTCTCCATGACAGATAAGACTATGAGATCGGCCTACGTCGCCCTCGCTCTGGCGTGTCTCGTGCTGGCGCTGGGTGCTTCCTGCGCCGCCGGCGACGCCGGTAACACGAACTCTCAAAGCAACGCGGCCGCCCCCGCGCCCACCACGTCCGCCGACGCGTCGCCGACACCCGCGTCCGAGCCGGCGCTTCCCCCCGGCTCCGACGCGCGCGCTTACTTGGAGCGCGGCATCGACGCCTACAAGAAGAACCGCGATCAGGAAGCGGTCGCCGCCTTCGAGGAGGCCGTCCGAATGGAGCCGGACTTCGCCGAGGCCCACTACCGACTCGGCCTCGCCTACTCCGCCGTCGGCCGCAACGACGAGGCCGAGAAGAGTTTCGAGACGGCCGTCAAGGCGTACAAGAAGATGTCTGACGAAGAGTCGGAGAACGCGGAGGCGCAGTTCTATCTGGGGCTGACGCACGTCAAGCTGGGCAAGTATGAGGATGCCGTCAAGGCGTTCAAGCTGGCGGTGAAGCAGGCGCCGGAGGACAGCGACAAGTATTACGAACTCGGCCTCGCCCACAGCAAGCTCGCGCAGTATGATGAGGCCGTGCGCGCGCTCGAAAAAGCCATCGACATCGACCCCGACTTCTTCCGCGCCGCCGAGGCGCTCACACGCGCCCGCGAAGGACTCGACCGCCGCAAGGCATTCCTCAAAGACCTTGAGAAGATGCGCCAGAAGCCCAAGACGAAGTCCAACACGAACGCCAACACGAACGCCTCTTCTGCGCCCGCCCCGACCCCGCGCCCCTCAGCGCCCTGAACACTTCCTCGCCGGGGAATCACGAACTCGATTCATGGATGTTTGGTGTGGTAGTTCACCGCGGAGGCGCCGCAGGACGCAGAGACTACGCAGAGGGTTGAATCTCTGCGGCGTGAACTCCGCGTCTTCCGCGCCTCCGCGGTGAATCTACGTTCCTTACACTCAGGCTAAACTCGCTCTAAG
>DASVES010000198.1:0-6611 GCA_036380435.1 Pyrinomonadaceae bacterium | reverse complement strand
TCACGCCATCCTCTACGACACGCAGACCGGCAAGGCGTGGTCGCCGCTCTCCGACATGACGGCGCGTGGTGGCGACGGGCGCTCGCTCGTCGAGGTCTTCGACAGCTCGCTCTCCGAGCAGGGCGTGATGGGCTTCGAGTACGGCTACTCGGTCGTGGCGCGCGACGCGCTCGTCGCGTGGGAGGCGCAGTTCGGCGACTTCTCGAACGGCGCGCAGGTGATCATCGACCAGTTCATCGCGCCCGGCGTGGACAAGTGGCAGCAGCCCTCGCGTCTCGTCCTGCTCCTGCCGCACGGCTACGAGGGGCAGGGGCCGGAGCATTCATCGGCGCGGCTCGAACGTTACCTCCAGCTCTGCGCCGAGAACAACATGCAGGTCTGCTACCCGACGACCCCGGCGCAGTACTTCCACCTCCTGCGCCGGCAGGTGAAACAGGAGACGGCCCGGCCCCTCATCGTGATGACGCCGAAGAGCCTGCTGCGTCTGCCGGCGGCCGTCTCTTCGGTCGCAGAGTTGACGCGGGGCGGCTTCCGCCCCGTCATCGACGACGCGGAGGTGCAAAACCGCGAGGCGGTCGGCCGCGTCGTCCTGTGCTCGGGCAAGGTCTTCTACGACCTCGCGGCGGCGCGCAAAAAATCAGGCGACGAGCGCGTGGCGATTGTGCGACTCGAACAGTTCTACCCGTTCCCCGAGGCGGCGCTGCGCGAAATCTTTGGCTCATACCCGGCGGCCACGCAGGTCGTCTGGGCGCAGGAGGAGGCGAAGAACATGGGCGCTTGGGCGTTCGTCGAGCCGCGTCTGGCTCAGATGTTGCCCGAAGGCGTGCGCCCCTTCTACGTCGGCCGCGCCGCCTCGGCCAGCCCCGCCACCGGCTCCTACGCCATCCACGAACTCGAACAGCGCCGCTTAGTCGATGACGCGCTCACCACCGATGCGCCCTTCATCTCCGGCGCGAGCACGGCGCAGTACGCCGGGCAGGCCGACTCATAAGAGCAAGGATGAAAAACAGTACCGCGAGCGGTAGCGAGCGAGTACGCCTATCCTGAGAGGCCGGCATCGGCCGTCCAGACCCGCGAGGCTTCCGCTCGCGGTACTGTTTCCGCCTTCATCCTTGAGTTGCTCATGCGACTCCGACACACGCTCGCCGCCGCGCCGCTACTCACCGCCTGCTTACTCGCGGGCGCGTCTTCGGCGCACGCACAGTCGGCCGCGCAGCCGGAGCACGCGCTCAAGGTCGCGGCCGAGATCGTCGAACAAAAATACTGCGTGGGCGCGGGCGGCGTGGACTTCCTGCACACGCGCCTGCTGCTGCGCTACGCGAACGCCGGCAGCCGCCGGCTGATCGTCTACAGGGGCGGCAACCTTTTCTATCAGGTCGTGGTCTACCCCGCGGAAGAGGGGCCGCCGCGCTACGAGCTGAGGACGACGAGCGCGCGCTACGCCACGCGCGAGCCGGAGCCGCTGGACACGCCGCGGCCGAACGTGGATTTCGTCTCGCTCGCGCCGGGCGGGGAGTTCAGGACGGAGGTCTCCGTGACGCTGCCGGTGACGCCGGCCGGAGTCGCCAGAGTTCCGAACACCGTGGGCGTCGGCAAGCACTCGCTGTGGCTGCGCGTCTCGACGTGGTACGAGTCGAAGCCGCTCGGCGATAAGCTGCGCGAACGCTGGGCCCGCACGGGGCATCTCTGGACGACGCCGGTCTCCACCGCCGCGCTCAGGTTCGACACCGAACGTCTGCGCTCGACGCGCGCTTGTCCGGGCGCGTCGGCGACCGATGTGAAGCGCGATTAGATCGCTTTTGAATTTAGGGTACGTCGTATTCACCGCGCCCCACATTCAAGCTAGAGCAAGCCACCGAACGTCATCATGCGAACACTAAATAACTCTGTCCTGGCGATCTTATTCGCGTTTGCCCTCAACGCTTCGGCGCACGCACAGGCGACGCCCACCCCGACGCCGACACCGCCGCCGAACACAGACATCTTCGTCGCCGACCTGTCATCGGCCGCCGGCGTGCCAAAACTCGGCGCGGCGCGGCGCATCACGACGTGGGAGGGCTACGACAACCAGCCGTCGTTCACCCCCGAAGGCACAGACATCCTCTACACCTCCATCCGCGCCGACAATCAGGCAGACATCTATCGTTACCGCCTTGCCGACAACTCGACCATGCGCCTCACCGAAACGGAAGAGGCCGAGTACTCGCCGACCGTCACCCCCGACGGCAAGTCGTTCTCCGTCATCCGCGTCGAGCGCGACCGGGAAGCCACGCAGCGGCTCTGGAAGTTCCCGCTCGCGGGCGCTCAGACGGCCACGCTCGTGCTTGAGCGTTTCAAGCCGGTCGGCTATCACGTCTGGGCCGACGCACGCACGCTCGGCCTCTTTATCCTCGGCCAGCCCGCCACGCTTCAGGTCGTGGACGCGCGCACCGGCGTTTACGGCATCGTCGCCACCAACATCGGCCGCTCGCTCCAGCGCGTGCCGGGGACGCAGAAGATCACCTACGTCCACAAGCAGGGCACGGACGACTGGCACATCAAGGAGTACGACACGCGCACGCACGCCAAGCGGACGCTCGCGAAGACGCTCGCGCTCAGCGAAGACTTTGCGTGGACGCCCGACGGCACGCTCCTCATGGCGAAGGGCGCGAAGCTTTATGCCCTGCGGCCCGGCGCCGCCGGACAGGACTGGCGCGAGGTGGCCGACTTCACTTCGGACGGCCTCTCGGAGATTACGCGCCTCAGCGTCAGCCCGCGCGGCGACCGCCTCGCCCTCGTCGCCCGCCCACGCGACACGCGCTAAACAGCGTCGGCGTCAGAGTGGCATCGGCTCACTTTGAAAACTCTTTCTCCAGATAGACCATCTGCCCGACGTGGTGATGGAAGTGGGTCGCACACCTGAGAAAAATGCTGAAGCGGTCTTCGATGAAATCGGCGGCGGCCGTCGCCTCGTAGTCTTTCGACCAGTCGTCGTCGGCCTGCGCCTCAAGCGTGGCCGACACCATCGTCACCGCCTCATCGAGTCGCCTCAGCACCTCCTCCTTCTTCGGCGGCGCTCCCTCCGTGAACTCGCGCTCCCGGTCGCGCACGTACCCCGTGCCGGCGATCTGCGCGCCGATGAAGTAGTTGAGATTGCCGATGAGGTGGAGCGTCAAATGCCCGAAGCTGTTTCCGTAAGGGTAGGGCTTCGTCCAGAACTGCTCCTCCGAGAGATTCCCAGACAGCTCGCGGACACGCGCGGCAAAGTCCCGAAAGGAATTAATAAACCCGCCGGCGACCGTGCTTGATAGCCTGTTCACTTCGTTTTTACCTCCGACACAAATCAGCAATCGCGACCTGACGGCCGTCGTTGACCGCCGACACGTCTAAGCGCCCGCGGCCCTCACGGGCGCGACCCGCGCGGCGGCGGGCCGGGGGCGCGTGTACCTGATCCACAATTCAGCCACGGCGAAAGTGGACGCCCAACCGATCCAGAAGACCGTCCCCGCCGCTTCGTGAAATCCGACATGAGTGTCCTGAAATCCGATTCGGTTGAGTGGGAACAACATGAGACCGACGACCCTGATGGTCCCAATGGCGAGGCCGAGCGAAAACATGCGGATCATCCATTCCCGGTGCCGCGCCACGTCGCCACGGCGAATGGCGTCAAAGGCCCGGACGAGTGCGAAGAGGAAAACAGCGCCGGCGACGAAGACGGCCGCCGCCGCCGCCGGGCCTCCATACGGGAACACCGCGCCGAGCATCAGGCCCGACACTCCGACGGGCAGGGCGGCAAGCAGCAGCACGCGACCCGACCAACGATGAAACCGGACGTAACGACTCCTGATGCGCGTCGAGAACTGGAAGGGTGCGAGGGCGAGAAAGATGCCGCCCGGTATGACGTGCATAAAAGTGAGCGCCGGGTGAGCCACGAACCAGCGATCAAACTCAAAGGCTTCCCGCTCCAACTGCGCCGGCATCAGTTGGACGACCTGCTCGTAACTCAATCCGCCGCTCGCCACGGAGACGGCCCTGCCGACCGCGGAGACAACGCCCAACGCCGCCAGCACGCCGACGCCCGACCACAGCGCACGCCGTAAGACAATTTCCCTACTGCTCCTCTCGTCATTCATCTTCGCACTCACGTTCGCGCGGGCTAACGCCCGGCATCTCCCGCCGCGCACTCGACTTCTCTACTACTAAAGTTAACGATGACCACGAACGCTGGCATGCGGTCGGATGCATGGCGTTGTCAGGTTACGGCGACTCCGGCTTCACCTTCCGAAGAAACCCGGGTCCATCAGATACCAGTTATATAACCCTGCGATAAGGCCGCACCCGAACACCAGCAGCGCAATGACTTTATCCTTCCCCGTCTCCGGCTTTCCGCCCTTCTCCGGGAACAACAGAAGGAAGAGTCCGCCTACCACTCCGACAGGCCCGAAAGCAGCCAGCTTCATCGAGTAGCGGCCCTCACTGCCCAACTGATGCCAGTTGTAATACATCATGCCGCCAAAGATCAGGATGATGACTACCGCCAAGAGACGAGCCTTCAAATGATTCATCAACAATTTCTCCCGGTGAGGCCCACCCAACAATGGCCCCGATACAGTCCATATTTTAATACTGGAACAACCTGACGCCCGACATTAACCCGCCCCGCGCGAACTGCCTGAAACTCATGATTCATCCCCTATCAAAGAAGGATTGGCGCAAGTTGTAGCGGCTCCATCAACGAGGTACTGACGAATGATAATAACGCGACGGGTGATATTTGCTTGTCTTCCGGGGCAGGAGTAAAGCGTATCCGGCGTATGCGGCGTTGGTCTACGCGCTCGACCTTGAAGCGCATCCCTTCATATTCGACCGTTTCCCCTTCCTGCAATAAATACCCTGCTTGAGCGAGAAGAAATCCGGCGAGCGTTGTGTAGCGGCCATCCTCCGGCAGACGCAGACTAAGCTGTCGGTTGGCATCGCGCACAGTCAGCATCCCGCTCAATAAATATGTGCCGTTTGCTTCTTTCAGTATTTGCGAACGCACTTCTTCATCATATTCATCGTTAATCTCGCCGACAATTTCTTCCAGAACATCTTCGAGCGTGACGATGCCTTCCATGCCGCCGTGTTCATCTACCACAATGGCTAAATGTGTGCGCGTCGATTGCATCCGTTTCAGTACCGCGCCAAGCCGCGCCGTCGCCGGAATAAATTGCGGCGGGTGAAGCAAGCCCTCCAGTTTAAATCCGTCCGGCTGCGGCTGTTCGAGGTAAGGTTCTAAATCCTTTCTGAATACCACGCCGACGATATCGTCTAACCTCTCACGGTAAACGGGCAGCCTTGAATAGCCCAAAGTGCGAAAAGCCTTTTTGGTTTCTTCCAACGTGGCGGTCACGGGGATGGCGTCAACCGCCGTGCGCGGAATCATCGCTTCGCGAAGTTCGGCGTCGGAGAAATCAAAAACGCTATTGATGAGCTTTTGTTCTTCTTCTTGAAGGTGTCCGCTCCGGCGCGAGATGTCGATCAACTGACGCAATTCCTCTTCCGTATAAATGGATGCGTGTTCGCTCGAAGGGTGAAGGCCGAACAATCGCACAGTGCGTGTGCCTGCCCAATCGAGAAGCCGTATCGGATAAGAAAATGTTTTGTAGAAAAGCTGCATCGGCAAGGCGATAGCCAGAGCGGTCTTTTCCGCGCGTTCAAGAGCGATGGTCTTAGGCGCAAGCTCGCCGAGCACGATATGAAGAAAAGTGATGACGCTGAACGCAATGGTGAGAGCGATGGTATGCAGCACGGCTTCGGAGACGCGCCCTTTAAGCGGGACTTCAAGCAGATGCGCGATTGCCGGTTCGCCAATCCAGCCAAGCGCAAGTGAGGCCAGAGTGATGCCAAGCTGGGTGGCGGAGATGTAGGCGTTTAGATTGTCCACCAACCCCAACAATCTCTTCGCCCGCTTATCACCGGCATTGGCAAGGGTCGCAATGCGTGAGCGGCGTACACCGACGAGCGCAAATTCTGAGGCGACAAAGAATCCGTTAGCGAAAACGAGCAGGAAAACGATAACAATATTCAGACTTTCAAACATACTTGATGATAAGTGCTTGGGTAGTAGCGAGGCAAGGAAGCGGATTTATCAGCGAGTGCCGTCTAACTTCGGATCAGGCGTGCAACAGGCACTGATTGCCGTCTCGTAGACCGTCTGCGCTTCGTCGCGGTTGGTGACGCAGACGTTCAGGTCGCGCAGCAGCCCATCCTTGAGGCTGTAGACCCAGCCGTGTACGGAAAGCTCCTGAGCGCGCCCCCACGCCTGCTGGACGACCGAGGTCTGGCACGCGCTGGCCACCTGCTCGATGACGTTTAGCTCACACAGCTTTTCGAGGCGTCGCCCGTCGTCGTCGAACTGCGCGAGCAGCGCGGAGTGCTTGTGCTGCACGTCCTGCACGTGGCGCAGCCAGTTGTCGATGAGGCCGAGCTGGCGGTTGCTGTAGGCGGCTTCTACTCCGCCGCAGCCGTAGTGGCCGCAGACGATGATGTGTTTGACGCCGAGCACGTCCACGGCGTAGTGCATCACGGAGAGGCAGTTGAGGTCGGTGTGGACGACGAGGTTGGCGACGTTGCGGTGGACGAACATCTCG
>DASVES010000197.1:0-5204 GCA_036380435.1 Pyrinomonadaceae bacterium | reverse complement strand
TCGTGGGGCGCTTTCAGTCTTTGCCGCCTACCTTGTCGCCTCGCGCGCGGCTTACTGGTTGATGCCGAGTTGCGTGAGAATGAAGGCGTAGTCGAAGGCCGTGTCGCGCAGGGCGTCGTAGCGGCCTGACGCGCCGCCGTGGCCGGCGCCCATGTTGGCCTTGAGGAGCAGGGTGTTTTTGTCCGTCTTCATCGCGCGCAGTTTGGCCGCGTACTTCGTGCCCTCCCAGTAGGGCACCTGACTGTCGTTGAGGGAGACGCGGACGAGCATCGCCGGATAGTCTTTCGCGGCGATGTTGTCATAAGGCGAGTACGACTTCATGTAGGCATACTCTTCCTTCTTCTCCGGGTTGCCCCACTCCAGAAACTCCTGCACCGTGAGCGGCAGGCTCTTGTCGAGCATCGTGTTGATGACATCGACGAAGGGCACGCCGACGATGGCCACCTTGAAGAGGTCGGGGCGCATGTTCAAAACCGCGCCCATCAGGAGGCCGCCCGCGCTCGCGCCCGAAATGACGAGCCTGTCCTTCGCGGTGTACTTCTCGCCGACGAGGTGGTCGGCCGCCGCGATGAAGTCGGTGAAGGTGTTCTTCTTGACCATCATCTTGCCGGCGTCGTGCCAGCCCTTGCCGAGGTCGCCGCCGCCGCGGATGTGGGCGATGGCGTAGGTCACGCCGCGGTCGAGCATCGAGAGGCGGTTGGAGTTGAAACCGACGTTCTGCGAGCTGCCGTAGGAGCCGTAGGCGTAGAGCCAGAGCGGAGACGAAGCGTCGCGCTTCGTTCCCTTCTTGTAGACGATGGAGATGGGAATCTTCGTGCCGTCAGACGCCGTCGCGTAAATGCGCTCGGACTGGTAGCGGGCCGGGTCGAAGTCGCCCAGAACTTCCTGCCGCTTCAAAAGCTCGCTCTTGCGCGCCGCCACGTCGTAGTCGTAGGTGGAGGCGGGAGTGGTGAAAGAGTTGTAGGCGTAGCGCAGTTTCTTCGTGTCGAACTCGCGGTTCGTCGAGACGCCCGCCGAGTAGACCGGCTCGGGGAATTCGAGGTAGTGCGACTTGCCCGTCTTGTAGTCGGTGAGCTTGAGCTTCTGGAGGCCGTTCTCGCGCTCGCCGAGGACGTAGAAGTCGCGGAACATGTCTGTGTATTCGAGCATCACGTCGGGGCGATGCGCGATGACTTCCTTCCAGCCATCCTTGCCCGGCTTCGACGTGGGCGCGGTGACGAGACGGAAGTTGCGGCCCTTGTCGTTCGTCAGGATGTAGAAGAGGTCGCCCGCGTGATCCACTTCGTACTCGTGCCCCTCCTGACGCGCGAGGATGAGGCGGGGCGACTCCGTGGGCTTGTCGGCCGGGATGAAGCTGGTCTCGTTGGTGGTCGCGCTCGACGACTGGAGGAAGATGTAGCCGCGGCTGCGCGTGCGGCCGGCGTAGAGGCGGAAGAGTTCGTCCTTCTCCTCGGCGACGAGCACGTCCTTCTCCTTGGGGTCGCCGACCGTGTGACGCCAGACCTGATAGGGGCGCTTGGCGGCGTCCTCGCGGCCGTAGAAAAGCGTCTTGTTGTCGGGCGCCCAGAAGGTGAAGGTCACTTGTCCGAGCGAGTCGGCGAGTTCCTTGCCGGTGCGGAGGTCTTTGAGGTGGAGGATGAAGTCGCGGTGGCCGATGTGATCCATCGAGTAGGCGAGGAGGTTGCCGTCGTCGGAGACCGAATAGCTGCCGAGGCCCGTGTACTTGTGGCCGACGGAGAGTTCGTTTAAGTCGAGCGTGATCTCCTCGGGCGCGGTCGTCGCCCCCTTCTTGCGCGCGAAGATCGGGTACTGCTTGCCCTCGACGGTGCGCGTGTAATAGAAGTAGCCGTTCTCGCGGAAGGGCACCTGCTGGTCGGTCTGCTTGATGCGGCCGAGCATCTCCTTGTAGAGCGCCTCCTGGAACGCCTCGGTCGGCTTCATCAGCGCCGCCGTGTAAGCGTTCTCGGCCTCCAGATAGGAGATCACTTCCGGGTTCGACTTCTCGCGCATCCAGAAGTAGTCGTCCACCAGCGTCTCGCCGTGGATTTTGGTTTCCTTCGGCGTCCTTTTGGCGGTGGGCGCGGTCGGCGTGTTGGCGACGCTCGCGTTGTTCTGCGCCGCGACGAAGAGCGGCGTGCCGCCCATCGTCAACGCCAGCGGCAGCGCGAGCAGGCGGGAATATTTCTTCATCGGGAACCTCCGTTAAAGTTGAACAGTTTTTCTGAAAATTCGGCAGGCGCCGGCGAGGGCGCCCGTCGGGTTTCGCGTGATCGAATACAGATTCTGGGACGAATTTCCGAAGCCGGCCGTCGCGGCCCAAGCGTTTGCGGGCGAGCGCAAAGTTTTACGCACGGGCCGGCGCGGAGTTTCAGATATTAGATGCGCGCGGGGGCGCGCGGCAAGCCGCGGAAAGCAGTGAGCAGTAAGCAGTGAGCAGTAAGCAGTAGGCCGCGGGCGTCAACGAGCGCCGGAGGCGCGGCAGAATGTAGCCCACGGCGTGAGCCGTGGGTACGAGTTCGATTAAAGTGTTAAAGCCCCGGAGGGGCGAAAGAACTTCAAGCCACGTTTCAGGCAGGCTTCGGATTCTTTCGCCCCTCCGGGGCTTTCAATTTTTATTTACGGCTATTCCACGGGCTTGCGCCCGTGGCTACACTCTTCCGCGCCTCCGGCGCTCATTGATGCTCACCGCTCACTGCTTACTGCTCACTGCTTACTGCTCACTGCTTACTGTTTCCCCACCCCGTGTGCTTAAATAAGTCTCACACGCCGGAGGCCCGATGCAACACGCCAACACGCTCGACGCCGCGCGCTCGGCGCTCGTCGTCATCGACATGCAGGAGTCTTTCCGCCGGCCCATCCCCGACTTCGCGGAAGTGGCCGCGCGCATCGCCACGGTCGCCCGCGCCGCGCAGCTTTTGCGTGTGAGCGTCATCGTCACCGAGCAATACCCGAAGGGACTCGGCCGCACCGCCGAAGAGATTCGCGCCGCACTTCCCGAAGACTTCGAGCCAATCGAGAAGACCGCCTTCAGCTCCTGCGGCGCGGGCGAGTTCGTCGCCCGGCTTGAGCGCACCGGCGCGCAGCAGGTCATCGTCTGCGGCATCGAGGCGCACATCTGCGTCAACCAGACCACGCACGACCTTCTGGAGCGTGGATTTCAGGTACACCTGCTCACGGACTGCATCACCGCCCGCGCCCCGCACAACCGGCAGGCCGGTCTCGACAAGATGCGACACTCCGGCGCGCTCCCCTCTTCGTCAGAGATGGCCCTCTTCGAGCTGCTGCGCGACGCGCGGCACGAACAGTTCAAGGCGATACAGAAACTTATCAGGTGAGCCGTAACTCGTCTCTTCAGCCGAGCTTTCTCCGCTCCTCAACTATCGCTTCCAACTCGGCAATGGCCTCGAAGTCTTTGGGGCGGCCGGCCGCGCGCTTGACGTGGACGAGCCGTTGCAGACCGAGGCAGAGACACTCGACGCCGTAAAGCTCCAGCCTGTCGGAGTGTGGGAGCAGTTCGTCGTAACCGCCGCCGCCCGTGATCTCGGCCAGCAGGTCGAGCGCGCCGAGCGCGGTTGTGAGTGTGAAGTTCAAGCCGTTCGAGACGGTGCGCTCGTCCCATGTGAAGGGCAGGCCCGGCGGCGCGCCGCGAGGGTAAGGTTGATGTGGGGCGAGCGCTCGGACGAGGCGTGAGATGTTTGCGGGCGTTCGCCGGTAGACGATGTCGAGATCGAGAGTCAGACGCGCGGAGCCGTGGGCCGTGGCCGCGGCGCCGCCGACGATGATGAACTCGACGCCCGCGCCGGCGAGCAGGGAGATGAGGGCGCGGAAGTCAACAGTCATCGCGCCTCGTCCGTGGTGGATGCGGCCTCACCGGCGCGTCGCAGCTCCGCGGCGAACTGCTGGAGCCTCACGAGCGCGTCGAAACGCTGCTCGACCGTGAGCCGCAGGTTCTCGCGGATCAGCGTGCGGTCAACGTCCCTCTTGTATGCCTCGATGACCGGGTCAGGCCCGAAGCTCTCAGTCCGCCGGCTCGCATCAGTCATAGGCTTCGCCCTTCGGTTGCCGACATTATACACCGCCGATGTCCTAACCGGCCGCAGATGTATTAAACTCTGACGGCAGCCGAACAACTAACGCACTGCGGCCACACGCCAGTCACCAGCCCGTGCTAAACAATCGTCAGCGGCGGCCATTCATTTTCATATGGACTTGCTCTCAACACTCAACGAACAACAACGGGAAGCGGTGACGAACACGGAGGGGCCGCTCCTCATTCTGGCCGGCGCGGGGTCGGGCAAGACGCGCGTCATCACCGTCCGCATCGCTCACCTCATCGCGGAGCGCGATGTGCCGCCCGCCAACATCCTCGCCGTCACCTTCACGAACAAGGCGGCGCAGGAGATGCGCGACCGCGTCACGCGCCTGCTCCAAGGCGAACGCCTCCAGAGCGCGCCGCTGATTTCGACCTTCCATTCCCTCTGCGTCCGCATCCTGCGGCGCGAGATCGAAAAGCTCGAAGAAGGCTACACGCGCTCCTTCACCATCTACGATCAGGACGACATGATACGTGTCGTCAAGGCGTGCATAAAAGATTTGGGGTACAACGACGAGGACAAAAAGCTCGGGCCGCGCGTCGTCCATTCCGCCATCAGCCACGCCAAGAACAGCGGCCTCGACCCCGAAGCCTACGCCGCCCGCGTCGAGCACACCGACGAGCGCCGCGCCGCCATCGCCCGCGTCTTCCGTCTCTACGAGGAGCGCCTCGTCGCCAACAACGCGCTCGACTTCGACGACCTGCTCATCAAGGCCGTGCGTCTGCTCCGCAAGCGACAGGACGTGCGCGACCACTACAACGACCGCTTCCGCTACATCCTCGTCGATGAGTATCAGGATACGAACGCGCTCCAGTTCGCCCTCATCAACTTCCTCACCGAGCGCCAGCAGAACATCTGCGTCGTCGGCGACCCCGACCAGAGCATCTACCGCTGGCGCGGGGCCGACATCTCGAACATCCTCAACTTCGAGGAGCACTACCGCGGCGCGCGCATCATCAAGCTCGAACAGAACTACCGCTCCACACAGAACATCCTCAGCACCGCCGATGCCGTCATCAAACGCAACACCACGCGCAAGGAGAAGACCCTCTGGACGGCCAGCCCCGCCGGCTCGCCCATCCGCTACTATCAGGCGTTCGACGCCGAGTC
>DASVES010000196.1:0-4416 GCA_036380435.1 Pyrinomonadaceae bacterium | reverse complement strand
GTAGGCGCCCTACCAGCATTGATTATGCTTTGGCGTAAAGTTCGGAACCTTTGGCGGCGAATTCTTTGCTCTTTTCTTCCATCCCCTTCTTCAACGCCTCTTCCTCGGCGATGCCTTGTTCGGCGGCGTATTTGCGGACGTCTTCCGTGATCTTCATCGAGCAGAAGTGCGGGCCGCACATGGAGCAGAAGTGCGCGGTCTTGGCGCCTTCTTGCGGGAGCGTTTCGTCATGGAACTCGCGCGCGGTCACGGGGTCGAGGCTGAGGTTGAATTGATCTTCCCAGCGGAACTCGAAGCGCGCCTTCGAGAGCGCGTTGTCGCGCAGTTGCGCGCCGGGGTGGCCCTTGGCGAGGTCGGCGGCGTGGGCGGCGATCTTGTAGGCGATGACGCCCTCTTTCACGTCCTGCCGGTCGGGCAGCCCCAGGTGCTCTTTGGGCGTGACGTAGCAGAGCATGGCGGTGCCGAACCACCCTATCATAGCCGCGCCGATGGCCGAGGTGATGTGGTCGTAGCCGGGCGCGATATCGGTCGTCAAAGGCCCGAGCGTGTAGAAGGGCGCCTCGCCGCAGACGGCGAGCTGCCGGTCCATGTTCTCCTTGACGAGGTGCATCGGCACGTGGCCCGGCCCTTCGATCATCACCTGACAGTCTAACTCCCAAGCCACCTGCGTCAGCTCGCCGAGCGTGTCGAGTTCGGCGAACTGCGCCTCGTCGTTGGCGTCGGCGATAGAGCCGGGGCGCAGGCCGTCGCCGAGGGAGAACGACACGTCGTAGGCGCGCATGATCTCGCAGATGTCTCGGAAGCGCGTGTAGAGGAAGCTCTCCTCGTGGCGCGCCAGACACCACTTGGCCATGATCGCCCCGCCGCGCGAGACGATGCCCGTCGTGCGGCGCGCGGTGAGCGGAACGAAGGGCAGACGCACGCCGGCGTGGATGGTGAAGTAATCGACGCCCTGCTCGGCCTGCTCGACGAGCGTGTCGCGGAAGACCTCCCACGTCAGCTCTTCGGCGCGGCCGCCGACTTTTTCGAGCGCCTGATAGATGGGCACGGTGCCGATGGGGACGGGCGAGTTGCGGATGATCCACTCGCGCGTGGTGTGAATGTTTTTGCCGGTCGAGAGGTCCATCACGGTGTCAGCGCCCCAGCGCGTCGCCCAGCGCATCTTTTCGACCTCCTCGTCGATGGAGGAGGCGACGGCCGAGTTGCCGATGTTGGCGTTGATCTTCACGAGGAAGTTGCGGCCGATGATCATCGGCTCGGACTCGGGGTGGTTGACGTTGGCGGGGATGATGGCCCGCCCGCGCGCGACCTCATCGCGCACGAACTCGGGCGTGACGAACTCGGGAATCCGCGCGCCGAATCGCTCGCCGCCGTGCTCGTGGAAGAGTGAGCTGCGGTCGTCGCGCGTGTGTTCGCGCATGGCGTGGAGCGCCCGCTCGCGGCCCATGTTCTCGCGCAGCGCGACGAACTCCATCTCGGGAGTGATACGGCCGCGGCGCGCGTAGTGCATCTGCGTCACGGCGCTCCCGGCGCGCGCGCGCAGCGGCGGGCGGCGCAGGCCGGGGAAGTCTTCGAGACGGCCGCGGTCTTTGTGGCGCGCGAACTCGACGGCGTTCTCCGTCAGATACCCGTCGTCCTGCGGGACGATCTCGCGCCCCTCGTATTCCTCCACGTCGCCGCGCGCCAGAATCCACTCGCGGCGCAACGCGCCCAAGCCCTCGCGCACGTCGCAGCGCGCGTCGGGGTCGGCCCACGGCCCCGCCGTCTCGTAGATGCGCACCGGCTCGTTCTCTTCAACGGCGCCGCCGGGCAGACGCGTCGGCTGGAGACTCACCTCGCGGAAGGGGACGCGCACGCCGTCCGTCTCGCCCGCGACATAAATTCTGCGCGAGGCGGGGAACTGCACCTCGTCGCTTTGGCGCTCCTCGCCTTTGTCTTTCGTCGTTGTCATCTGCTTCACACTTTCTTTCGGCCGGCGCTTCCAATAGTCCGGCCCGCAAACGAAAAACCGCCACGCGCACGAAGGCGGAGCGGTTTCTCTTTCGGCCTCCCTTCGGCGGTACTAACCGCATCAGGTTCAAAGGGTCTCACCCGAAGGTGACTCTCAGCCGCTTAACCCGGACGGTAGCGCGGCTCCCCCGTTAAATTTTCAAACGCAGTATAGCACTCCCTCAACTGCCGGCGAGGCCAGACGCGCACGCAACGACTTCTCACGCGAACAGGTCATCAACCGGCATGAGCCATCCCGACACGGCCGGCTCGGCCTCGGCCCGCTCGCCGCGCCGGTAGACCATCGGCGCGTCAGGGTCGCTCGCGCGGTAAACTCGCACAACATCATCACTCAGTAAATCCACGTCCCAGACCGCTCGCGTTCCGGCCGCGAAATAGTCGGCTCGCTTCGCGGCAATCTTCTCTTCAGCCTTCGGCCCGTAATCATTCTCACTCCGAACTTCGACGGCGAAGACGGGCGCGCCCGCGAAAAACTTCATACTGTCCATGTCCCCGACATAGAAGGCGGCGTCCGGGCTGAAAGACTTGCGGTGAGGAAGGCTGACGGCGAACCCGGCCCCGTCGGTGACGGCGTAGCCACTCCCGGTTCGCTTCTCATAGTCGTACAGAGACAGGAAAATCGCCCTCGCTGCATAGCTCGGGCGGCGTCCGGTGGGTGACATGTGGACTATCTCTCCGTTGACGAGTTCGGCCTTGCCTTCGACCTTGTACAGGTCGTCAAGGGTAGCTTCGGTTTTCGTGCTCATAACTTAAATCCCCACGTTTGTACAAAAGGACTTTAGCCGCCGATGAGGCTCATCGTGCGTGCGGGCTGCTCGAAGTAGGTCTCGTTGATGTAGTGGCGCGGCTCTTTGCGGAGGACGACGGCGCGGATGAACTCGATGGTCTCTTCGTCAGACGCGCCGGAGCGCAGCACGTCGCGCAGAGAGTGTTCGGCCTTCGAGAAAAGACAGGTGCGAATCTGCCCGTCGGCCGTCAGGCGAATGCGCGAGCAAGCGCCGCAGAAGGGTTCGGTGACGGGGGCGATGATGCCGACCTCGCCGGGCGCGCCGTCGGCAAAGCGATAACGTGTGGAGGTGTCCGAGCCGCGCGCGCCGCCCACGCCGACGAGCGGGAATCTCTCCGCGACGGCCCGGCGAATCTCCGCGCCCGTGTAGACCTGCTCGCGCGACCAGCCGTGGCCCGAGTCGAGGGGCATGTATTCGATAAAGCGCATGACGGCACCGTGCTCGCGGGCGAAGGCGGCCATGTCGGCGACCTCCCCTTCGTTGTGCCCGCGCACGATGACGGCGTTGATCTTGACGGGCACTAAACCGACACGCTTCGCGGCGCGGACGCCTTCGAGCACGCGTTCGAGCACGTCCACACCCGTCATCTCGCGGAAGCGTTCTGGCTTCAGACTGTCGAGGCTGATGGTGACACGGTCGAGACCAGCCTCCTTGAGTCCGGCGGCGCGCTCAGCCAGGTTGAAGCCGTTGGTCGTGAGCGCGAGGTCGCTCAGGCCGGGGACGCGCGCGAGCTTGCCGACGAGCGTCTCGATGTCGCGCCGCAGCATCGGCTCGCCGCCCGTAAGCCTGACCTTCTCGACGCCGAGGGAGGCGAAGAGGCGCACCGCCCGCTCGATCTCCTCGTAGGTGAGCATCGACTCTTTGGGCGCGGCCGGCGGCTCGCCGTGCGGCAGACAGTAGAAGCAGCGGAAGTTGCAGCGGTCGGTCACCGACACGCGCAGATCGCGTATCGCTCGCCCGTATGAATCTGTGAGTGCGGCTTCAGTCACTTCCCTTGTCTTTCGTCAAATGCCCCGGATGGTCGCGTGGATGTGTTCGGTAAACACAATCATACGCCGCGCGGCGCGCACGCTCCAACCTTCAGCGCTGCCCAACTCGGAAGCGCAGCGCGGCGCCCGTCTGCTGGAGCGTCCGGTAGGCGCCGCCCCCAACCGCGTGCGCCGCGTAGACGCGCGCCTCGTGCTCTCCGGCGGCGAGCGTCGGGAGCGCGAAGCTGTAGCCGCAACGCTCGTCGCGCGCGCGTCCCGCGGCCAGCACGTCGGGCCGTGGCAAGTCGGCCGTCGCGGCGGCCGCGAACACGCCGTCGATATACAACTGCACTTCAACCGGGCGCGCCGTCGTCTCCTCCTGCCCATCCACCACCCACCCGGCGACCTGCCCGCCGGCCGTCACCTCCCCGAAGCCCCGGAAGCGCGGCGGAAAAAAGACCGAGCGCGCGCCGACCACGAGCGCGCCGGCCACCATCGTCGCCCCGACGAGGAGCGCGAGCAGCGTTTGTGTCCTGCCGAAGCCGGGCATCAGTCGATCAACCATCTTCAGTCGCATCAATCTTCGGTCGCATCGGCGCTTGTCTGTTCGAGTAGCGCGTGTGCGTTGCGCTGAAGACCGGAAAGCTTGG
>DASVES010000195.1:0-5036 GCA_036380435.1 Pyrinomonadaceae bacterium | reverse complement strand
ACCAGACAGGCGCGCGGGGCGGGCGCACCTGTCTGTGGCCGTTTCTGCATCTCGGGGAGAGAATGAATAGTTCAATCGAGGAAAACTCGTAATCCGGCAGTGATTCCAGAAAAAAGTGAGGCCGCATTTATCCCCCGATTTCGGGGGCGAGTCCGACCCGCGACACGTCCCGATTCAACAGAGGTCGATTAAATGCGAAGTCTTCACCCGGGTTGGAAGGCCGGCGCCGTTCGCCCTTTCTCAAAGGCCCAGAGGGTCGGTGGGGTCGTGGGCGGCGCTTGGTAAGGAGAGACAGGCACCATTCGCAACCCGGTCAACCCTCGCCAGTGAGGGAAGGGCGCGGGGCTGCGGGCAAGGCTGCCCCAAGCCCTTTTCTTCCACGATTAATGAGGCGGGCGCCCCTCTGCTTTGCACCCAATCGCCCTACTTGCCTGGCTTTCGGCTCGTCCGCTCACCCCGCGTGCATCGCCGCCGCCATCCTTTCGGCTAGGCGCGCGGCCCGCCCGGCCTCCAACAGCGTCGCGATCTTTGCCAGTAGTAGCTCCGGGTCCGGCGGCTTCTCTACGTACTCGTTGCACCCGGCCAGCACCGCCCGCCGGCGGTGTTCCTCCGCGTCCAGGGCTGTGACGGCGATGATCGGCACCGGGCACACCCCACTCAACTCGCGGATCAGCCGCGTGGCACCCTCGCCGTCTAAGAGCGGCAGGTGCAGGTCCATCAGGATCAGGTCGGGGCACCGGAGCCGCACCGCCTCGACCGCCCGCCGGCCGTCGGACGCCTCCGCCACGCCGTAGCCGTGATGTTCGAGCAGCCGCCGCAGCAGCGCCCGCGTGTCGTCGTGATCCTCGACGACGAGAATGGTCCGGTCCGCACCTTCCTTTCCATCCATGTCTTTCCCTCTCGCGCACCGGCCGTCCTGAAACGTGACGGCCGGGGTTTTAATCGGGTGCGGGGAGCAAGGCGCGTGCCCCTACTGCCCGCCCTCCCGCCCCCGGCGAGCTTCCGCAATGAGGCGCGAGGCGTGCTCGGCCACGTTGAAGATGTCGAGCGGCTTGACGAGGTAGCCCTGCGCCCCGGCCCCGAGCGCCTCCTCGATCTCCTGCTCCATCGCCCTGGCCGAGTAGAAGAGGATGGGTGTCCCCGCGTCGAACTCGCGGATGCCCCGGCAAACGGTGATGCCCGAGGCATCAGAGAAGGTGTGGTCGAGCAGGTAGAGGTCGAAGCGTCCGGCGCGGGCCAACTCTAGGGCCTCACTACCGCAGCTCACTGCGGCCACCTCGAAGCCGGCCCGCTCTAGCAGGATCGTGACGATGACGCGCGTGTCGTCATGATCCTCGACGTAGAGGACGCGGTAGGCCATGACGGTCAGCTTTCTGCCGGGGAATGTTTTAAGTGGGCGACGGGCCGCGGCCGTAGCGGTCGGGTTTACTTCAAGCGAAGCGCCGGGAGGCGGCCCGTCGGCCCTCCTGTGTGAGCACCCGTATAACATAACATGGGGCGGCCGTATGTACGTCAGCGTCCCCTTTACTCATGCCACGCCCGCCATTTGCCGTCTGGGGTGAGTAATTAGCGCCGCGCGGCCCATGCGTCCATCCCCGTCGAAGTCTTCACCATGGCCGGAGTCGTAAGCATGGGCGCCCACGAAGTCCTCCGCGGCACGCCGCTTGTAAACCCAGGTTGACGCTAAGCGCCCAGTCTCTGCCTGCGGCCCGCCGCATCGGGTCCAATGGCCGCGGGGCGTTGTCGCGTCAGGGGCGGGGTTGCGGGGCGTTGGGGAGAGCACCCCGCGCCCCGCCCTCACTCACGGCTTTATATGAAAAAGGCCGACTCGAAAGAGGGCGGGGGTGTTCCCCTTCCCTCCACGAGTCGGCCACGTCGTTAGCGCGTGTGATGAAGCGACAAGTTCAGCCGCCCACTTTTCTTACACTCTCGCGTGAGGGCGGAAATGACGTAAGGCTCTCGCGCACTTTTGGTGATGCAATAAAAGGGGATGGTATGCCGCCCTTAAGGCTTCTTCTCGGCCGGCGCCGTGGCCGGCTGCGCCGGGGCGATGGCCGTGGTCTGCCCGCCAACCAACCGCCACTCGCCGCCCTGCTTGACCCACACCTGGATCATTCGGCTGTTGACCTTCGCGTCGCCCTCGCCTTGCCCTATGGCGTGGCCGGTGACGACCGCCGTGTCGCCGTAGACGCGCGTCTTCAGGTCCTGGAAGTCGAGCGTGCTCAGCCGCGCCGTGTTCGCCTTGACCCACGCTAGGCGCTCCGCCTTCGTCTGCACGGCGCCGGTGTCCATGGTGATGGTGTAGTCGTCGGCGTAGAACGGGGCGAGCGTCGCCTCGTCGCCCTTGCGCAGGGCGGCCAGGAACGCGCTCACCCGGCCCGCCACGGCCTGCTCGGCGCCGGCCATGCCGACCTTTTCGCCGGCGGGCTTCTGCGTGGCGGGCTGCGCCGGGGTTTGCGCCGGGGTGGTCGGCTGCTGCGCGGCGGCCGGGGCTGCGCACAGGCACAGCGCGGCAGTGATCAGAAATCTTCTCATGGTCGTTTCCTTTCGGTAGCTGGATTGATGAGGTGCTTCTATCCCAACGCGCGCGCGGAGTCAATGGCCGGCTGTACCCCAGATTCAACAGAGGGCGATTCTGCGCAAAGTTTTGAGAGTTGTTGAAGTGTTATCTAAGAGGGAATATTTTGTGTCTTCACCAGCCCGTGCTATAAGACGCGGCGCTCTTGTCGCCACCCGGCCGCCGTAACACTTCGCCTTTCGGCGGCCCCGTGCGCGTATGTTCACCACGCCTCCCGGTCGCCCCAATTGTCCACGCGCTCAATGACGAGCAGGCGCGGGCGCGCGCACGCGGGGCAGTCGCCGCGGGCAGGCCCGAGCGCGGCGACGAGGCGCCGATGGTCTGCAAGCACTTATTCGCCGCGGCCGTCGTCCACGGGGCGCTCTCGCGGATGGACTCTCGCGCGATGGGCCGCTCGACGCGCATCTGCCGAAACGAAGTTGACTGACCGGGAGGCGGAAGTCCTGCGCCTCATCGCGTTGGGCTACATCAACAAAGAGGTGGCCGCACGCCTCTCCCTGAGCGTCACAACCGTCGAAGCTCACAAGGCGCGAGGGATGGAGAAGCTGGGCATGAAAAGTCGCGTTGACCTCGTGCGCTAGGCGATGCTGCAGGGTAAAACCCTTGCCACTTTCACCCACCCTCCTGATATCCAAAACTCATCACGTAAGTTAAAACTACAATCATTAACCCGCAAGGCATAACCGCCACCTTCTTTGGCAATACCGGAGAAGCGTTTGGGGGTTGTTTGTTTCGTCTGCGTAGTGCCGGGACGAGACGGCGGAACGAACAGCTTTGTCTTTAACTGCGCTTACGAAGACGGAGCAGTTCCGGTGAGAGTCCTTTTGACGCGTGTCAGCAGGCGTACAAACTGCGACCGCACAAAATCATTGCTCGTGCATATCAAGAAGCCCGATTAGCTTTTCATCAACCGAGAAAAGAGGGGGCGTTAATGCCTATCTAGTCAAACCGGGTGCCGGGGCCGAGTTGCAGGCGTGTCGATGCCGGTCGGGAGGCGACAATGTACCCACAGAAAAAACGTATCCTCTGCGTCGATGATGACGGGGACACCCGCTACCTGCTCAAAATCCTCCTGGACCGTTCGGACTTGGAGACGGTGTGCGTGGGGAACGTGGCCGCCGCCCTGCGGCTCATGGGGACGGAGCAATTCCGTCTCTACGTCATCGACGGCCAGCTGCCCGGCGTCTCCGGGCTGACGATGTGCGAGGAGATCAGGAGGCGCGACAGGCAGACGCCCATCGTTATCTTCTCCGGCCAAGCCTACGCGGATGACCGCGAGGCGGGGCTGCGTGCGGGCGCCAACGTCTACATCGTCAAGCCGGACACCGGCCAGCTCGTGCCAGCTGTCAGGCGGCTATTGGAGGAGGCCGAGGCCGCCGCGATGAGCCGCTAATGCTTGACGCGGCGACTTGTCGTCCGCCGGCGGAGGGCGGAATGACGACCGGCGGCGGCTGTGACGAACATGCCCCACGAGAAAAGGTCCCATCAGCGTGTACCTACAAAGCTACTCGTCCTGTGGGAGGGGTTATCAATCAACAACTATGCACTGATGACCGATGTTAGTCGGGGCGGGTGTTACATCAATAGCGTCGGGAGGGTCAGTGTTGATGAACACATCAGGGTGGACGCGATCCTGATGTCGCAGGCACATCTCCATCTGGAATGTTCGGTAGCTCACCGCGAGTGGCCGCTGGGATTCGGCCTGCGGTTCGCAGACCTCACTGATGAAAAGGCAGCTTTGATTTCGCAGATCGTGAGAGAGGGCGTTTGACCTTCACTTCGGGAACCCGGGGCGCATGTTAACTAGCACGCACACTCATCCGGCGCGGGTAGGCGACTGGTGCGAGCCGTTGCGCCGCTTTGATATCTCCCGCCTCTGGGCGGAGTTGCAGCGCCTCGTGAGCAACCACCCGCTGGTGCGCGCCTCGCACAGCGCCGGGCTGCTCGTCGAGGAGGGCGACCGCGGCAGCGCCTACATCGATCTGACGCAGGAGTTGTTCGTCACCCTTCTCGCCAAGTCGCGCTTCCAGCACTACCTCGACACGGCGATGACCGACTCGGAGATCGAGTGCGAGATCGGACAGATCGAGCTGACGAACCTGTTGACGGCCGAGCTGCGCAAGCGCCACCCCGAAAGCTACCGGCTCGCCCGGCGCATCTCGACCATCATCCAGTCGTCGGCCAACTTCCGCCGCTGCGACACGGCCGGCGGCGGCGAGGCCACGGGCGACGAGCCGCACCGGCGCCTGGTTGACCGCGTCTACGGGCTGCGCGAGTGGCGCGGCGACAAGCAGCGGCGCGGCCAGCACGAACTCGAACAGCGCATGCAGATCATCGCCGTGCGCCAGCGCGACACGCGCATGGTCGGCTGCACGGGCGACGCGCAGATCATCATCAGCAACTCCGACCTCGAAGACTTGATCGTCTCCGTCCTCGAAGCCTGCGACTCGCCGGCCGA
>DASVES010000194.1:0-14149 GCA_036380435.1 Pyrinomonadaceae bacterium | reverse complement strand
AACACGGCAGGCAGCAGCGGGCAGACGGGCCGGGTCGTGCAGATCATCGGCCCCGTCATGGACGTGGAGTTCACCGATGGCTACCTGCCGCCCATCTATCAAGCTCTGCGGATCACCTCCGAGGGCTTCGACGTGCCCACGCCCATCGACATCATCGCCGAGGTCGAACAGCATCTCGGCGAGGGACGCGTCCGCACCGTCTCGATGCAGCCCACCGAAGGGTTGGTGCGCGGCATGACGGCCATCGACACCGGCGGGCCGATTACGATGCCCGTCGGCGAGTCCACGCTCGGGCGTATCCTGAACGTCATCGGTCAGCCCGTCGATAACCTCGGCCCCGTCCACTCCGAGCAGCGTTACCCGATTCACCGCCACGCGCCCCTGCTCGCCGAGCAGTCAACCGAACTCCAGATGTTCGAGACCGGCATCAAGGTCGTCGATCTCGTCCAGCCCTTCCTGCGCGGCGGCAAGATCGGTTTGTTCGGCGGCGCGGGCGTCGGCAAGACCGTGCTCATCATGGAGCTGATCAATAACGTCGCCAAGGCCCACTCCGGCTTCTCGGTCTTCGCCGGCGTCGGCGAGCGCACGCGCGAGGGCAACGACCTGCTGCGCGAGATGGTCGAGTCGAAGGTCATCAACTTCGGCGACAGCTTCTACGAAAGCTACGAGGAGACGGGCGTCTTCGACATGACGAAGGTGGACATGCGCTCCGTCCCCGAGTCGAAGGTGGCGCTCGTCTACGGGCAGATGACCGAGCCGCCGGGAGCGCGCCTGCGCGTGGCCCTCTCCGGCCTCACCGTCGCCGAGTACTTCCGCGATCAGGGGCTCGACGTGCTCCTCTTCGTCGATAACATCTTCCGCTTCACGCAGGCCGGCTCCGAAGTGTCGGCCCTGCTCGGCCGCATGCCCTCGGCCGTCGGCTACCAGCCCAACCTCGCCACCGAGATGGGCGAGTTGCAGGAGCGCATCACCTCGACGCGCACCGGCGCGATCACCTCGATTCAAGCCGTCTACGTCCCGGCCGACGACTACACCGACCCCGCGCCGGCCACGACCTTCGCGCACCTCGACGCCGTCACGGCGCTTTCGCGTCAGATCGTCGAGCTGGGCATCTACCCGGCCGTCGATCCGCTCACGTCGAGTTCGCGCATCCTCGACCCGCGCATCGTCGGCGAGGAGCACTACAACACGGCGCAGCGCGTGAAGCAGATTTTGCAGCGCTACAAAGACCTTCAGGACATCATCGCCATCCTCGGCTTAGACGAACTCTCCGAGGAAGACAGGCTGGTGGTCTCGCGCGCGCGCAAGATTCAGAAGTTCCTCTCGCAGCCCTTCTTCGTCGCCGAACAGTTCACCGGCCTCAAGGGCGCCTTCGTCAAGACGGCCGACACCATCCGCGGCTTCCAGGAGATCGCCGACGGCAAACACGACGACCTCCCCGAGCAGGCCTTCTACATGGTCGGCACCATCGAAGAGGCCCGCCAGAAAGCCGAACGCATGGCCGCGGAACTCGGATAGGAAAAGTAGTGATAAGTGATGAGTGATAAGTGATAAGAAAATCCGCTTCCCTCTTTCTTATCACTTATCACTCATCACTTATCACTTATCACTGACTATGCCCCTCCAACTCGATGTCATCACGCCCGAGCGGCTGCTCGTCTCCGAGTCGGTCGATTCCGTAAACCTGCCCGGCGTGGGCGGTGAGCTGGGCATCCTGCCCGGCCACACGCCGCTCATCTCGCAGCTCCAGACCGGCGTGCTCTCCTACGCGCAATCGGGGACGACGCGCCGCCTGCTCGTCTCCGGCGGCTTCGTCGAGGTCAACGCCGACCGCGTCTCCGTGCTCGCCGACATGGCCGAGTTCCCCGAAGAAGTCGATACGCAGAACGCCCGCCGCGAGCGCGAGGAGGCCGAGCGCCGTCTCGGCGCCTTCGCCGGCACGCCCGAGGAGATGGCCGCCCTTCGCACCGACCTCGAACGCGCCACCGCCCGCCTCCAACTCGCCGCCGACAACCCGCGGTAAACACACCGCGCTCGCTTGCTCACTCCGATAAAAATCCCTCTCTTCTTCGTGTTTCACACTTGAAACGCCGGCCCGCGCATGGTAGAATGGCCGCTCAATCGGAGAGTCGTCAGGCTCGCGTTTACGAGGGGGTTTTCTTTCATGTCACAAGCCATTTCTGAAGCGCCGATGGCGGACGCGCCGCGCGAGATTGCGGGTGCGGCGACGCCCGAAGATCAGGCCGTCGAGCTATCGCTACGGCCCCGGAGTCTCGACGAGTACATCGGCCAGCCGAAGATCACGACCAATCTCAAGATTTTTCTGCGCGCCGCTAAGGCCCGCCGCGAATGTCTCGACCACGCCCTCTTCTTCGGCCCGCCGGGTCTGGGCAAGACCACCCTGTCGCAAATCATCGCGCACGAGATGGACGCGCCGCTCAAGTGCGTGAGCGCGCCGGCGGTCGAGCGCGGCGGCGATTTGGCGGCGGTGCTCACTAATCTTCAAGAGGGCGAAGTCCTCTTCATCGACGAGATTCATCGCCTCAAGCCGCAGATCGAGGAAGTGCTCTACCCGGCGATGGAGGACTATCAGCTCGACCTGATGATCGGACAGGGCGCGGCCGCCCGCTCCATCAAGTTAGACCTGCCGAAGTTCACCTTAGTCGGCGCGACGACCCGCGCCGGACTCATCACCGCGCCCTTGCGCGGACGCTTCGGCATCGTCTTCCACCTCGATTTTTATTCGCGGAAGGATTTGGAGATCATCGTCCACCGCTCGGCGGAGATTTTGAACGTGGAGATCGAGGCGTCGGGCGCGGGCGAGATCGCGCGTCGGGCGCGGGGCACCCCGCGTATCGCCAACCGTCTGCTCAGGCGGGTGCGCGACTACGCCGAGGTGCTGGCCGACGGGCGCATCACGCAGGCGCTCGCCCGTCGCGCGCTCGACGAGATGGAGGTTGACCGCTTCGGCCTCGACGAGATCGACCGCAAGGTTCTGACGACGATCATCGAGAAGTTCGACGGCGGCCCCGTCGGCGTCGGCACCATCTCGGCCTCCATCAGCGAGGAGCGCGAAAGCATCGAGGAGATCATCGAGCCGTACCTGATTCAGATCGGCTTCCTCAACCGCACGCCCCGCGGCCGCATGGTCACGCGCGCCGCCTACAAGCACCTCGGCTTCCCCGTGCCGAAGTCCGAGCGCGGGGCGATGGCGAGTTAAAAGAAGCGGTTAGCTATTAGCTGTTAGCTGTTAGCTATGAAGAAGCGAAGAAGCGGAGTGTTTGAGTATTAAGCAGCGGCGCGTCCTTCGGCGTATGCCGTGAGCTAACAGCTATGAGCTAACCGCTTTCAACTTTTCGGTCCTTTCGCGTGACGTGAGGCCGAAAAAAGCGCCGGGCGGGTTGGCGGGGACGGATCGGGAGTCTTCCTCGCTTGCCCGCCCGACGTGTTTTTGTGGAAGGGTTGCTGAAAACGCGTGGAGATTACTTCTGCTGTTTGAAGTCGATGCTTACGTCAACGATCAACTTCTCCTTGTCGGGCCTGACGTTGGTATCGACCTTGAGCTTGCCGAGGGCGCGCGCGTCGGTCGAGGGGTCGCGCAGGAACTCCGCGACGGCCTTCTTCAGAAACTCGTCAAGGTACTCGGCGTCGTAAGGCTCGCGCGGGGGCAGGCTCCAGCGGGTGCGGACGTTGTTGGTGTCCTTCTCGGAGAGGCCCGTGATGAAGAGTTCGCCCATGCGATACTGCGGCCCCTCCACGACGACGACGCGGTAGGTGACGCTGCGCGCCGCGTCGTCGAAGACGAAAGTGGGCTGGAGTTTCGGCGCCAAATGGCCCTTGCGCGCATAGAGCTTGCGCGCCGCCTCCAGCCCCTTCTCGATCTTCGAGAGGTTGACGAGTTCGCGCGGCCTCATGCCGAGCGCGGCGTCGAGCGCCGCGGCCGGCAGCGATTCGAGGCCCCACCACTCCGCCTTCTCCCAGACGTAGGCGATGCCCTCATCGACCGGAAAACTCACGGCGACTCCGAGGCAGTCGTCTTCGGTCGCGGGCCGCGCCTGCGGAGCGCGGAAGGCGGCGCGCAGGTTGCCGCGCTCGCGGTAGAGCGGCAGCAGATTCGTCTCGGCGAAGGCGAGTGCGGACTGTTGCGAGAATTCCTCCGACGTGAGCCTGCCCGAGTTCTGCACGAGCACCTGCTCCCTGACGGCCGCCGCGCCGGGGAAGCTGATTGAGCAGACACGCAGCCCCGTCGCGTCGCGGACGGCGAAGAGGTGCGTGGGGTTGCGCCCCGAAGGGTCGGCCGAAGGGCGATACTCGACCCGCCCCTTGATGCCCTTGAGCAGCAGCATCTCGCCGAGCGCCTTGGCGATCTTCTCGGTCATCGTGCCCGCGTCGGCGGCCGTGCCGTCGTAGCCCGAGATGCTCTTACGCAGGTACTCGTCCATCTCCCGGTCGCTGAACCAGACGAAGTTGTCGAAGACGACGGGCGCGCGCGCGCCCATCTCCTCGACCGTGAAGACGACCGTGGCCTGCCCCTTCGCGGCGCGGTAGCTGTAGCTGAGTTTTTGGAAGAGTCCCGAGTCGAGCAGGCGCGCGGCCGCCGCGTCCACGAGGTCAACGTCTATGGGCTGGCCCGCCTGCAACCCCGTCGCCTCCGTCGCCTCCTCCTGTTTCACACGCGACAGACCGATGAACTCGATTTTCGCGAGGGCCGGCACATCGGGCGTGGCGGCGGGCGTGGGTGACGCAGACGGCTGTTGCGCGAAGGCGTCAGGCGCGGCGAGGCAGAGCGCGAGGCAGGCGAAGGCTGTGGCGAAGAGAAAACGTGGGCCGGCTGCTCCGGCGACGCGAGAGGTCACGTGGGCGCTCCTGTTCGGTCTCGAAATACTTTTCGGCTTGGTTGAACGTCGTGGGGAAGACTTCGGACAACTTGTAAAGAACCGGCGCGGCGATGTCAAACGCGCGCCGGCTTCGGGAGGAATGGACAGGATTGACAGGACGAACAGGATGAAGAAAAAGCAGATGGCAGATGACAAATGTCGGAGTCGAAATTTCAGATGTGCGATGTGTGTCGTGTGATTTGAAATCTTCTCATCCTGTTCGTCCTGTCAATCCTGTCCATGTTCATTGTGTTCCCATGGCCCCTTCCCTGATGCGTTCGCGCATCTCTCGCACGGCCCCGTCCATGCCGACGAGGACGGCGCGCGCGACGACGTTGTGGCCGATGTTGAACTCGACGATCTCGCGGATGGCGGCGACGGCGCCGACGTTGCGATAGGTGAGGCCATGGCCGGCGGCGACCTGTAGGCCGTGCTGCGCCGCGAGGCGGGCGGCCTCGCGCAGTCGTTGCAGCTCCTCCGCGGCACGCCCCCCCGTGTGGACGGCGAGACCGCCCAGAGTCGCCGCCGCGTAGGCGGCCGTGCAGAGTTCCACCTGCTCGGCGCCGGACGCGCGCGCGGCCTCGATCTGCGCGGCCTCGGGGTCGATAAAAAGGCTCGTCAGGATGCCGCCCTCGCGCAAGACTCCGACGGCCGCGCGCACCGTCTCCACGCCAGCGCGCACGTCCATGCCGCCCTCGGTCGTCAACTCGTCAGCGCGTTCGGCGACGAGCGTCACGCAGTCGGGCCGCACGTCGAGCGCGATCTTCAACATCTCGTCGGTGGCGGCCATCTCGGCGTTGAGGTAGGTCGTGAGCGTGCGCCGCAGCGTGCGGAGGTCTTCGTCCTGAATGTGCCGGCGGTCGCCCCGCAGGTGGACGGTGATGCCGTCGGCCCCCGCGCTCTCGCACAGCGCGGCCGCCGCGATCAGGCTCGGCTCCGGCGCCCTTCGCGCCTGCCGCACGGTGGCGACGTGATCGATGTTGACGTTCAGACGTGCGACCATTGACACACCTCACGGATGAAAACTTCGGAGACAAAGACGATTGGAATCGTAACCCTTGACGGCGGACGCGCAAGTGCCATTTAGGCCGCCGCCGCGCGGGCCAATCCTTGCGGACTGCGTGCGTGCAGAGGAAGGCGCGGGCGCGGCGTGTGACGCGGCGGGCTGGCGCGACGGGCTGGCGTTTAGATTCTGCGCGCGGCGGCGAGTTCAGGGGAGGCGTCTGTTTCGGGAGGGGCTTCGCCGGGCAGGAGGAGCGGGCCGGCGTCGCGGACGCGCTCTGCCCGCTCGCGGGCGCGCGCCATGGCTTCGTCGTAGACTCCGCGGCGGCTGTTGCGGCGCAGCTGGCGCAGTTCGTCGAAGCCTTGCAGGCCCGAACGGAAGCTGACCTTGCTGCCGGCCGCGTCGTCCCAGCGCACGGCGCGCTCAAGCAGTCGCACCCCCGAGCGGTGCGCGATGTAGAGCAGCTCCACGTCGAACCCGAAGCGGTCGATCACGGCGCCCTCGACGACCGCGCGGCACACGTCCATGCGGAACGCCTTGAAGCCGCACTGCGTGTCCCAGAAGGGCAGCCCCGTCACCAGCCGCATCAAGAGATTGAAGACGCGCCCGCTCTGCTCGCGCTGCCAAGGCTGGTGGACGCCGATGAGGCTGCGGTCGAGCGCGCGCGAGCCGAAGACGATATCGTACTGCCCCGAGCGGATCGGCCCCGTCAGCTTCGGCGCTTCGGTGATGGGCGTGGAGAGGTCGGCGTCGGAGAAGAGGGCGACGCGGCCGCGCGCCGCCAAAAGCCCCGTCCGCACGGCGTTGCCCTTCCCACGGTTTGGCTCGACGCGGATGACACGCGTGGCGACGCGGCCCCGCGCCGCGCCCTCGAAGCGGCCCTCGGCCACGGCCACGGTCTCATCGCGCGAGCCATCGTCCACCACGATCAGCTCGCTCTCGTACTGCTGCTCGTTCAGATACGCCAGCACCTGATCGAGCGTCCGGCCCAGTCTCGGCGCCTCGTTGTAGGCGGGGATGACTACGGAGAGAAGTAGCGACGACATCGTTAACCTCAAAAAAAAGTGATGAGTGATGAGTGATGAGTGATAAGAAGGAAGAGGCGGACGCGCTCCCTCTTTCTTATCACTCATCACTTTTCACTTATCACCGTTTTTATAGCACATCGCGGCGTGCGGCGCTCGCCGCGGGCGGGCGGGCGCGGGGCTGTGTTAAAATCTTTCCGCGCGTGGCGGGCGAAAGACTGATGACGTGTGAGCCTCTTGTACGTCTCATCACTTATCACTTATCACTCATCACCGTTTTCAAGCTATGAGCAGTAGAACTTTCTGGCGCATCGCGGCCGTCTTCGTCGTCGCCCTGGGGAGCCTTCTGGGCGGCATCATCGGCGGCTTCGCCTCGAACCCGCTCCTCGCGGGGCGGAACGCTACCGGCCCGGCCGCGGCGGTCGAGGGGTCGTACACGGAGGCGCTCGGCGTCGTCGCCGGCGAGTACGCCGAGGAGATCGACTACGAGAAGGCGAGCCACGCGGCCATTCAGGGCATGCTCCTCGCCCTCGACCCGCACTCGAACTACTTCGCGCCGGCCGAGTACACGCGTCTGATGCAGGATCAGGAGGCGCGCTATGTCGGCATCGGCGTCTCGATTTTGCGCCACCGCGACGGCGTCTACGTGCAGTCGCCGCTGCCCGACACGCCGGCCGCACGCGCCGGCCTGCGCTTCGGCGACCTCATCGCCGAAGTTGACGGTCAGGACGCGCGCGAGTGGACGACGGCGCAGACGGCGAAGGCCGTGCGCGGCGAGCCGGGCAAGCCGGTCTCGCTCAAGATCATGCGCGCCGGCTCCGAAGTGCCGGAGCACTTCCAGATCGTGCGCGCCTCCGTCCCGCAGTCGTCCGTCCGCGACGCCTACATCGTCCGCCCCGGCACCGGCTACGTCGCCCTCGGGAGCTTCAATCACAAGACGACGGACGAGCTGCGCGAGGCGCTCGAACGACTCCGCACTGAGGGCATGCGCCAGCTCGTCTTAGACCTTCGCAACAACCCCGGCGGTCTGCTCGACCAGTCCATCAGCGTCGCCAGCCTCTTCATCGAGCGCGGCAAGACCATCGTCTCGGTGCGCGGCCGCGAGGGCGAGCGCGAGCGCGTCTACCGAAGCGTGGGCACTGACCCCGTTGACTACCCGCTCGTCGTGCTCATCAACCGCAACTCGGCCTCGGCCGCCGAGATCGTCGCCGGGGCGGTGCAGGATCACGGGCGCGGCCTCGTCGTCGGCGAAACCTCCTTCGGCAAGGGACTCGTGCAGAAGGTCTACCCGCTCCCCTACGGCGCGGGCCTCACGCTCACGACGGCGAAGTACTACACGCCCTACGGCCGTCTCATCCAACGCAACTACACCAGCGGCTCCTACTACGACTACGTCACGCGCCGCGACGAAGAGGACGAACAGCAAAGCGCCCTTCCCCTTTCACCAGCGCAGGCCGCGCCGCCCGGCCCCGAGGCGGCACCCGCGCCGCAACCCACGCCCACGGGGACGGCCGTCACGGCCGCGGGCGGTCGCGTCTTCTACGGCGGCGGCGGCATCGCGCCCGACCACGGCATCAAGCCCCGTAACGTCAACACGCCCCTGCGCGGCCGCGTCTTCGACGCGACGTTTCATTTCGCGCGTCTGCTCGCCGCCGGACAGGCTCCCGGCTTCGAGAATTTCCGCGCGCCCGCCGAGCCGCAGTTCGGCCGCTTCCCGCGCCCGACCGACTTCACTATCAACGACCGCGTCGTCGAAGCCTTCCGCGAGTTCGTCCGGCGCGACCCGGCGCACGCCCTGACGACGGCGCAGGTTGACGCCGAAGTTGAATACGTCCGCCTGCGTCTGCGTGAAGACCTCGTCACCGCCAGCTTCGGCGGCGACGCCGGCGCGCGCGTCATCCTCGAAGGCGACCCGCAACTCCTGCGCGCCCTCGAACTCTTCACCGAGGCAAAACAGTTGGCCGAAAACATCGGCCGCGCCGCCGCGACAAACTGAAACCCCCGAGCGCCACCAAAGATGAGACACACACACACGTCGTCCGTCACGCTCCTCGTTCTCCTCGCCACCGTCCTCCTCTACGCCGCCGCCGCCGCCACCATCGCGCCGCCCTCGGCCATCGCGCAGAAGCGCGGCAGGGCCGTGGTCTGCGGCGACCCGACCGTGCGCTGCCGCACCGGCCAGATAGAATTTCCGCCCTACAACATCCCTTTCCAAATCCCGGCCCGCGCCATCATCTGGGAAACCGAGCCTTTCTACGCGATCATCCTGCGGAGCATGCGCGTCAAGGACGAGTTCGACGAGTGTGAGCGATTCATCCCGGAAGAAGACCGGCTCGAAGCGCAAGCGATCTTCCCGCGCAACAAGGTCTTCGCCTCGCGTTGCATGGAGCCGGGCGATCTCTACTACACCAACACCGACCCGAAGCAACGCTTCATGGCCGTCTACGCCGGCCGCACCCGCGCTGCCGCCGCCGCGATGCTTGAGAAGGTTAAGGCCACCGGCAAGTACCCCGGCGCCAACCTCCGCCAGATGCGCGCGGGCTTTAACGGAACCTGACGCGCGGCCGAGCGGCGCGCCCCTCGAGCGAGACCGGGCGGCCGAGTGGGAGAGATCGATTGAACAAGTGGAAACATCTTTTCGTTGACGGCGAGTTCGCCGCACGCGAACGGATTCTTTCGGGGCTGACGCTGGAGCAGGTTACGCGCCGGCTGTCGCCTCAGTCGCACACCATCTACGAAGAACTGTGGCACACGACGAGGTGGCAGAACATCGTCGTTAACCGCGACGAGGAGGACGAGGCGTGGCAGCGGGGCGAGGTCTACCCGCCGGACGCGCCCGCGTCCGAGCGCGAGTGGTCAGCCCTCGTCGAAGAATTTTTAGCCGGACTCGACAGGGCGCTCGAATGGGCCGACTCGCCCGAGAAGCTGGCCGCAGAAATCGACCCCGACTTCACAATGGCCGACGCGCTCCGCAGTCTGGCCGTACACAACGCCCACCACCTCGGCAAAATCCTCGCGCTCCGACAAGCATTGGGCGCATGGTCGCCGGGCGAACAAAAGGAACCGACGACCGTATGACCGACACATCACGCGCCCACGGCCTCTCGACGGCCGCACTCCGGCGGACGAGCGCCGCCCTCCTTGCGCTCGCGCTCCTCGCCGCAGGGGCCGTCCCCGTGCGCGCGCAAGCCGTGCAGCTCACGCCGCACCAGCAACTCCTCCGAGACATTTACAAGGAGCTGGTCGAGATCAACACCACCGACACGCCGGCCGGCGACAACACGCGCGCCGCACGCGCGATGGCCGCGCGCCTGCGCGCCGCCGGCTTCGCGGAAGGGGACGTGCGCGTCGTCGTCCCCACGGCCAACGAGCGCAAAGGAAATCTGGTCGCGCGCCTGCGCGGCACGGGCGCGAAGAAGCCTCTCCTTCTGCTCGCGCACATCGACGTGGTCGAGGCCCTCAAGGAGGACTGGTCTGATGGTCTCGACCCCTTCAAGCTCACCGAGCGCGAAGGCTACTTCTACGGCCGCGGCACCGGCGACGACAAAGCGATGGCCGCCGTCTTCATCGCCAACCTCATCCGCTACAAGCAGGAGAACTTCAAACCCGAGCGCGACCTCATCGTCGCGCTGACGGCCGACGAGGAAGGCGGCGACTTCAACGGCGTCGAGTTTCTGCTCAAGGAGCACCGCGCTTTGGTTGACGCCGAGTTTGGCATCAACGAGGGCGCCGGCGGGCGCTCGCGTCAGGGCACGCCCCTCTTCAACGGCGTGCAGGCCAGCGAGAAGGTCTTCCAGAGCTTCACGCTCGAAGTTAAAAACAAGGGCGGCCACAGTTCGCTGCCCGACCGCGACAACGCCATCTACCGCCTCGCCGCCGGACTCGACCGCCTCTCGAAGTTCGACTTCCCCGTCAATCTGGGTGAGGTGACACGCGCCTACTTCGCGCGCATGTCGAAGCTTGAGAAGGGGCCGGCGGTGGCCGACATGGCGGCGGTCGCGAACGAGCGCCCCGACCCGTCGGCCGCCGAGCGGCTCGCTTCAAAATCCCCCTACTACAACGCGCTGATGCGGACCACCTGCGTCCCGACGATGCTCACGGGCGGCCACGCCGAGAACGCCCTGCCGCAGACGGCGCGCGCCACCGTCAACTGCCGCATCCTCCCGCAGGAGTCGGCCGCCGACGTGGAGCGCACGCTCACGCGCATTCTCGCCGACGACCAGATCAAGGTCGCGGCAATCGCGCAGTCGAAGCCGAGTTCCCCGTCGCCCCTGCGCGCCGAGGTCATGCAGCCCATCGAGAGTCTCACCGCCGAGATGTGGCCCGGTGTCCCCGTCATCCCCGTCATGGGCACGGGCGCCACCGACAGCCTCTACTTCCGGCAGGCCGGCGTCCCCATGTACGGCGTCTCCGGCCTCTTCTCCGACATCGACGACAACCGCGCGCACGGCCGCGACGAGCGTGTCGGCGTCAAGGAACTCTACGACAGCCAGGAATTCCTCTACCGACTCGTGAAGGCGCTCTCGTCGGCGAAGTGAACGAGTCCCGCGCCGGCCGCAACGGAAGATGAAGGCATCGTTGAAGGAGAGTCATGTTTTCTCTCACCACACTCGCCCTGCTCCTCGCCTCTCTGTTCACGTGGCCTGCGCCGGCGTCCCGCGTCGTCATGCAGGACGCGGCGCAGGCCGCGCGCCCGTCGGTCACGCTCGCCGACTGCGACGTGCCCGACGTGAAGGGCAAGGCGCGCTGCGGCATCTACGAGGTCTTCGAGAACCGCGTGACACGACAGGGCCGCAAGATCGGTCTGAAGATCGTCGTGCTCCCGGCCACGGGGACGGAGCGCGCGCCCGACGCCTTCTTCTACCTCGAAGGCGGCCCCGGCGTTTCGGCAATCGACTCGGCCAGCTACATCGCGCAGGAGTTCGCCTCCTTGCGCGAGCGTCGCGACCTCGTCTTTGTTGACCAGCGCGGCACCGGCGGCTCGAACCCGCTCGTCTGCCCGATGTATGACCCGGCCGATCCGCAGAGCGCCCTGCGCGAGTTCTTCCCGCCCGAGTCCGTGCGCCGCTGCCGCACCGCGCTCGAAGCGAAGGCCGACCTCACGCTCTACACCACGCCCGTCGCGGCCGACGACCTCGACGAGGTGCGCGCCGCGCTCGGCTACGAACGGATAAATCTCTTCGGGGCGTCCTACGGCACGCGCGCCGCGCTCGTCTATCTCAAGCGCCACCCGCGCAGCGTCCGCAGCCTGCTGTTGCAAGGCGTCGCCCCGACGCACCGCTTCATGCCGCTCGACTTCCCCGTGTCCGCGCAGCGCGCCCTCGACGGCGTCATCGGCGAGTGCGAGCGCGACGAGGCGTGCCGCGCGGCCTTCCCTCGCGTCCGCGCAGAGGCGCGCGAAGTGTTCGAGAAACTAAAGAAGGGCCCCGTCGAAGTCGAAATCAAACTCCGTCAGACGGGCGCGACGGCGCGCGTCAAACTCTCGCGCAACCTCGCCGCCGAGGCCGTCCGCTACATGCTCTACAACTCGGGCGCTTCCCCGCGTGTCCCCCTCTTCATCCATCGCGCGGCGGGCGGCGACTTCAAACCACTCGCCGAGTCAGCCCTCAACTACCGACGCAACCTCGTGGACGCCGACAGCAACGGCCTCTACCTCTCGATCACCTGCGCCGAAGACCTCCCCTTCATCAAGCCCGGCGAGGGCGAGCGCACCGAACACACCTTCATCGGCCACTACCGGCTCACCGAACAGCGCGCCGCCTGCGCCCTCTGGCCCCGCTCGCCGGTGCCCGCCGACTACTCGCAGCCGACCCGCTCGGACGCGCCCGTGCTCATCCTGACAGGGCAGTGGGACCCCGTGACGCCGCCCTCGCAGGGCGACGAGGTGGCGAAGAGTCTTTCAAACAGCACGCACCTCGTCGTGCCGCAGGGCGGCCACGGCTTCGGCGGTCTACAGAATCGGGACTGCATCCGCCGTCTGATGATCGAGTTTGTCGAGCGCGGGACGGCGAAGGGGCTGGATGCTTCCTGCGTGAGCGGAATCAAGCGGCAGGCGTTCGCGACGACGATGCCGTGAGGAAAAGGGTTAAGGGGTAAAGGGGAAGGGGTAAGGGAGAAGAACTTGTCTTTCCCCTTACCCCTTCCCCTTTACCCCTTAACCCTCATTCTATGACTCGGGCGATGATGCACTTCAGATAATGCGTCTCGGGCACGCCGACGAGGACGGGGTGGTCGGCTGACTGCGTGCGTCGCTCGACGATCTGCAAGCGCCGATGGGCGTCGGCCGCTGCTTCCGCAATCACCTCCAGAAACATCCCCTCGCTCATGTGGTAGGAGCACGTGCAGGTGACGAGCACGCCGCCGCGCGCGAGCAGCTTGAGCGCGCGCAGGTTGATCTCCTTGTAGCCGCGCGCGGCCGCGGGGATGCTCGCGCGGTTCTTGGCGAAGGCGGGCGGGTCGAGGACGACGGTGTCGAAGCGCGCACCCGAAGACTCCATCTCACGCAGCGCGTCGAAGACGTTCGCCTCGCGGAACTCGACGTTGGCGGCGCCGTTGAGTTCGGCGTTGCGCCGCGCGGCGGCCGTCGCCTCCGCCGAGACGTCCAGCCCCGTGACCGACTCGCAGGCGCTCGCCAAGTTCAGCGCGAAGCCTCCGTCGAAGGTGAAGCAGTCGAGCGCACGCCCGCGTGCGTGTGTGCGGGCGGCGAGGTGATTTTCGCGCTGGTCGAGAAACGCGCCGGTCTTCTGCCCGCCGAGCGGCGACACGCGGAAGCGGACGCCGTGCTGCACAATCTCCATCAAGTCAGGCGCGTCGCCGTAGAGCACGCCCGACTCAAGCTCCAACCCTTCGAGCGCGCGCACGCGCACGTCGTTGCGCTCGACGACCGCGCGCGGGGACAACTCTTCGACCAACAACTCGACGAGCATCGGCTTCAACGCTTCCGTCCCCTGCGAGAGCGTCTGCATGACGAGCACGTCCGAATATTTGTCCACGATGAGCGACGGCATGAGGTCGCCTTCCGAGTAGACGAGCCGGAAGGCGTCCGCTTCGGCGTCGAGGCCCGCGCGGCGACTGATGGCTTCGCGCAGGCGGCGCCGCCACCACTCGCGGTCAATCGCCTCGTCGGAAGCGGTGAGGAGCCGGAGCGCGATCTCGGAGCGGTCGCTGTAGAGCGCCTGCGCGACGAACCGACCGCGCTCGTCGCGCACGCTGACCACCGAGCCGCCGGCCGCGCCCGAAGCGTC
>DASVES010000193.1:0-6893 GCA_036380435.1 Pyrinomonadaceae bacterium | reverse complement strand
GCGAGAAGGAGACGACGATGCCCGCGACGAAGAGCGCCGCGCACACGCCGTAACATATTTTCTTCAGAACCCCCCGCCGGGCGAGCGCGAGTCCCGCCGCGAGCGGCACCATCGTGACGAGGTGGAGGGCCAAGTCATTCGGATTGGCGAAGAGGCCGCCCAGCACGCCCAGCACGCGTTCACCACGCATTGCTAAAAGCCCGCTCCGGTAGTCACTAAAGGCGTTGAAACTCACCAGCACGCTCACCGCCATCGCCAGAATGAGCATCCCGCGGAAGCGCCGCTCCGTGCGCACCACGTTAACGATGACGACGAATATGCAGATGACTTTAAAGAACTCGACAAAGTTGTCCCAGGCTTCGCCGGGGCTGATAGCCATGGGGACAGAGAGCAGCGCCGCCGCCAGCAGGAGAAGGGCGAGGTTAACTTCACGCGGCCGCGCGGTGATATTACCCTCGGCGGCGAACTGGCTCGGGAGGAAGACGGCGAGCGTGAAAATCGCCAACCACTCCGCCCCCTCGTTCAGGGCGGGAATTGAGAAGAGCTCATACGGGCGGAAGAAGACGAAGGCCGTGAAGAGGAGGAGGCCGATATAACTGACAAGGTGGCCCCGCCCCGCGCCCCAGGTTTCGTTCAGCGCGGTGCCCGAACGCTTGGCGGGCACGATTGTACGCACATGCCCCTCACGGGCTAACTCTTCGTCGGCGTCTGGCGCGGGCCGTTCACCCTCGTGCTGATCGTGCCAACCCGGGGGCCTCACGGTCTTGTAATCTGTCAGTAGGCGGTCGTCGCTCAATTAGTCCCCTTACGCCGAGGGGCCATCCGCCGCGCCCACCGGCGCGTGCCTGATACGACTGCGGCCCAGTAGCCGGCTTATCTCATCCACCGCGACCACGCGGAACCCTACCCGCTCGATTGCCTTACGCGACGCCACGTTTGTATCTCTCACCATGATGTAGGCCAGCTCAGCCCCTTCGGCGAAGCGTGTGTGCAGGATGTGCGTCAGAAGTGCCTGATAGAGCCGCCGCCCGCGAAATTCAGGGACGGTGTGGAAGTCGTAAAGCGAGACAGAGTTCGGGGCGTATTCGAGTACCGTCTGGGTCACGTCGATCCGCTCCGGACCCTGCGGCCGGTAAGACCAACCCCAGCATGCGAGACGACCGGCCACCAGCAGGGTGTGAAGCGTCCGTCCCTTTCGCAGGTCCACCGGCGCGCGCCGCACCACCACTACAATCGCGCGCGCCGTCTCCGCCGAGGGGCCATCCCACTTCAACATGTCGCGCAGTTCGTCCGTGTGAAAGGAGCAGTCCTCTCCGGCAGCCAGGACGGGCCCTACCGGTTGCAAGGCGGCCGGGGTGACGGTCAGCGTGAGCCACCGGGCGCGCTCACCGACCGCGGCGACGGCGCGCCGGGCCACGCGTATGCAGCTCTCTTTTATTCCGAGTTCGCGGACCCTTTGCGCTCGCTCACCCACACGGTCTAAGTGCTCCTTGGCCTGCTCCCATGCGTCCGGCCTTTTTGTTTTCTCCAGCAGCAGCTTAGCCCCGCCGACGACTCGGTCACGTAGGCCTTGGGCGTAATAGCGCCGGCGGCCGCAGTGGATTTCCACGGTCGGCAGTGTCACGCTGCTACTGGAAAATCTTCTTTTATACTCTTCGACGCCAATCGTTAAGTCGATACCGCGCAGGCCCAATCGCTCCGCGTCCTGAATGATCAGCGCCAGCAGCACCAGCCCGGGCGAGCGCTGCGCCTCGCGGACGTCGAAGGCTGGCGCGCCCCAGTAGAGCACTTTGTCATGCACAGGCCCGTAGTGCGCTGCGATGATGCGGTCCGCAACGCGAAGAGCGATGACGTGTACGGCGCCGGGACTGTTTAGCATGAGCGAGTCATAAAAGGACTGCTTCATGCCGCTGTTGAACGAGGGGCGGCGGCCGGCGTAGAGCTGGCGGAGCGAGTGTTGGTCGAAGAATTCATGCTTGAATTCGTGCCAGGTCTCTACCGTATTGATGCGGTCGAGCCGCACCGGCCCCTGCCGCTCATAGTGTTTAATGGCCTGACGGATCGTCTTTTTCTTTAAAAAGTCTGACTGCGTGTCGCCGCCCGGCCACCAGCGCCAGCCCGGATGCGAGCGGGGAATAGCGTAAGCGCCGGGCACTTCCCTGCTGGCGGCGAACACAAGAGTCGCCGTGTTCGATTCCGGCAACGTCGGCCCCAGTCGCAATGGCTGGCTGAAGCCGCCCGCACAGTAAAACTGTAGCAGGCCGGCGATAACGGTTTGTTTATGCTGTGGCAGGGCGAGCACGTCACGGTAGTCGGACATGATGCCGCTGGCGAACACGAGTTCGCCCGTTGCCCGCTCGACGGCCAGTGGCACCAGCCCTACGAGGGTGTCGCCATACGTCACCGCCAGCACGCAAGGCTGGTATCGCTCGTGGTAGGCGCGATACCACTCCAGACACCAGACCGGCCCTTGAAACAGCGTCCCCACGGGATCAGACGCCAACAGCTGCTCCCATGCCGCCAAAAGGCCCGTCCGCCGCGACTCTTCGATCTCCAGCAGTTCGGTTATCTGCTGCGTCTTATAGCGCCGCCGGTCGCAGCCCTCGACTGCGGTTACGGCGGCCGCTGCCGGCTCAAACTCCGTCGGGTTCTGGGCTTCGATACTTATTCCCATCAACTTATTCTCAACAACTTACACAAACCAACCGCACTCATTAGCACACAGCGCGTGCCGGCGGCGCAAGTAGACTCAATTAGAATATCAACACTTTAAGCTCGCTTGTACCATTTCGTCCCTGTGTAGCTTTCAGGCGCCCCCTTTAACGATGCTGATTGAAAGCGTCAAAAGGTTAGAATTTGCATCTCGCGCACGCCCTTACTGCGGGGGCGCGCCGCGGTCATGCTACGAAATCCTGCCTCGGCGCGCCGAAGATTCGGCGGCGCATCAGAGCGGCACTCTGGTATATAAACGTGCGCTCTTCCGGCGTAATGACGCCTAACAGTAGCAGCCCGAGCGCGTAGCAGAACGAGAATACCGCGCCGCAAACGCACAGCACGGCGAGCGCAGGCAGTTGCCCCATCGACAGGCGGACGAGCACCGCTACGCAGCTTGCCAGTGCGACCACGACCAGCATCTTGGCCACGTCCTTCAGTAACAACCAATCACGGCTCCTCAACCCGAGCAGACGCCCGACCCTGATCGAAATTATAACCCGCTCGGCGGCGCTGATTAGGACTACCATAGAGATCGCACCCATCATGCCGTAGCGTCTTGTGCCTTGCCAAAGCATAACTGCGAGCAATGCCAGCAGAAACATCCGCACCCGCAGCAGGAAATATCGCTGCTCGGGGTAGGCGCGCAGCACCGGATCATAAGCACTAGTTATTACACTCAGCGGGATCTGTGCCGTGTTGATGGCGAAGATCGGCCAACTGGCGCTGTACTGCGTGGTGAACAGGACGGTAATGAATTCAGGCCCGACCACCAGCAACAGGGCGTACACCGGGAGCGCGATGGCCGACAACTTGCGCACCATCCGGGCTAACAACTCCACGATCTCACGCTTCGCCCCAGTCTTTTCCAGATAACTCACACGCGGGATCATAACTGATCCGACGGCGTCGCTGATCAGAAAGAACAGAGGGATGTTCAGACACCCGATAGCATAGACGGCGAGCGCCGCCGCGCCCAGTTGTTTGGAAACGAAGAAGCTATCCAGGTCAATCTGGAAGCGCAGGATCGTGGCGGAAACGCCTAGCGGCAGCGCGTAGGACAACTGCGCACATAAGAGCTGCCAGTCGAACTCGCGCCAGAAGCGGCCGAAGCGCACGCGTAAATAACTCAGGAGCACGACTAACTGCAACACACCTTGTAAGATCGCCGCATAGAGCAGCATCCTGAACGACCCAAAGATGACGACGGCGCCCACCAGGAAGAGTGTCTTAGTGCTGTTAGCAGTGACGATGAATATCGTCGCCAGTCTGATCTCCTGATTGGCTACCGCGACTGTTTCTAAAAATGATGAACAGCCCCACGTAAACACGATCAGTGAGATCAGCGGCGCGTATTCGGTCAACTCCCGACTGCCAAGGATGGCCTCAAGCATAGACGGATATAGTAGGATTGCCAGACATACAGCACCGATGATGAGTACGTAGAAGAGTAGGATGTTAAAGACAATCTGACCTTTACGCTCTTGCTCCCGCGGCAAGTAATAGTAAGCACTCATGTGGAAGCCGAAGGGGAAGATTAAAACAGCGCTCCCAACAATCAGAAAGACCTGCTTGTATAACCCGAATTCAGCCTGATCCAAGCGACGAACCAGCAGCAGAGGCAGGGCAAAGCTGAAGATGAAAGCAAGCGTCTTGGCTAACATCATCCAGGTCGCCCGCACTGTGAGGGAGACACTTTCTTTCTGGATGCCGGTGCTCATGCCAGCCCACCTATTTGTTTAACGCCGAGGGCTTCGTCGGGGAGTAGCGCTAGTTTAATTGCGATTCTCATCGGAGTCGATGCTAGCCGGCGGCAACTGGACGGCTCGCACACCCGCTCTCCGCGGGTATAACCGCAGACAAATACGGAAAGCGTTCAGCTCAGCCAGGCTAGCTATTACAAAATACCGCGGGATAGCCGGAAGGCGGCTATGCTGGCCCACCCGCTCTAACATGAAACCGGCGGTTACCTGTATAAAGCGCCTCGCGCGCAATACCCTCTGGAACCTCTAAACGGACGCCGCTTGTCACGCCTCGGAAGTTACGTCGGACAAAGAACAGATCATAATAATCCACAAATCCCTGGGTTCTCCGTCCAGGGCGAGATGCATGTATCTCACGCTTTCCCGCCAGATTCTGTTAAGGCATCGAGTATGCGGTCAGAGGTTTTACCGTCCCAGAGCGGGGGCACACGCGGCGGCTCATTCTGCCTATCTTTCGCGAGCGCATCCTCCGCCGCCGCGACGATGCGGCCGGGGTCGGCGCCGACGACGCGGTTCGTGCCCAGCTCGACGGTGACGGGACGCTCCGTGTTCTCCCGCAGCGTCAGGCAGGGGATGCCGAGCGCCGTCGTCTCCTCCTGGATGCCGCCCGAGTCGGTGAGTACGAGCCGTGCTCCGCTGTAGAGACGCAGGAAGTCCAGGTAGCCGAGCGGCTCGACGAGGAGCAGGCGGCCGCGCCGTTCGACCGCGTCAAGCAGGCCGAACTCGGCGAGGTTCTGACGCGTGCGCGGGTGGACGGGGAAGACAATGGGCAGACGCGCGCCTAGCTCTTCGAGTGCCGAGATGATGCCGGCGAGCGTCGTCGCGTCGTCAACGTTCGAGGGCCGGTGCAGCGTGACGACGGCGTAGTCACGGCCCCCAACGCCTAAGTCTTCGCGGGCCGTGGACGAGCGCGCTCGCTCGAGCTGCTTGAAGAGCGAGTCGATCATCACGTTGCCGACCATGCGGATGCGCCCCGCGGGGATGCCCTCGGCGAGGAGGTTGCGGTCGGCGTCCGCGGAGGGCGTGAGCAGCAGGTCGCTGATCTGGTCGGTGAGCAGGCGGTTGATCTCCTCGGGCATCGTGCGGTCGCGGCTGCGCAGGCCGGCCTCGACGTGTGCCACGCGGACGAGCAGTTTTGCGCAGACGAGCGCGCAGGCGAGCGTCGAGTTCACGTCGCCGACGACCAGGACCCAGTCGGGCTGCTCTTCCAACACGACCGGCTCGAAGCGCTCCATCACGGCCGCGGTCTGCCGCGCGTGCGAGCCGGAGCCGACGCCGAGGTGCACGTCCGGCCTGGGCATCCCGAGGTCGCGGAAGAATGCGTCCGACATGCGCTCGTCGTAGTGCTGCCCGGTGTGCACGACGAGTGGCGCGAACTCCGTGGCGCGGCGCCCCATGGCCTCCACGATGGGCGCGACCTTCATGAAGTTGGGACGCGCACCCACGACGTTGATAACTTTGAGCGTTCGGCTCATGGCGATCAGTTAAGGGTGTGGGTGGCAGCCCAGCGTTACAGTCACGGCCTCGCCCATTGACGGCTGATGAGTCCTGCCCGTTACAGTCTAACAATCCCGGCGCGGCTCTCGCATGGTGACGTTTGCACGCGTCGGGATAGATTTCGACAGTTCGCGGAGGCGCTTGTAATCGGCTTGGCTTTGGTCGGCGACGCTAAGGGCTGCGCGTCTCGTGACCAGAAAAAAAGGCCTTGCGGCCCCCTCCGCCGTCCGGCGGAAACCTTGCCCAGGCTTCAACCCCCCCGCGCCTCGCTTTCGCTACGTGCGGCCACGCCCGCGTCAGGCGCTGGCGCCGGCGTTGACGTTGACCTCCACGCTGATGAGCATGCTGACGCGCTCGCGCAGCGCCGTCTCGAACCGCCGGGCCTCTTCGATCTCGGAGAAGGCGAGCGCGCGCAACTGCTGCTCGATGCGGCGGCGATAGTCGGAGACCAGCGAGTCGGAGACGTTCAGGCGGGCGGCAGCCTCCAGTTGCGTGATGTGCACGGGGCTTAAGTAGCAGTGCCAGAGCACACCGATGATGCGGTCGTATTGCTTGGTCTTGCCCCGCACGGCCTCGTGCAGACCTTGCAGGAAGCGGTCAACGAAGGAGCCGACCTCGCCCTCGGCCTCGCGCCGCAAAAGCGTCTGCTCGGGGTTCTCGCGCCCGTCCACGGGGTCGAAGCCGCGGTGGCCGTCCTCCGCGTCGTCGCCGCCCAGCGGGACGAGATAGATGTCCATCACGGGCAGGCGCGACATGACGAGGCTACGAAGCGTGCGCACATCGGCCGGCGAGTCGCAGGCTTCGAGGACGGAGACGATCAAGTCTTCGAGGTCGGAGTTGCTGATGATGATCTGCGCGTCGCCCGTGCAGCCGACCATGCGCGTGTCGCGCTGGCGCACGGCGATGATCTGCATGCGCTGT
>DASVES010000192.1:0-2554 GCA_036380435.1 Pyrinomonadaceae bacterium | reverse complement strand
AGCACGGCCTGAGTTTCGACGGCGAGGTGGCGCAACTCATCCTCCACGGCTTGCTCCACCTTTGCGGCTACGACCACGAGACCGACCGGGGCCAGATGAACGCGCTCGAACTCCGACTTCGCCGCCGTCTTGGAATATAATTATCAAGCTGTTAGCTATTAGCGGTTAGCTGTCAGCCGGAAGGGCGAATTACATCACTGTTGGCGACGACGCCCCGGACGGCTTCTGCCGAAAGCTGAAAGCTAACAGCTAATAGCTAACAGCTTCTTTATGCAAATCGAGATAGCCATCGCGTGTGTGCTGCTCGTCGCGCTGACGTTCCTGTCGCTGATCGATGTGGCCTTCGGGGAGTTGAGCGACGTGGGGCTGCGGCGCATGATTGGCGACGCCGAGGGGGAGTCGCCGACGGCCGCCAACCGTTTCCTCGGCGAGATTCTGGAGAACCGCACGGGCTTTCGGCACACGCTGACGGTCGCCATCCTCGTTCTGGTCGTCGCAGTCGTCGTCCTCATCACCTCCGTCACATTCGGCTGGGTTTACGGCGCGTCTCCAGTTGAGAGCGTGCCGCACAAGCAGGCGCTCCTCATCGCGTTCGTCGTCGCCCTCCTGCTGACGGCCGCCGCGCGCCAGATGATCCCGCGCCTTCTGGGGTCGAACAGGCCGGAGGCGACGCTGCTCCGGCTGCTGCCGCTCCTGCGCCCCTTCTATCGCCCGCTATCAATGGTCGCCTTTACGTGGCGCGCGCCCGAGGCGCGCACGCGGCGCGGCGAACAACCCGCCGAGGCGGACGCCGACGCCGACGATGACGATGACGGCGACGACCTACAGGCGCTCATCGACGTGGGCGAAGAGGAGGGCATCCTCGAAGGCGAGGAGGGCGAACTCATTCAGTCGATCATCGAGTTCGGCGACACGCGCGCGAGCGAGGTGATGACGCCGCGTATGGAGATCGCCGCGCTCCCCGTGACGGCCACCGTGCGTGAGGCGCGCGACCTCGTCATCGACTCGAAGTATTCGCGCCTGCCCGTCTACCGGGGACAGATCGACAATGTCGAGGGTCTGATTTACGTGCGCGACCTGCTCGCCTGCTGGGCCGAGGGGCGCGAGGACGAGTCCATCGAGCCGCTGCTCCGGCCCGCTTATTTCGTCCCGGCGACGAAGCCCGTGGACGAACTGCTCAAGGAGATGCAGAAGACGCACGCGCAGCTCGCCATGGTCATCGATGAGTACGGCGGTGTGGCCGGCCTCGTCACCGTCGAGGACATCCTCGAAGAGATCGTCGGCGAGATCGAGGACGAGGACACGACCGAGGAGGAGATCGTCGAGATCGTCGAGGCCGAAGACGGCTACTACGAGATGCCCGGCTCGACCGAGGTCGGCAAGATCGAGCGCCTGTTCGACTTCGAGATCGAGGACGACGACTTCACGACCATCGCCGGCCTCGTCATCAGCGAGGAGGGGCGCGTGCCGCCTTCGGGCACCCGGCTCACGTTTCGCGGTCTCGACGTGGAAGTTCTCGAAGCGGACGAGCGCAGGATCGGGCGCCTGCGCCTGCGTCGCTCCGTCGGCGGCAACGGCGAGCAGCCGCCGGAGAAAAACGCTTGAGGGTGGAAGCCGCGACGAACGCCCGGCAGCAGCCTCGTCCACGCTTGCGCGGGCCTGTGGGGGCGGCGTGTCTCGTCCTCTGCGCGGCGGCCGTCGCGATGCTCGCGGCCGGTTGCGCGTCGCGCTCCTGCAAGGAGCGTCTGGTCGAGAGCAAAGAGTCGCCCGACCGCCGGCACAACGCCGCCGTGCTCGTGCGCAACTGTGCGGGCGAGCCGAACGGCGTCACGCACGTCAACCTGCACGCCGGCTACGGCACGGCCCCGCCGGCCGACGGCGACGGCTCGGTGACGCGCGGCGAAGTCTTCTCGATTGACGGACAGAGGCAGATCAACGTCGTCTGGAAGGGCGCGCAGAGTTTGCAGGTCGAGTGCGTCGGCTGCGGGGCGAATCAGGTCTTTAAGAAAATCCCGGCTTGGGAAGACGTGCAGATTTCATATGCCGAGCGGGAGTGAGTGATCACGAAAGTTGAGAGCGAAGGGGGAGGGATGGCGAAGAGGAAGGTGAGCAAATTCTTGTCGGGGCGGCGCATCGACCCGCGCCCGATCACGGGCGATGAGGCGCTGGCCGATCTCGTCGATGAGACGTTTCTGGCTTACAACGCCGGCCGTCTCAGGGAGGCGTGCCAACTCTTCGCGCGGAAGATGCTGGAGCCGGACGTGACCGTCGGCCTCTCGCTCACGGGCGCGCTCACGCCGGCGGGCCTCGGCATCTCCGCGCTCATCCCGCTCATGCGCGCCGGCTTCGTCGATTGGATCATCACCACCGGCGCGAACCTCTACCACGACACACACTTCGGCATCGGACTGTCGCTCCATCAGGGCAACACTTCCACCTCCGACGTGGTGCTTCGCGAGCAGGAAGTCGTCCGCATCTACGACATCTTCTTCGACTACACGGTGCTCCTCGACACCGACGCCTTCTTTCGCCGGCTCATCGAGGGCGAGGAGTT
>DASVES010000191.1:0-3727 GCA_036380435.1 Pyrinomonadaceae bacterium | reverse complement strand
TCGAGCTTGGGGGCCCACACGTCGCCGGTGCGGTAGCTGACGAGCGTGCGGTAGGCGGCCTCGCGCTCCTCCTCGGCGGCCACGGCGTCGCCGCCGCCGCCCGCGCGGCTGGCCGTCACCCCGCTGTCGTAGACGCGCACTTTCTCGACCGGCTCGATGTCGTCGTAGACGATCATCTTGCGCATGCCGGCGATGAGCGTGCGGCGAATCTTGACGGGCGCCAGCCAGTTGAAGTGGAAGTGGGCGATGAACTCGTCGGGGAAGCGGAGCATGACGTAGGCGATGTTTTCGATGCCGCGCTCGATGTGGCAACTCCCGGTGGCCGAGACCGAGGTGGGACGGCGGTCGAGGATGTAGTCCATGATCGAGAGGTCGTGCGGGGCGAGGTCCCAGACGACGTTGATGTCGCTCTGGAAGAGGCCGAGGTTGATGCGCGTCGAGTCGAAGTAGAGCAGGTCGCCGAGTTCCCCGCCCTCGACGATCTCCTTGATCTTGCGCACCGCGCCCGTGTAGATGAACGTGTGATCGACCATCAGGGTGAGGCCGCCCCGTTCGGCCAGAGCGATCAACTCCTCGGCCTTGCGGGCGGTCGATGTCAGCGGCTTCTCGACGAGGACGTGCTTGCCGGCTTCGAGCGCCCGGCGCGCGTAATCGTAGTGGGTGCCGACGGGCGTGGAGATGACGACGGCGTCGAGGCGCGGGTCGGCGAAGAGTTGTTCACAGTCGGGCGTCGTCTCGGCCGAGGGGTAGCGGCGGCCCATCACTTCGAGGCGCTTCGGGTCGAGGTCGCACACCCAGCGCAGCTCCGCCGACTCGTTCTCCGAGAAGTTACGCAGCAGGTTCGGCCCCCAGTAGCCGCAGCCGATGATCCCGACCGTTGTCGCTTCTTTCGTCATCAATCAAGCGTCGTCAAAATCGTGTGGCAGGACAAGTTCGCGGCCCGTCTTTCCGAAAGAATAATTAACATGGATGGGCAGGATGCTCAGGATCAGAACATTTGAAATCTCACATCTGAAATCTGAAATCTCAAATCTTCATATCTTATCCATCCTGTCCATCCATGTTAATTATTCTGTAAGTACGAATAGGGACAAGCCCTGCCCCTACAAAGATGCTTCGACGGCCGCTGCCTGTCGCACACCGCTGCCGCTGAAACTGTGAACCGCCTCCGCGACGCGCTCGATCTGTTCGTCCGTCAACTCGGCGAACATCGGGAGCGAGAGCACGCACGCGGCCTGACGCTCGGCCTCGGGGAAATCGCCGGGCTTGTGTCCGAGGAAGGCGTAGGCGGGCTGGAGGTGGATGGGGATGGGGTAGTGGATGCCGGTCTGGACGCCGGCGTCCGCCAAGTGCTTTTGCAGCGCGTCGCGGTCTTCGGTTTGCACGACGTAGAGGTGATAGACGTGGCGCGCGTCCGACGACGCGCGCGGCAAGACAAGGCCGCTGTCGCGCAGCAGCTCGTCGTAGCGCGCGGCGTGTCGGCGGCGCAGTTCGTTCCAGCCGTCGAGGTGCGGGAGCTTCACACCGAGCACCGCGCCCTGAATGCCTTCCATGCGGAAGTTGTAGCCGATGATTTCGTGCCGGTACTTGCGCTCCGACCCGTGGTCGCGCAGGAGCCGCACGCGGCGGGCCACCTCCGCGTCGTCCGTGACGACCGCGCCGGCTTCGCCGTAAGCGCCGAGATTTTTGCCGGGGTAGAAGCTGAAGCAGTTGGCGCGGCCGCGCGCGCCCACGCGCCGCCCCCTGTACTGCGCGCCGTGAGCCTGAGCCGCGTCTTCGATCACCGTCAGGTTGTGACGCGCGGCGACGCGGAAGATGGCGTCGAGGTCGGCCGGCTGGCCGTAGAGGTGGACGGGGATGATGGCGCGCGTGCGCTCTGTAATCGCGGCTTCAATCAGCGACGCATCGATGTTGTAAGAGACGGGGTCGCAATCGACGAAGCGCGGATGAGCGCCGGCGGTGGAGACGGCCTCGGCCGTGGCGAAGAAGGTGTTGGCGGGGACGATTACTTCGTCGCCCGGCCCGACGCCGCACGCCGAAAGCGCGAGCTGGACGGCCGCCGTCCCGTTGCTCACGCCGACGCAGAAGCGCGCGCCCAGATAATCGGCGAAGGCGCGCTCGAACGCCTCCACCTCACGGCCGAGGATGAAGGCCGACGTGTCGAGCACGCGCGCGACGGCCTCGTCGATCTCCGCCTTGATGGCCCGGTACTGGGCCTGTAGGTCTACGAAAGGAATCATTCTAAAAGTGATGAGTGATGAGTGATAAGTGATAAGAAAAACCGCCTGCTCTTTCTTATCACTTATCACTCATCACTTATCACCTCCTTGAATTTCTCTTGCTGGGTTGCCGGCGACGGTCGCGCCGGGGGGCACATCTCTGGTGACGACGGAGCCGGCGCCGACCGTCGAGCCGGCGCCGATGCGGACGCCGCAGAGGATGACGGCGCCGGTGCCGATGGAAGCGCCGCGCTCGACGCGCGTTCGTGTGAGCGTCCAGTCCGCCTCGGTCTGGAGCGAGCCGTCGGGGACGGTGGCGCGCGGGTACTTGTCGTTGATGAAGTTGACGTTGTGGCCGATGAAGACTTCGTCGTCGATCTCGACGCCCTCGCAGATGAAGGTGTGGCTCGACACCTTGCAGTTGCGGCCCACGCGCGCGCCCTTCTGGATTTCGACGAAGGCGCCGATGCGTGTGCCGTCGCCGATCTCGCAGCCGTAGAGGTTGACGAAGTTGTAGACGCGCACGTCGCGGCCGAGCCTCACGTCGGGCGCGATGACGCAGAACTCGCCCCGCTCCGTAGTGCTCAACTGGCGCGCCCCGTCGTGGTCGCGGCCGGCTCTTCGGCCCCCTCGGCCGACTCGTCGTCGTCTTCGTAGGCGTAGTAGCCCGAGTAGTAGCCCGAGTAGTAGTACTCGGTCGAGTCGAGCTTCACGTTGTTGAGGACGACGCCGAAGATGTTGGCGCCGACATCGACGAGCTGCTGCTTGGCGCGGCGGACGATGGCGCGTGAGGAGCGGCCGCCGTGGACGACGAGCATCACGCCGTCAACCATCGTCGAGAGGATCGAGGCGTCGGTAAAGGAGATGGCCGGCGGCGAGTCGATGACGACGTGCGTGAAGCGGTCGCTGAGAACGGTCAGGAGCCGGCGCATCTCGCTCGACCCGAGGAGTTCGGCCGGGTTGGGCGGAATCGGCCCCGAGGTCAGCAGACTGAGATTGGGCAGCTTGTCGTAGGGCTGGACGAGCGAGTCGAGGTCGCGGTCGCCGGAGAGGTAGTTGGTCAGGCCGCGCGCGTTCGAGACGCCGAAGTTGGCGTGGATGCGCGGGCGGCGCAGGTCGCAATCGACGATGAGCACCTGCGCGCCGGTCTGCGCCAGCATGATGGCCGTGTTGACGGCCGTCGTCGTCTTGCCCTCTGACGGCTGGCTCGACGTGACGAGGATGGTCTTCGGCGGCTGTCCGGCCGAGGAGAGCAGGAGCGAAGTGCGCAGATGGCGGTAAGCCTCGGCGACGGGCGAGCGCACGTCCGTGGTGAGCGCCAGCGCCGTAACCTCGCCCTCGACCGGCGCGTGTCCGCCGCCCTTGAGGCGCGAGCGGTTCTCGCCGCGGGTGGCCGGGATGAGCGCGAGCGACGGCAGGTGCAGATAGCGGTCAACGTCATCGACGCTCTTGAGCGTGTCGTCGAGGTAGTCGAGCAGGAAGGCGAGGCCGACGCCGGCGCCGAGAGA
>DASVES010000190.1:0-3909 GCA_036380435.1 Pyrinomonadaceae bacterium | reverse complement strand
AACTTCCGAGCATGGCGCAGCGTCAACCTCCCGCTGTATCGTCCGAGCCGTCTTTCAATGCCCCCTGACCGCGCCAGTCGGGAATGGCGTCGAGGCGGCGCACGTAGATCGAGGCCCCGCGCAGGCTTTCGACGACAACGCGGTCGCCGGCCTCCAGAGGCGGCTCGCCTTCGGCCGGGTACGCCGTCCATATCGAGCCGAAGACCTTCACCGCCCCCTCGCTCATCGCGCCCCTGCTCGACGTGACCACAGTACCGACCTTGCCCGGCAGCGCCTCCGCTCCGAACTTCATCGCGCCCTCCTCGTCGTCGCGCGTGAAGTAGCGGACGAAGATCGTCCGCGAGGCGGCCGTGAGTGTGATGGAGACGATCAGGAAGATTAGAAACTGTAGTGGCAGGCCGACGCCCAGCATCGCACCGAACGCGGCGGCCAGCGCGCCGACTCCGAACCACAGCAGGACGAAGCCGGGCGTAAAGACCTCGGCGATGATGAGGAGCACGCCGAGCACCGTCCAGATGATCCATCCGAGGTTGTCGCTCATCTCGTCCCCACCCACCACCTCCCCGAAGAGTTACCCCTTGAACAAATTCTTCACGATGAACCAGACGTTCGCCGGCCGCTCGGCGAGGCGGCGCATGAAGTAGGGATACCAGTGCTTGCCGTAGGGCACGTAGACGCGCACGTTATAGCCCTCGCGCGCGAGCTTTTCCTGAAGGTCGCGCCGAATGCCGTAAAGCATCTGGAACTCGAAGGCGTCTTTGCCGATTCTCTGTCTCTCGGCGTACTCGACCGTAGCCGCGATCATACGCTCATCGTGGGTGGCGATGCCGTGGTACGTGTCGCTGGAAAGAAGTAGTTGCATGAGGCGGACGTAGTTGTCGTCCACGTCCTTCTTGTCAGGGAAGGCCACCTCGGGCGGCTCGTTGTAGGCGCCCTTGCAGAGGCGTATGCGCGCGGGGATTTTGAGCAGATCGAGCACGTCGTCGTGCGTCCGGCGCAGGTACGACTGGACGACGATGCCAACGTCGTTGAGGCCAAACTCCGAGCGCAGGCGACGGAAGATGTCGAACGTGACCTGCGTGACGGCGGACGCCTCCATGTCCACGCGGACGAAGTTGCCGCGCCGCGCCGCATCTTCGACGACCGTGCGCGCATTGCGATAGGTCAGCTCCGGGTCGATTTCGAGTCCGAACTGCGTGAGCTTGATCGAGACGTTCGAGCGGATGCCGGTCTCGTCGATGGCCCGGAGGATGCGGAGGTACTCGCGCACTTCGCCGTCGGTCTCCTCGACCGTGCCGACTGACTCGTTGAGGTGGTCAAAGGAGGCCGTGCAGCCGATGGAGTTGAGGTGGCGGATGGCACGGGCCGCCTCCTCCAGCGTCTCGCCCGCGACGAAGCGCGCGGTCATCTTTTTGAACGGGGCGAAGCGGGTGGCAAAGTCTTTCAGCCCCTCGTGGCGCGCCATGTAGAGGAGTGTTGAGCGTGCGACCATTGGTTTTGTGACTTGTCTGAAGTTAACGTAGCGGCGAGAGGCCGCGCCCGCCCGGTGCGGCCTGTGCTATGCTTGGCGGCGCCAGCTAGGACACCTCGCCCGGACTCGCGCCGAACCTGTCAAACCCACATGCGTTGGAAGCTTCTAATTATGACTTCGTCGCTCGCCGCGCTCGTCGGGGCGGGCGCGAGTCTGGGTCTGGCGTATGTACTCCCCGGCGTGGTCGAGCGCGTGCGCTCCACACCTGACACCGCCGCCCTCGCCGTCCTCGCCCTGCCCCTCGGGATAATCATCGCGGCCAGCATCTTTGTCTACCGCCACACGGCGCGCCTGCGCCCGCTACAGGCGGCGCTGGCGGCCATGCTCTCGGTCGCCCTCACGCTGGGCCTCATCATCGCCGGCACATTCCTGCTCCCAGCGCTGACGCCGCGGCCGCAGCCTCACGCGAACAGAAACTCTGATTAGTTTTTTTTCAATAAAGCCTCAACAGAATAGTTTCACGCCGCGCCGGAGCGCAAGCCCAAGGGTCGGCGGCGGCGAGTCAACGCTCAGTGGCCGGGGCGTTCTGCTGAGCGGGTAGCGTTTCCTCCGGCCCCTGACTTTTGGCCCCCAGCTCATGCTCGTCGCTTCCTTTCAGGCCGATGATGTGCTGAACGGGCCGCAGTGCGTCGATGACGAAGCGGACGTGTTCGTCGAGGCCGACGCCCAACTCTTCGACGCCCTGCCGGATGTCGTCGCGGTTGACGGAGCGGGCGAACCCTTTGTCCTTGAGTTTCTTCTTGACGGAGGAGACTTCGAGGTCGTCGAGGCTGCGTGTGGGCCGGACGAGCGCGCAGGCGACGAGGAAGCCGCACAGCTCGTCGGTGGCGAAGAGCGCCTGCGCCATGCGTGTGTCGCGCGGGACGCCGGTGTAGGTGGCGTGTCCGAGGATGGCGCGGATGATGCGGTCGGGGTAGCCGCGCCCGCAGAGGATGTTCGCGCCCTTGAACGGATGTTCTTCTTCCGTCGGGAACATCTCGTAATCGAAGTCGTGGAGGAGTCCGACGAGGCCCCACTCGTCCGCGTCCTCCGTGGGGCCGCCGTAGTGCGGGGCGCAGGCGCGCATGGCCGTCTCGACCGCGAGCGCGTGCTGGCGCAAGCTCTTCCCCTTCGTGTACTCGCAAAGGAGTTCCCAGGCTTCCTGACGTGTCGGCATACGATTCGGCCTCCCTTGTTCACGCAGAGCCTTGAATCAACTCTCTGCGTGAACTCCGCGTACTCCGCGACTCTTGCGGTGAATCTATTATGCGCTCATGCAACTGAAGATCACTCAATACGACAAATTTTCTCACGCGGCCCCGGCCCAGTACAACATCGCGCGCCGAAAGTGGCCCTGCTTGCCGACACCACAACCATAAACTACAATTGCCGCGTTCCGTCCGCACCTCTTTTTTTCGCCCGATGAAGCCGTTATTGTATGCAGCACTGGCCGCCTACGTCGTCGCGGCGATTCACTCCGTCCTGGCGTTCATCAACAAGCGCCGCGCGGCCGACCGCGTGACGACGTGGTCGCTCGGCGTGGGCTTCGTCGCGCACACCCTCGCCATCATCGCCGACTGGGTGAACGACGGACACTTCCCGCTGCTCCACCTCCCCGAGACGATTCTGTTCCTCGCCTGGACGCTCGTCGTCGTCTATGCCGCGGCGATCTACCGCTACGGGACGCGGGCGATGGGCGTCTTCACGATCCCGCTCGTGTGCGTGCTCGTGCTGGCCTCGAACTTTTTGCGCGGGCGCGACGACCTGACGGCGGGCCACGTCACCGAGGGCAGCGCGGCGTGGCTCTTCCCCATCCACACCACGCTCCTGATCTTCGCCTACGCGGCACTCTTCGTCGCCTTCACGGCGAGCGTGATGTACCTGTTGATGGAACGCGAGCTGCGGCTCAAGACGTTCGGCGCCGTCTTCCACCGGCTGCCCAGTCTCGCCACCGTGGACGACGTTGGCTCGGGCGCGGCGGGCGCGGGCTTCACACTTCTGACGCTCGGCCTCGTGACAGGCGTCGTCTGGTCTTCGGCGCGCACGGGCCGCGTCTGGCACAACGACCCCGTCGAGATGTTCGCGCTGCTGACGTGGGTGCTCTATCTGGCGCTGCTCCACTACCGGACGCAGTGGCGCGGCCGCAAGGCCGCCTGGCTCGGCGTCGCCGGCGGCGCGCTCGTCCTCTGCACCTTCGCCGGGGCCGTGCTGCTCGGCGGGTATCATGCGTTCAGATAGCTGTTAGCTATTAGCTATTAGCTTTCAGCCAAGCGGTTGAAGTCAGCTGCCCTTATAGCAGTTCTCGCATGATGCTGATTCTCGAATCGGATTTGTATGTAAGCCGTGACGACGCTCGCATTGACGCGCCCTTTAAAAGTTGATTTGCTGGCTGACCGCTA
>DASVES010000189.1:0-7834 GCA_036380435.1 Pyrinomonadaceae bacterium | reverse complement strand
GATGATGCGGTCGTGCTCGTCGATGGTGTAGGCGCCGCCGTAGGCGAGCACCGCGCGCGGCCTCGCTTCGAGCGCGGCGACACGCGCGCGTAAAAATTCGGACAGCCACACGTCGTCCGAGCCGAGGTAGGCGAAGTAGCGCCCCGTGGTGCGCGCGAAGCCTTCGTTGAGCGTCGCGCACAGCCCACGGTTCTCGCGGGCGACAAGCTCGCACGGAAAAGGACAGTCCTGAAGCACGCGCTCGACGACGCGCGCCGAGCCGTCGCGCGAGCCGTCGTCGATCACCAGCAACTCGCGCGGCGCGTGCGTCTGCTGGAAGACCGAGCGCAGTGTTCTTTCAACGAACGGCGCGTGATTGTAGGATGGGACGACGACGGACACGGCAGGCGAGTGATGAGTGATAAGTGATAAGTGATAAGTGGCCGCCTCTTCAGGAGCGTCGCCACCAGCTCCGCCCGCGACCGCCCCTGAACTTGTCTTTAACTCATCACTCATCACTTATCACTCATCACTCCTGCGTTGAGCTTTCCCCGCCCCGCCCCTATATTAATGCACTTCGCCCGAACCGATGAGAGTGCTGCACATACTCGACTCGCTCAACCGCGGGGGCGCTGAAACGCTGGCGCTCGACCTTTGCCGCAACGCACGCGCCGGCGGACTCGAACTGACCTTCGTCGCCACCGGCGGCGGCGACCTCGAAGACGACTTCCGGCGCTCGGGCGCCGACTTCATCCGCCTGCGCCGTGAGCTGCCCGTCGATTTGAACTTGGCCGCGAGTCTGCGCGAGATCGTCCGCGAGCGCAACGTGGAGGTCGTCCATTGCCATCAGGCCGTCGAGGCGCTGCACGCCTACCTCGCCACGCGCGGCACAGGCGTCAAGCGCGTGCTCAGTTTTCACCTGTGCTCGGCCGACGCGAAGAACCGTCTGGCCCTGAAGCTGCTCGCGCCGCGCATGGACGCCAACGTCGCCGTCAGCCGCGACCTGCTCGCATGTCTCGGGCGCGAAGCGGGCTTCGACACCGGCAGGAATTTTCACGTCGTCTACAACGGCGTGGACGCCCGCAGGCTCACGGCGACGGCCGGCGCGCACGACCTGCGCGGCGAGCCTGGCCTCGGGGCTGAAGACATGCTCTTTGGCATGGTCGGCAATTTTTACGCCGACGACCGCAAGGATCAATTGACAGTTTGTCGCGCGCTGCCGCGTCTGTTCGACGCCGTGCCGCGCTCGCGCTTCGTCTTCGTCGGCGCAACTCCCGCGGGGTCGCCGACGCGCGCTTACGACGAGTGCGTGGACTTCTGCCGCCGCGCGGGCCTCGAAGGCCGCGTGCGCTTCCTCGGCAAGCGCGACGACATCCCGGCAGTGCTCGCCGCGCTCGACGTGTTCGTACTCTCCTCGCGCGCGGACACGTTCGGCGTGGCGGCGGTCGAGGCGATGATGGCGGGCGTGCCGGCGGTGTTGTCCGACATCGGCCCTTTGCGAGAGGTGTCGAATGAAGGGGAATACGCGGCGCTCTTTCGCACGGGCGATGCTGAAGACCTCGCGCGCGTCCTCATCGAGTTGGCGAATCATGCCGAAGGGCGGACGCGACTTGCGTCGCGGGCGCGCGAGTGGGCGACGCAGCAGTTCAGCATCGAGTCGCATATCGCAGGGTTGATTCAACTCTACGGCCGGCTCGGGGGAGTCTAAAAGAAAACCGTGCGCGTGCTCATCGGGATGCCGGACAGGGAATCGCTCGGCGGGCCGGCGGCCTGCGAGCCGCCGTTCGTCGAAGAGCTGCGCCGGCTCGGCGTCGAGGTCGGCGAGGAGACATACGTCTACGGCGACAAACTCTCGGGCACGGGTCTCGCCCAACGCGTCCGCCGCGTCGTCTCGACGGCCCGACGGCTGCGCCGCCGTCTCAAAGCAGACGGCTTCGACGTGGTTCACCTCAACACCTCCTTCGACACGAAGGCGCTCCTGCGCGACGCCGTCACCCTCCCACGCTTGCGCGCCTCGGGCGCCAGAATCTTCCTCAAGTTCCACGGCTCGGACGGCGCGCTGCTGGAGACTAAAAATGCGCTCCTGCGCCGCATGGGCCGCATGCTGCTCGCGAGCGCCGACGGCATTGGCGTCCTCTCGTCGGAGGAGCGCGACAACTTCGTGCGCGCCGGCGCGGACGCGTCGAAAGTGTTCGTCGTCAAGAACGTCGTCGAGCGCGACTTCCCCGAGCGCGCGGACGAACGCCTCGCCGCGCGCCTGAATTTGAAGGAGGACGTGCCGCGGCTGCTCTTCATCGCGCGGTTCATCCCCGCGAAGGGACTCACGGACGTGCTCCGCGCCTGCCGCATCGTCGGCGACGGCGGCCGCGAGTTCGCGCTCCTGTGCGTGGGCGACGGGCCGGCGCGCGCGGAGGCCGAAGCAGAGGCGGCGCGTTTGGGGCTCGCGGAGCGCGTGCGCTTCTGCGGCCTGATGCCCGAGTCGGAGACGGGCGAGTTCTACGCCGGGAGCACGGCGCTCGTCTTCCCGACCTATCACTACGAGGGCTTCCCGATGACCGTCTTCTACGCGGCGGCGGCCGCTCTGCCCATCATCACGACACGCATCCGCGCCGCCGCCGACTACCTGCGTGAGCCGGACAACTGTCTCTGGGTCGAGCCGCGCAACCCCAAGATGCTCGCCGACAAAATCACCCGGCTCCTCGACGAGCCGCACACGCGCGCCGCGATGGGGCAAAACAACCGCGTGCTTGCCCGCAGCTTCTCCGCCGCGTGTGTGGCGCCGGAGTACGCGGAGATATACAATCGGCTGCTCTCGAAGGGGCAGAAGAAGTGATGAGTGATGAGTGATGAGAAGGAGCTTTCAGCGGTCAGCCGTCAGCTTTCAGCCCGACAAGAAGCGGCGGCCGTTCTGGCTGATTGCTGAAGGCTGATTGCTGACCGCTCTCTCATCACTCATCACTTATCACTTATCACTTCTTGTAATTCTTCTTCAGACATTCGATAGTCTTCGCGCATGAAGCAGATTTTGCAGAACTACAAGACGGGCGAGGTGACGGTGGCCGACGTGCCGCCGCCCGTCGCGCAAGCAGGCAGGGTGCTCGTGCGCGCCGCCGCGTCGCTCATCAGCGCGGGCACGGAGCGCATGGCGGTGGAGCTGGGCCGCAAGAGTCTGTTGGGGAAAGCGCGCGAGCGCCCCGACCTCGTCCGACAGGTCATCCGCAAGGCGCAGGCCGAAGGCGTGAGCAGCACGCTGGCGGCCGTGCGCGCCAAGCTCGACGCCTCGAACGCGCTCGGCTACAGCGCGGCCGGCACAGTCTTCGCGGTGGGTGAGGGCGTGACGGAGTTTCGCGCGGGCCAGCGCGTGGCGTGCGCCGGCGCGGGCTTCGCGTCGCACGCGGAACTGCTCTCGGTGCCGAAGAACCTCTGCGTGGCGCTGCCCGACGCGGTCGATTTCGAGGCGGCGGCCTTCGGCACGCTCGGCGCCATCGCCCTGCAAGGCGTCCGACTCGCGGAGCCGACCATCGGCGAAGCGGTCGTCGTTCTAGGTCTGGGCCTCCTCGGCCAGCTCACCGTGCAACTCCTGAAGGCGAACGGCTGCCGCGTCTTCGGCATCGACACCGACCCGACGCGCGTCGCACTCGCGCGCACGCTCGGCGCGGACGACGGCGCGCTGGCGGGCGACGCGGCGCGCGCCGCCGTCATGCACTGGTCGCGCGGACGCGGGGCCGACGCCGTCCTCATCACGGCCGCCACCTCTTCCGATCAGCCCGTCGAATTCGCCGGCGAGGTGTCGCGTCTCAAAGGGCGCGTCGTGGCCGTCGGCTTAGTCGGCATGAACGTCCCGCGCAAAATTTATTACGAGCGCGAGCTGACGCTGAAGGTCTCGATGTCTTACGGGCCGGGGCGCTACGACCCGGAGTACGAGGAGCGCGGGCACGATTACCCCTTCCCTTACGTCCGCTGGACGGAGGGGCGCAACATCGAAGCCTTCCTCGACCTCGTCGCGTCGGGCAGCGTGGACGTGCGCCCGCTCATCACGCATCGCTTCCCGATTGAGGAGGGCGAGCGCGCGTACCAGCTCATCTCCGGCGAGACGAGCGAAGCTTACCTCGGCGTGCTGCTCACCTACGACACCGAGCGCGAGCTTGCGGGCCGCGTCGAACTGCGCGCGCCCACGAAGGCGGGCGCGGCTTCCGTCCGCGAAGGGGCGGCGCGCGTGCGCGTCGGACTCATCGGCGCGGGGAGCTACGCGCAGAAGTTCCTGCTGCCGAACTTCAAAGAAACGGGCGCGGAGTTCGTCTCGGTCGCCACGGCCACGGGCGTGACGGCGCGCGAAGTGGGCCGCAAGTACGACTTCGCGCGCTCCGTCTCCGGCGCGGACGCGGTTCTTGAAGACGGAGACGTGAACCTCGTCGTCATCGCCACGCGCCACGACTCGCACGCCGAACTCGCCCGCCGCGCGCTCGAACGCGGCCGCCACGTCTTCGTCGAAAAGCCCCTCGCGCTCGATGACGCACAGCTCGACGCCGTACTCTCCGCGGCGCGCGCCTCCAACGCATCGTTGATGGTCGGCTTCAACCGCCGCTTCTCGCCCCACGCCCGCGCGGCCCACGCGTTTCTAGCCGCGCGGCGCGCGCCGCTCTCGATTCTCTACCGCGTCAACGCCGGCCGCATCCCGCGCGGCCACTGGATACAAGACGCGCGCGAGGGCGGCGGCCGCATCATCGGCGAGGTCTGCCACTTCATCGACCTCATACACTTCCTGACCAACTCCACAACGACGCGCGTCTACGCCGAGCCGGTCGCCTCGCGCGATCACGAGACGGTGGACGACGATTCCGTCTTTATCACCCTGCGTCTCGCCGATGGCTCCAACGCATCAATCGCCTACTTGGCCGAGGGCGACCGCGCACTCCCCAAGGAGCGCGTCGAAATCTACGGCGAGGGCCGGACGTTCGTCATCGACGACTTCCGCGCGGCCACGGCCTACGCGAGCGGGCGCGAGCGGCGCACGCGCCTGCGCGGACAAGACAAGGGCCAGCGCGAAGAGGTGCGCGCCGCCTGCGCCGTAGTCACGAGCGGCGCCCCCGCGCCCATCGCCCTCGCAGACCTCGCGGCCACCACCCGCGCCACCTTCCGCATCCTTGAGTCGCTGCGGACGGCAGAACCACGAGACGTGATAAGTGATGAGTTATAAGTGATAAGAAAGAGAAGAAGACGACCCTATTCTTTCTCATCACTTATCACTCATCACTTATCACTCCTGAAGCCATGTGCGGAATCGCCGGACTCATCAGCAGTGAACCGGAGCGGCGCATCGGCGCGATGCTCAAGGCCATCGAGCACCGCGGGCGCGACGACGAGGGTGTGTGGACTTCCGTAGCGGCTGACGGCGAGGGGCGGCGCGCGTGTCTGGGGCACCGAAGGCTGGCGATCATCGACACGAGCGAGGGCGGACACGAGCCGATGCTGTCGGCGGACGGGCGCTACGTCCTCACCTTCAACGGCGAGATTTACAACTTCCGCGAGGTGCGCGCCGAACTCGTTGGGCGGGGACGGCAGTTTCATACGGACTCGGACGCGGAGGTGCTGCTGGCGGCGTTCGCCGAGTGGGGCGAAGAGTGCCTGCCGCGTCTGAACGGGATGTTCGCCTTCGCCGTGTGGGACGAGCGAGAGCGCGTGTTGACGGTTGCGCGCGACCGCCTCGGCATCAAGCCGCTCTTCTATGCGACGCCGCAGGGTGACAACGGCGCGGGCACGTCTTTCGTCTTCGCGTCGGAGGCGAAGGCCATTCTGGCGAGCGGGCTGGTCGAGCGTGCGCTGAACGTCGAGGGCCTCAACCAGCAGCTCACTTTCCTCTGGACGCCCGACCCGCACACTCTTTTTAAGGGCGTGAAGAAACTTCCGCCCGGCCACGTCCTCACGTGGCGCGACGGGCGCGTGAGCGTGCGCGAGTGGTGGGACGTTTCGTTCGACGAGTTGGAGACGGGGCGCGGCGTGGAGTGGTGGCGCGAGCAGGTGTTGGAGACCTTCGAGCGCGTCGTGCGTCTGGAGATGGTGTCGGACGTGCCGCTGGGTTCGTTCCTCTCGGGCGGAGTGGATTCATCGATGATCGTGGCGATGATGAAGCGACACTCCGAGGGCCGGCGCGTCTCGACCTACACCATCGGCTTCGAGCCGGAGGACTTGCGCTACGACATCATCCCCGACGACGCGCGCTGGGCGCGCCGCGTCGGCCAACTCTTCGACACCGACTACCACGAGATCATCCTCCAGCCGGACGTGGCCGCGTTGCTGCCGAAGCTCGTCTATCACATGGAATCGCCGCTGATCGATTCTGTCATCAGCAGCTACCTCGTCGCGCGCGCGGCGCGTGAGACTTTGACCGTGCTGCTCTCGGGGATGGGCGGCGACGAGGTCTTCGCCGGCTACCCGCGCCACCTCGCGATGGCGCTGGCCGGCGCGCTCGACCCCATCCCTTCTTCGCTGCGTCGCCCCATCATGCGCGCGCTCGCCGAGACGCTGCCCGGCGGCATGCCCGGCCTTTTGACCGCGCCTTTGCGCAACGCCAAGAAGTTCGCCCGCAGCGCCGCGCTCGATTTCGAGCATCGCTACCTCGGCTTCGGCACCTACTTCACCGACGAGGCGAAACAGCGTCTCTACACCGACGACCTGCGCGCGGCGACCCGCGACATGGACGCCTACGTCGAGCACCGCCGGCACTTCGCGCGCTGCTCGGAGGCCGCGCCGCTCAACCGTCTCCTCTACGTTGACATGAAGACCTTCCTGCCGTGTCTGAACCTCGATTACACGGACAAGACGGCGATGGCGACGACTCTGGAAGTGCGCGTGCCGTTCCTCAATGTCGAGATGGTGGAGCTGTCGGCGCGGATGCCGCCTCGCCTGAAGCTGCGCGGTCTGAAGCGGAAATATATTCTGAAGCGCGCCGCCGAGCGGGTGCTGCCGCGCGACGTGGTGTGGCGCAAGAAGGCGGGCTTCGGCGCGCCGGTGCGCGCGTGGCTGCGAGGGCCGTTGCGCCCGCTCGTCGATGAGATGTTGTCGGAGGAGGCGGTGCGCCGTCGCGGCCTCTTCCGCCCCGAGGAGGTGCGCCGCGTCGTGGACGCGAACCTCTCGGGCCGCGAAGATTTCAGTCTCCACGTCATGCAACTCCTGACGCTGGAGATGTGGCACCGCACGTTCCTCGACGCGAACTAGAGCAATAACTTGAGTGAGAGGGAAATAGATTCACCGCCGAGTCGCAGAGGACGCGGAGGGGACGCGGAGACTTGAGTGAACCAGACCCACATTGCATGGTGATTTCCCGATGCCCCCGAAGAACAGACAACAAAGACAGATCGAAAAATCACACAAGGCGACAGCCGCGGAACATCAGCCGTGGTTCGACCGGCGCATCGTCCTCTTCGTCGTCGCGCTCAAGCTGTTCATGCTGGTCTTCGGCGTGGCCGCCTACGCCATCCTCACGAACCAGCCGGCCGGCTCCTTTCAGGGCTGGCTGGAGCTTTGGAACCGCTGGGACGTGCCTCACTACATCGACATCGCGCGCGACGGCTACGTGGCGACCGACCTCGTCAGCAAAGATCAGCGCCTCTGGATCGTCTTCTACCCGCTCTACCCGTGGCTGCTGCGCCTCTTCGGCATAGTCCTGCGCGACTACGTCCTGACCTTCCACGTCGTCTCGCTCATAGGCGCCGTGGCCGCCGGTCTCCTGTTCTACCGGCTCGCCCGCCTCGACCTCGAAGACACGAGCGCGCGCGCCGCCGTCTTCTTCATGTTCATCTTCCCGACCGCCTACTTTTTCCACACCGGCTACACCGAGAGCGTCTTCATGCCGCTC
>DASVES010000188.1:0-18571 GCA_036380435.1 Pyrinomonadaceae bacterium | reverse complement strand
GTCCACCATCGGGGAGGATTCGTCGATGCGGCGGCCGACCATCGAGACGATGCGCTCGATGACGCGCATCAGGTGCTCGTCGTCTTTGAACTCGACGTTGGTGCGTTCGAGTTTGCCGCCGCGCTCGATATAGATGTTCTTCGGCGAGTTGACGAGGATGTCGCAGACGGCCGAGTCGGCAAGCAAAGGCTCCAGCGGCCCGAGGCCGAACAGCTCGTGACGCACCTCGCCGACGAGTCGCTCGCGGTCGATGGTGGAGAGCGGCGCGTTCTCGGACGTGATGATGTCTTCGGCGAGACGGGAGACCTCGGCGTGGAGCTGCTCGGGTTCGAGCTGCCCGAGCTTGGTCAAGTCCATGCGGTTGATGATGGCGCGGTGCAGGCGCGACTTCATCTCCTGGAAGAGGTTCGCGCCCTCGCGCCCCGCCGCCTCGTCGCCGCCGCCGCGCCCGAAGAACGCCGCCGCGCCCGGAGTCTCCCTGACCAGTCTCTCGCGAAGTGCCATGGTTGTTAGCTGTCAGCCGTTAGCTTTCGTTAGCGGTTAGCGGTTAGCAGTTAGCTTCGTCGCCTGTGCCGCCTGAACTATTTCTGTAACCGCCGGCCGACTCCCTTCCCTGTTCGTTGTTTTCTGTCGCTGCTTTTTTTTGCTGAACGCTAACAGCTAAACGCTAAAAGCTTTTTAGCTGACCGCCGACTGCTGAGGGCTGAAGGTTTCTTTCTCTTTCACGATCAACTGCGGCTCATCCTGCGGCTGCGGGCGGCGCAGGAGTGAGCCGAGGAAGCGTCGCTTCTGCGGGGCCACGGGGACGGGGGCGGCGCTGGGGCCGCAGACGCTCGTGGCGATTTGCCGTAGCTCCATCGCGATCTTCGACGACGGGTCTGCCTCGACGAGCGGCTGCCCGAGGTTGATGGAGTTGACGGCCATGCGGTAGTCGCTCTGGACGTAGGCCGTGACCTTCTGCCCGAGGTATCGCTCGACCTCGCGCAGGTCGAGGTCGATCTGCTTCGACCAGCGATTGACGACGACCTGCACCTTGCGCCGCGGGTAGCCGAGGCGGTCGAAGATGGCGAGAGCGCGCTGGGCGCAGCGGATGGCGGGGATGTCGAGCGTCAGGACGAGCAGCACGTCGTCGGCCTGATCGAGCGCGGCGAGCGTGATGGCGTCGAAGGTGTGCTGCGGGTCGATGACGACGTAGTCGAAACGCTCGCGCAAAATTTCGATGACCTCGAAGACGTGCTCCGGCTCGATGTCGTCGGCCGAGTCGGCCTCGCGCGGCGCGGAGAGCAGCGAGAGGTTCGCGGAGTGGGGCGCAAGGTAGCTGCGGAGAAGTGAGTCGTCAACGCGCTCGCGGTTCTCGACGAGGTCGGAGATGGAGAACTTCGGCTCCACGCCGAGGAAGAGGCCGAGGTCGCCCGACTGGAGGTTGAGATCGACGAGGACGGTCGGCGCTTGCAGCGAGGCGGCGAGGTTGGCGGCGATGAAGGTGGTGCCGCAGCCGCCCTTATTGGAGAAAACGGCGACGGTGCGCCCGCGCTTCTTCGGCGGCTCGGCCTGCCCGGCATGAAACTCGGCCGTGCGCGCGATGACCGTCTTGAACTCCTCGGCGATCACGGGGAGGCGCAGGAACTCGCGCGCGCCGGCGCGCAAAGATCGCAGGATGAGATCGGGCGAGGCGTCGCGCGAGGCGCAGATGATTACTGTGCGCGGGCACTCGGCGGCGGCGCGCTCGACGAACTTGAGGCCGGCATCGGGCGACGGGCCGAGGGAGACGATGGCCGCCGAGGGCTTGAGGCGCACGATCTCTCCGAGGAGTTGCTCGGCATCGTCGCCGCCGGCGAGGATGCGCGCGTCCGGCTCGGCCATCAGCGCGCCGCGCAGCTCCTTGAAGGTCTCAAGGCCGGTGCTGAGGATGACGAATGTGAGCTGTTGGGTCATGGTCGCTTCGTTCGTGTCGAGTTGTAGGAAACTATCTCTGCTCGCTCCGCGCGCGCCCTTTCTCAATGGCAGGGCTTACAGTCGCCGTTCCCCTTCTTTCCGCACGGGCAGGACGGCGGGGTCGGCTCGGGCGTGGGCGCAGGCGTCGGATCAGGCGTCGGCGCGGGCGTCGGGGCCGGTGTTGGTGTTGGCGCAGGCGTCGGCTCAGGTGTCGGCTCCGGCGTCGGGGTCGGCGTCGGGTCGGGAGGCTCTGTGATGTCCTCGGGGATTTGGCCGGCGCTCTCGGCCGTGAGCGTCGTGCGGTAGTCGGGCAGGTCAATCTCCATACCGATGAACGGGACGTTCAAGGTGAACTCGAAATCGACGACGCTGACCGTCACCTCGCCGCCGGGGTAGCCGAACACTTCCGTGATCGGCGACACCTTGTACACCACGTCGATGTCGGCCGCCTCAAGCTCGCCGACCAGCTTCTTCCCCTCGCCCTCGGGGTTGCCGTAGACGGCCACGTTTTTGACGCTCGCCACGTCCGTGGTCGGGTTGATGACGGCGAAGCGGGCGGCGCGGCGCGTGGCGTCGGAGAGAGCGTTGTGGACCCACAGCAGGCGCGAGACCTCGATGACGCCGAAGGTCGCCGTGAGGAAGACGACGGCGCCCAGCGTGAACTCCACGAGGGCCGCGCCGCGCTCACTTCTCCTCTGGCTCGTCTCAACTCTCATCGCTCACACCTCCGCGGTCTCCATCGCTGACACGTCCCGCTTCGTCGAATCAACTCCCGGCGGTCGTCGTCATAAAACGCATCGTCGTCTTCGGGCTGACCTCGACGTTGAGCGAGGCGTTGTCGTTGCCGATGAACGCGCCGGGGTCGAAGATGGGCTGGTAGTTGTAGCCATCAATCTCGACGGTCACGCGCTCGTACATCCCGGCCGAGGCAACCCCGCCCTCGCGCGAGATGTTCACCTGCAAGGTCGTCATCCCGTGGACGAGCGGGTCGCCCTCGGCCACGGTGCTGCCGTAGACGACGAGGTTTCGGGCCTTCTCGTCGTCGCTGCCGTCCACGGGCGCCGTGGTCAGATAGCGCGCGGCCGAGCGCGTCGCCTTCGACAGCGTCGAGTAGGTGTGGAAGAAGCGGGCGAACTCGGCCGTCGTCGCCAGCAGCGTGAGGAGGACGGGCAACACGATGGCCAGCTCGACGAGCTGCGTGCCCCGCTCGCATCTGGCGAAGCGGATGGGCGTCGTCTTCAGTAAACTTTTGAAGAACCTCATCGCTGCTCCCTCCGCGTTCACTTGTAGAGCACGGGCTGGGTGAGTTCCGGCGTGACGGGGCCGCCGCCGGGCTTGTAGCCGCCCTTGCCGAACATGAAGCGCTCGCCGATGTACTCGGCCTTGATCTCACCGCCGTTGCCGCCCTGCACCTTCGTCTGCATGAAGAAGGCGGCGAAGCGGTCGAACTTCACGCGGTCGCGCCCCTGATCGAACTCATCGAGCTTGATGATCGGGATGAGGATGACGCGGCGGTAGGGCACGCCGGGGTGATCGGGGTTCGGCGCGTCGAAGTTGTCGGCGTTGCGTGTCTCGGTCTTGAGGCTCAGCTTGTAATCTTCCCAGGTGATGTTCTCTTTGACGTTCACGTCCGGCGGGTAGTCGTTGGGGTCGAGGCCGCCCGCGTAGTCGTCGAAGCGCGCGTTGAGGCCGTCGCGGACGGGGCCGGAGGAGACGCCCGGCTTCGTGTCCACGTCGTACCAGGTGCCCGGCTCGGCGCACTCGTTGACGCCGCCGGCGAGGCCGTACTTCACGTCTTTGCCGCCGCGTCCCGCCACGGCGAGAATCTGGTAGTTGCCCGGCGAGACGAAGCCACCCGGCGGGGAGCGGATGGTGTAGGTGCTCTTGGGCACCATCGGCACGTCGATCACGGAGAGCGGCACCCATTCGCAGAAGACGTTCGGCGACATGCTCATGCCGGCCACCGCCCGGTGCGACATCTGCACCTCGTCCTTGCCCGTCGTGAGCTGCGCGAAAGCGACGCTCACGTTCTTCGGCGGCACGTCCACATGGACGAAGCGGATGCTCTCCGCCTGCGCCATCGCGTCCGACTCGCTCAGGTAGGGGCCGGCGAAGTTGACGGCGAACTTGACGTCGGAGCGGTTGATGGTGACGCCCGTGTTGTCGAACTCGAAATTGTTCATCACGGTGACGGCGCGGTCGGCGGCCATCGTGATGCCGGAGGTGGAGGAGTTGAGGGCGCTGGCGCCGGCAAGTGAAGCGGCGTCGGCGGCGTTGGCGAGTTCCGCCTTGACGACGTAGAAGTGGCTCACGTCGAGCGCGAGACCGACGGCGAGGAGAAAGGCGAGCATCCCGAACGCGCTGATGGCGAGGACTGAGCCGCGCTCAGACCGTCTCTGTAAATCTGAAGCGTGCGATCCGTTCATCTCTTCACCCTCCTCTGAGTGATGAGTGATAAGTGATAAGTGATGAGATAAGAGGTTTTTCTTATCACTTATCACTCATCACTTATCACCTCCGTTATGACGGGGGGCGCGCTCCGTGTGCGGTGGGGCGCGCCCCCGCGTCCCCTTACCTCTGCGATCTGGGCGCCGTGAAGCTGAGCTTCGAGAGCGCCACGGGTAACGCGGAGGCCGTGGGGAGTTCACACTGTGTGGCGGCCGCCGAGCTGGTGTCTTCGGTCTTCACGGCGTCCTTCTTCGGCTCCTCTTTCTGCGGGGCCGCGGCGGGCACGGCCGCCGGAGCGTCTGACTTCGGCGCGGCGGGCGTCGCCGACGAGGTCGCGCCCGTGCCGGTCTCGAAGCCGTGGTCGCCCTTGATGCCCTCGCCCTTCTGTTCGATCCCGAGCGGCGAGCCTTTCTTGAGTCCGTCGATGCCGCGCATCTCGGGCAGCTCGTCGCGGTTCATGGGCTTGACCATGTGCGCCGTGACGATGAACATCAGCTCCGTCTCCTGCTTCGTGAACGACTTCGAGCGGAAGAGGTGACCGAGGATGGGGATGTCGCCGAGGCCCGGCACCTTCGAGAAGGTCTGCATCTCGTTGTTGTCGAGCAGGCCGGCGAGCGCGAACGACTGGCCGTCGCGCAACTCGACGCCCGTCTTGGCGCGGCGCGTCTTGAGGGCGGGGATGAGGAAGCCGTCGAGCTTGACGCCGTTGGCGAAGTCGATGGTCGAGACTTCCGGCTCCAGCTCCAGACGGATGTGATCCTCGTCGATGATCGTCGGCTTGAAGTTGAGACGGACGCCGTATTCCTTCCACACGACGGCGACGGCGATCTTGTCGCCGCTGCTCTGCACCATCGGCACGGGGAACTCGCCGCCGGCGAGGAAGCTCGCCTGCTGCCCGTTCATCGCGATCAGGTTCGGCTCGGCAAGACTGCGAACGGCGCCGACCGAGTTGAGGGCGCGCAGCAACCCCGAGACACCGGCGATGCCGTTGCCGAGGAAGAGGTTGAGCGACGGCGCGAGCAGCGTCTCAATGGCGCTGCCGCGGTTCGAGAGCGAGTAGTTGCTGAGCTGCGTCGGCGAGTTGCCGCTGTTGATGTAGCTGGCCGTCGTGCCGTGCGTGAAGCCGTAAGAGGGCGCCAGCTCCTTCATCTTGTTGCGGCTCACCTCGGCCACGCGCACCTGAAGCTGAATCTGCGTCATGTCCTGCGTCGGCGTCTCCATCATGTTGACGGTCTTGAAGCCGGCGGCGGCCACGACCGCCTCGGCCTGCGTCGAGGTCTTCATGTCCTTGACCTTGCCCGACATCACGACCGAGCCGTTGGCCTGGCTCAGCCGCACGTCCTCGCCGGGGAAGAGGGCGCGCATCTGCGAGTCGATGAGCGAGAGGTTGGCGCGCACATACACGTCGAAGACGACGAACTGCCCGCCCGACTTCTCCCACGCGATGAAGTTGACCTGCCCGAACGCCTTGCCGTTGACGAGCACCTGATCGGGGGCGACGAGGACGGCCTCGGCCACCTCGGGGTTCGACACCGAGAAGCGGCCGATCTGGCGGTCGAAGTTGATGACGCGTGACTGTCCGACCAGCACGTTGATCTGCACCGGCTCGGCCTGCGACTGTCCGAAGGAGGCGCTGACCGAAGACGACTGTTGACCGAGCGCCGCCTGTGCCTGAAGGCACATCAGGAGCGCCGCGCCGAACAATCCCGCGATGCGTGCGATAGGGGAACGCTTGTGCATGACTCTTTTGACTCCTTTGAAAAAGCTGTTAGCGGTTAGCTTTTAGCTGTTAGCCAACAGGGAGCGGGTAATGTGTGGCTTCGGCATCAGCGGCTGCGTCATGAACGGCTTTTGCCGTCGGGCTGACTGCTAATAGCTGATAGCTAAAAGCTCGCTCATGGAAACTCGACGATGCTCCGCTTGGAGCCTTGAATCATCTCGGCGGAGGGGCGCGGCGGCGCGGGCGCCGGAGCCGCCTCGACCTTCGGCGCGGCGGGCGCGCTCGCGCGCTTCACCTGATGGAAGACGGGACGCGGCGCGGCGGGCGTCGAGCGTTGCTCGCTCTTGAGCGCGCCCGGCTCGGGGGCGGGTTTGGCCGCCTCGCCCGTCAGCAGGCTGTTTTTGTCGGCGCCCGGCGTCTTCTCGTCGCCCTGATCGATGGTGTTGCGCATCACGAGCCGGAGCTTGCCCTCGACGGCCGCCAGCGCCAGCTTCTCCGCCTGCTCGGGCGTCACCAAAAGCGTCACGACGCGCACCGACTCGGCCTCGCGCTCGTTCTTCGGCTTGTCGATGTTCTGACCGTTGGAGAGCACCTTGACGTTCTGAAGGACGATCTTCGAGACGGCGTCCTTGCGTGCGCCCTGCTCGCGCGACGGCTCGATGACCGTCAGCACGTCAACCATCGCGCCCGGCTTGATGAAGCCGGCGACGCCGACCACGTCGTCCACCTTGACGGACATCGCGCGGTAGCCTTCGGGGATGGTGGCCCCGAGTCCGCCCTGCGCGCCCTCAGCCGCGAGCTTGAAATCGGTGACCGGCTCGCGCGCGGCGATCTGGACGACGGCCACGCGGCCGATGAGCTTCTCGGGGGAGTCGAACACCCCGTCGGGCGTGCCGTCGGCGGGGAAACTCGCCGTCGTCAACTGCTCGGCGACGATGGATTCACCGAGGGGGATTTCCACCTTCGCGACGACCACCTTGTTCATGCCGCGCGTGAACCCCTGCGCGTTCGACAGGTAGCGGCTGACGGAGACGGCGGCGATCACTCCGAAGACGACCGCGCCGGCCAGCACCACGATGAGACGTTTATTCCGCATGGCTTCTCAATTCTCCAGGATGGGGGTCGAAACATTACCCGCGCGCAACAGCTCACGCGCGGAACAGCACTACCGAGATCAAACTGCCGAGCGTGATGGCCACGCCGTAGGGGATCGTGTGCCGCTTGTCGGCCGGCACGGCGAAGCGCGGCATCGGCCAGCCGGGCAGCAGTCCCGCGAAGATGTGCAGCACGCGCCGCATCGTCGCGCCCACGTTTCCGGCCCGCAGCATCGAGACGACGGCCAGCACTCCGCCCGTCAGCACGACGACGAAGAAGGTCGGCGCCACCAGCTTGAGGCCGACGACCGACCCGATGGCCGCGAACAGCTTCACGTCGCCCGCGCCCATTGCGCCGAAGATGTGCAGCACGAGCATCATCGCGAAAGCCGCGAGACAACCCGCGACGCTCATGAGCAAGCCTTGAAATCCACCGGCGAGGGCATTGACGAACAGGCCGCCGGCGAGGCCGGCGAGCACGAAGGCGTTGGGGATGCGGCGGTAGCGCACGTCGTAATAGGCGATGATGAATGCCAGCGGGATGAGTATCGCCGCCACCGCAGTTGTGAGATGTTCTTGCATCGAGATTGCCGGCTTCGTGCCGGCTCGCGGGAAGTGCTTCGTTCAGAAGGAGGCGGGAAGTTGCAGTTGCTCGCCCGCTGATGGAAATCGGTGGCGTGCCGCGCACTTGCTCAACCGAGGGTCGAGTCGATGGCGCGGCACGCCACCCGGATTTCTTGGCGGCCTCGTCTTACTGTCCGCTGCCGTTCAGGATCACGTCGCCGAGTTCGGTGATCTTGGAACCGATGTTCGAGCCGAGGGTCTCGAAGGCCACGACCGTCGCGATGGCGACGAGGGCGGCGGCGACTGCGTACTCGGAAAGCTCCAGACCGGTTTCGTCACAGAAGAATCTCTTCAACATTGTAGTTTGCTCCTTTGTTGTGGTTGGGGTTTTGGGTCTTAAGCCCCTTCGCGCTTCGACCCTTGACGAGGCGGCGGCGGGACCGGGTGGTTCGAAGTGACCGGGCGTCTACATGAAAGCCTTGCGCATCCCGCGCTCGCGCTCCGTGATGTGGAGCGCGTTTGACTCGCGCGCCTCACCCGCCTTCTGACGGCCCGCGCCGGCGACGGCCCCGAGGAGCACACCGACGAGCGCCAGGCACAACAGCAGTAATCCCTGCCCGCTGTCCGCCTGCGCTCCACCCACCGCCCTCGCCCCGACGTATGCGGCGGCGAAGACGAAAGGCACGACGAGCGCGATGCCGGCTACGGGTACGAACGTTTTGTTGTTCACGACTTTCATCATCTTCCCTCGCGGCCTCGGTCGATTCCCCGCAGTGTCACTTGACAGGTTCTCGCCTCGGCTCGCGCCTTTCTATCTCAAGGCCCGTGCCACAAGGTGGGAATCGACAAACGCCCGTCAAACACGCGGTTCAACGCCCCGCGCCCCGTTCGCGTCTGTCGCCCGCGGTTTACAACGCGGGGGCGCTTCCCTTTTCCACATTCGGCGTCGCCGCGCCGTGAACCCTGAAACTTCAAAGGCTTAGCCGTCTGTCATCCGCGGGCGACAGAAAACTAAGCCACATCAACCGGCGGTGACGCCGCGACTACAAACACTTCGGGGCGGCCCCACTCCCGACAAACTGTCTCGGGCGGGGCCGCCCCGTTTGGACGGCCGGCATCATGTCCGGTTGAATGCTACCTGCGTAAACTGAATCTCATGCCGACGACTTCACAGACGGCTCGTCGCGTGGGCGATGAACACGACGCAGCTCAAGAGGCCGCCCGCGATGGTGAACGTCCATTCGACGACGGGGCTGCGTCGTTCCAACAGCGCCCGCAGCATGACCATGCCGCACTTCCAGCCGTCCTGCTGGTAGAGCGGCAGCAGATTCGTCGCCGCGAGCAGCAGGTTCATCGTCCCGAACGCCGTCCCTTCCGCGAGCGCCGCGGCGACGAGGTTGACGATGACGCCCGCGAGCAACACGACCACCTGCTGCACGAGCGGGCGGCGCTGCAACTCCGCCATGTCCAGACGCACGTATGCGCCCAGCGGCACCGCGCACAGCCTGTACTCGACCCCGCCCGCCCGGAAGCCAAAAACCTTCGGCCCCCATCCCAGTCCAAGCTCGCCCGCCGGCACCATGCACGCGCGCGCCGCCACGAGATGGCCCAGCTCATGTATCAACATGGCCACCGCGAAACAGAGTACGTAAACGAGGATCATAAGGGGCACTGGTTTTGATTGGGATCGTTAGACCGAGGCGTGTCGGACGCGAGCGAAGAAGGATTTTTTGCGTCGGAACCGGGCGAAGAAATGATTATCGGTTGCTCGTCAGGAAGCCGAATCAGAAATCATCGCGGAAGCTGTCCGGCCCGTGCCGCGTCAAGCGCACTTTCAAACGTCGAACATCCACGTCCGGCCCGTTCAGCGAAGTTGCAAGCCGGGATGCTGTTCGTCCTGCAAGAAGTCGCCGACGTTTATCGCCAGCCGCTTGAGCTTCTTGTAGAGCGTCTGGCGCGAGCCGAGGCCGAGCGCCGTGGCGGCCCGCGCCACGTTGTAGTCGTTGCGCTTGAGCGTCTCCGTAATCACGCGCCGCTCGAAGTCCTCCATCAGACGCTCGAGGTCGGCCGCGGCCGGCGCGACGCCCTCCGACGCCCCGCTGCCCGCCGGGCGGATGCGCGGGCTGATGTGCTCGACGCCGATATACGCTCCCTCGTCCGTGTAGAGCACGAGGCGCTCGATCTCGGCCGCGAGTTCCCTCGCGTTGCCGGGCCACGCGTAGCTCTGCAAGACCGAGATGGCCTCGGCCGTGATGCCGGCGATGGGTCGGTCGTTGCGACGCGCGTAGTGCGTCAGGAAGTGAGAGATGAGAGCGGCGATGTCCTCGGGCCGCTCGCGCAACGGCAGCACGTGCAAAGAGAGCGAGGCGAGGCGGTAGTACAGGTCTTCGCGGAAAGTGTTTTCACTAACCCCCCTCAACAATTCCTTGTGCGTCGCGGCGACGACGCGCACGTTGACCTGACGCGGCGCGCGCTCACCGAGCACGTGAACCTCTCCCTCCTGAAGGAAGCGCAGGAGCTTCGGCTGCAACCCGAGCGGCAGGTCGCCGATCTCGTCGAGGAAGAGTGTCCCGCCCTCGGCGGCGCGCACCAGTCCTTCGCTGTCGGCGTGCGCGCCGGTGAAGGCCCCCTTGCGGTGGCCGAACAACATGCTCTCGATCAGGTCGGACGGGGCCGCCGTGCAGTTGAAGGGGATGAACGGAGCCTGACTGCGCCGGCTCAGACGGTGGACGGCCCGCGCGATCAGCTCCTTGCCCGTACCCGACTCGCCCGTAATCAACACGGTCGATTCGGAATCCTTTACGCGCTCGACCGCGTGCGCCAGCTCTGCCATCGAGCGACTCACGAAGACCATGCCCGGCAGCGTCGCCGCCGTCGTCACCACCGCCTGCTCCGGCACACGGGCCGGGACGTGCAGGTCTTCGCGCAACTGCGCGTGCGTGTGCGCGAGCCGCGCCACATCGGAGATGATCCGCAACTCGCACGCCTGCTTTTCAGAAAGTGGCCGGACGTAACGTCCGTAGATCGCCGCGCCTTCGCGCTGCGTCGTGGCGACTGAGAGGGCCAGACAGATTTCCCGGTCTCCCGATTTGACCTCGACCAGGCCTTCATCCGCCAACGCGCCGATGACTCTCGACTCGGCCTCGACTATCTCCTCCTGCGTGAGTCCTTCGACCCACTTGAGACGCGGCCGCTCCCCAGACTTCTGCGCGAACGTCGCCAGCCCATAGGTCTGCGCCGTGGCGTCAACCATCAGCGCGACCTTCAGCATCACGTCGTAGAGAACGTCGGAACCCGTCGCGGACGCCTTGCACAGGGCGCGCACCATCGAAGCGAGCGGCATCTGAAATGCACCGTCTGCTCCGACACATGCTTCTCCAGACGGAAGCAGCAGGTTGTCCATAAAACAAAAAACCCCTTGAAATGAGACCTGAGCGGGAAAAACCGGATGCGAAAAGTGAGAGGTAAATGTCAGGGCAAGAATAACGACGGCAGTGGGCGGGGCCGTATCGCGTCAGCCAGCCGAAAGCCACTAGCGGTGTCTTCGACGCGGACATTCTCACTCTATACAGGAGCCGTTTAACCTGTCAACTGAATTATAAAATCGACCGTCCGGCTATCCTAAATTCCAACCGCTCGTCCTCTTCCTTCTGATTCATTTGCCATATTTGCCTTCAATTACTCATGCGTCCGGTTCTGGAAATGGACTCAAGTCAGCTGTGGCTTGAGTATTGCACCCATTGCGACGAATCAGTATTTTGAATACTGAAACGGTACATTCGGTTTTTTTGCATGATGCGGCGTCTGCAAGTTCTAATACTTTCAGGCGCCTAATACCAGAGGAGGGTTAAGGCATGTTAGCTATACTTGGTTGGATCGTTCTTGGCTTGATAGCAGGTCTCATCGCTAAGGCAATTATGCCCGGCAAAGACCCCGGTGGCGTCATCGTGACTATCCTGTTGGGGATTGTCGGCGCCGTCATCGGCGGCTGGATTGGTAGCGCTCTCAATATCGGGGGCAGGAGCGACAACGCGACCGATCCCGGTTTCTTTGTGAGCCTCATTTTCGCTGTAATAGGGGCGTTGGTCGTGCTCGCCGTCTACAGACTGGTCACCGGCAGGAGTCTGAGGGCTCAGAACTAACTTCTTTAGTTAGACTTACCGAACTTAGCGCGGGGCTTCAAATGTTTTTGAGGCCCCGCGTTACTTTTTAGCCTCTGACTTCAAAGCCATGTCCCCTTAAAACTCCTCTCGAATTGACCGCGACGGCGGCTTCATTATTTTCCACACCTGTGATGATGACATCAAGCCCCTATCTATCTGTCACGGCAAGCCCTTTTAAATCAATGCCCAAGCGGCGGAATTCCGTTCGCCCCATGTTCGCCATCGAGACAATTTAGAAACCCTTACCTCATGTATATGTTGAACTTAGCCGCATAAAGCGTTGAAAAGAAAACTCTTTACACCCCAAGGCTCCCATGTTACATTCCCGCCACTTTGTCGCTAAGTCTATGAGCGACAAAGGATTGCAGGTGGTCAAGCACACATTGTGTTGTGGCACTTCTTTTCAACGCCACTGTATGTTGGGTTTCTAAGCTCAAATCAGCGATTTTTTTAACCAACAATGGCGATTCGATTCGGAACATCCGGCTGGCGAGCTATCATCGCCGACGAATTCACTTTTGCCAACGTCCGTTTGGTGACGAAGTCGATCTGCGAATATCTGAGTTCGGCTGGAAATGCTGCGGGTAGTCCCCTGATTGTGGGCTTTGACACAAGATTTCTGGGCGAACAGTTTGCCGAGCAAAGCGTGAAGGTCATCAACTCATGTGGATTCAATGCCCTACTTTGTGACCAGCCAACGCCTACGCCGACCATTTCGCATGCCATTAAAGATCGTCGAGCGGCGGGCGCAATCAACTTCACTGCTTCCCATAATCCGCCTGAATACAATGGGATGAAGTTTTCAACGGCGGACGGGGCACCGGCGCTCCCCGAAGTCACGAAAGAAATCGAGGAGCGCATCGGCCAACTGGATGCCGCCCAAGTGGACGCGGCCGCCGGCAAGAAAACCACCTCGGAATTTGAAGTTTACGATCCGCGCCCCACATACTTTGCCGATCTTGAGGCAAAAGTCCGTTTCGACACCATAGCCAAAGCCGGCGGCCGTTACGCCTTCGACCCGCTATGGGGAACGGGCCGCGGCTACCTTGACACAATCCTGCGCGCACACGACGTGGAGGTCGAGACGATCCACGATTGGCGCGACGTGCTTTTCGGCGGACGCTCGCCGGAGCCGGGCGAGGAGCACGTGGATGAACTGCGGGAAGTCGTCAAAAGGAACAAGTGTGCGCTGGGGCTTGCGACCGACGGCGACGCCGACCGCTTTGGCGTCATCGACTCCGACGGCGCCTTCATCGCCCCCAACAACCTGATCGCGCTCCTCTTCGATTATCTGGCGGAGTCACGGGGCTGGACGGGCGGAGTCGCACGCTCGGTGGCCACCTCGCACTTGGTTGACCGTGTGGCCGAGTCGCGCGGGCTTCCCGTTTACGAGACCCCGGTGGGCTTCAAGTTTATCGGCGAGTTGATCAATCAGGACAAGATCATCCTGGGCGGCGAGGAGTCGGCCGGACTCTCGATGCGGGGCCACTACCCGGAGAAAGACGGCATACTCGCCTGCCTGCTCGCGGCCGAGGCCGTCGCGGCCCGCGGCGCGAGTCTGGGTGAACAACTCGAAGAGATTTACGGGCGCGTCGGGCGGCTTGAAGGCAAGCGCGTCGGCGTGCGTCTAACACCCGAGTTGTTGGACTCGCTGCCGGGTAGACTGGCGCGCGAACCTGAAGAGATCGGCGGTCGTCGCGTCGAGCGCGTGAACCGCATGGATGGTGTGAAATTTATTTTCGCGGACGGCTCGTGGCTGCTGATGCGCCCCTCCGGCACCGAGCCGCTCGTCCGCATTTATGCTGAATCCGAATCCGAGTCTGACCTGGAGGTGCTCCTTGAACAAGGCCGCAAATACTTACTGGACTGACGCGCGCCTCGCCGCGCAACGCCCCAACGCGCGTGCTCTCACGCTTCCCCCGCCCGCCCGCCCCGCCTCGGACGACGCGCCGGCGCTCGCCCCCGCGTGGGTCGCGTCGAGGAGGAACACCTTCTCCGTGCCCTCCTGGGTCTTCTTCTGCATGGTCGTGTTCGCGACCTTCGCCGTCTGCGTCACGGTGACGATGCGTACTCACGCCGAGATGCGCAACGCCGAGCAGAAGTTTCAGAGCGTGGGTGCGGACGTGGAGCGACTGCAAGGCACGAACGACGCGCTCCGCCGCGAGGTCGAACGCCTGCGCTCCGACCCCCGCGCCATCGAGGCCGCCGCACGCACGCGACTCAACATGGTTCGTGCCAACGAGGTCGTGATGCCTGTCAATTAAAGTTCATGGCTTACGCCCACGACGGACGAGGAAGGGCCTCCGAAGATTTGCAGTTTCTGCCGGTCTCCTGCCGCTCCACATCCGCATCATCCGCCGCCGAAGTTTGACCCTGCCCTACGCGCGCGGCCGCCGGCAAAACCGGGGGCCGCGCCGCCCTTTTTCTCCTCGCGCTCTTTATCCCGGAACGCCGAAAAACCAAGCGGTTGACACCCCCGCGGGCCTCAACTAATATCGATTTCTCGTAGCATAAACAGAGAACTCAGAAGTCGGCCGCGCAACGTTTGCGCTCAGGGAGCGACGAGAGAACTATGCCTGAGACTAAAGAGATCGCCACGCCCGAGCAGGCGTCCGACGAGCGTTGGGAGCGGGAGACTCTGGAGCCTGTGCTCAGGAAACGCCCGGAGAGGAAGAAGCGTTTCGAGACCGTCTCGCTCGATGAGGTCGAACGCCTCCACACGCCCGCCGACATCGCCGATGTCGATTTCGAGCGCGACATCTCCTACCCCGGCGAGTTCCCCTACACGCGCGGCATACACCCCACCGGCTATCGCGGCAAGCTCTGGACGATGCGCCAGTTCGCCGGCTTCGGCACGCCCGAGGAAACCAACGCGCGCTTCAAGTATCTGCTCGAACATGGGCAGACCGGACTCTCCGTCGCCTATGATCTGCCGGCATTGATGGGCTACGACGCCGATTCGCCGCTCTCCGAAGGCGAGGTCGGCAAGTGCGGCGTCGCCGTCTCTTCCCTCGCCGACATGGAAGTGCTCTTCGACGGCATCCCGCTCGAAGAGGTGACGGTCTCGCAGACGATCAACGCGCCCGCGTCCGTTTTGCTCGCCATGTACTTGGTCGTCGCCGAGAAGCAGGGCGCCGACTTCCGCAAGATTTCCGGCACGCTCCAGAACGACATCCTCAAGGAGTACATCGCGCAGAAGGAATGGATTTACCCGATCCGCCCGGCGATGAAACTCGTCATCGACACCTTCGAGTTCTGCACGCAGCACGTGCCGAAGTACAACCCGATTTCGGTGAGCGGCTATCACATCCGCGAGGCCGGCTCGACGGCGCTTCAGGAACTCGCCTTCACCCTGCGCGACGGCATCGAGTACGTTGACTGGGGAGTGCGCGCCGGCCTCGACGTTGACGTGTTCGTGCCGCGCATCAGCTTCTTCTTCAACGCCCACAACGACTTCTTTGAGGAGATCGCCAAGTACCGCGCCGCGCGTCGTATCTGGGCGCGCGTGATGCGCGAACGCTTCGGCTCCCGTAGCGAGCGCACCTTGCAGCTCCGCTTCCACACACAGACGGCGGGCGTCTCCCTCACCGTCCAGCAGCCCCTTAACAACATCGTCCGCGTCGCCATCCAGGCGCTCGCCGGCGTCCTCGGCGGCACGCAGAGTTTGCACACCGACGCCTATGACGAGGCGCTCGCGCTCCCGACCGACCGCGCAGCGCTTATCGCCCTACGCACGCAGCAGATCATCGCCGAGGAGACAGGTGTCGTCCACACGGTCGATCCGCTCGGCGGCTCCTACTTCATCGAATCGCTGACGAAGAAGATGGAAGACGGCGCGCTCGACTACTTCGAGAAGATCGACGCGATGGGCGGCATGGTCGAGGCCATCGAGAAGGGCTTCCCGCAGCGCGAGATTCAGGAGTCGGCCTATCTTTACCAGAAAGCGGTCGAGCGCGGCGAGCAGACCATCGTCGGCGTCAACAAGTACCAGATGGAGAGCGAGCCGGGCGAGGTGCCCACCCTCGTCATCAACGAGGCCGTGCGCGAGCACCAGCTCCAGCGCCTTGAGCAGACACGCGCCCACCGCGACGAGGGCGCCGTCGCCAACTCGCTCGAAAAAGTTCGCCGCGCAGCCGCGGACGGCGACAACACTATGCCCGCGACCATCGAGGCCGTGCGCGCCTACGCCACGCTCGGCGAAATCTGCTCGGCCCTGCGCGACGTGTACGGCGTCTACGAGGAGCCAGCGTTTTAAAACAGAGGTCAGAGGTTAGAGGTTAGAGGTCAGTGAATGGCCTCCAGCTTTTACTGACCTCTAACCTCTAACCTCTGACCTCTATGTCTGAAAGAAAGATTCGCGTTCTTGTCGCCAAGCCCGGCCTCGACGGTCACGACCGCGGGGCCAAGATCATCGCCCGCGCGTTGCGCGACGCCGGGATGGAGGTCGTCTACACGGGCCTGAGGCAGACGCCGGAGATGATCGCCGCGGCGGCCTTGCAGGAAGACGTGGACGCGGTCGGCATCTCCATCTTGAGTGGCGCGCACAATACACTATGCCCGCGCATCGTGAATCTCCTGCGCGGACAGGGGATGGACGACTGTCTCGTCCTCGTCGGCGGCATCGTCCCGCAGGAAGACATCCCGCGTCTGAAGGAGCAGGGCGTCGCGGAAATCTTTTTGCCCGGCACTTCGACCGAAGACATCGTCAAGTTCCTGCGCGAGAAGGTGCAGCCGCGCACCTGAGCGATGAGCGACGAGACCACAAATTCCGCCCCGCCCGTCATCGTCGAAGAACGGGACTCAATCGCCATCGTTCGCCTCAATCGTCCAGCCGAGCGTAACTCGCTCACGACTCCCCTGCTCGAACGTCTGACCCACATCGTCTCCTCCCTCCGCGTGCGCTCGGAAATCTCCGCAATCGTCTTCACCGGCACAGCCGACGTGTTTGCCTCCGGCGCTGACATCCGCGAACTTAGCGGACTCACGCCCGAAGGGGCGCGCGTGTTCGCCCTGCGCGGCCAGCGTCTGATGCGAATGATTGCCGAGGCCGGGCAGATGACGCTGGCGGCCATCGACGGCTACTGCATGGGCGGCGGGCTTGACCTCGCGCTCGCGTGCGACGTGCGCTTCGCCTCTCCCGGCTCCATCTTCGCGCACCCCGGCGCGCGCCTCGGCATCATCACCGGGTGGGGCGGCACACAGCGGCTTCACCGGCTGATCGGGACGACGCGTGCTGTCGAATTGTTTCTGACTACCGAGCGGGTCGGGGGGCGAGAGGCGCTGGAGATGGGGCTGGTTGATTACCTGTCGGATTCTCCGCTCGACCGGGCGCTTAACGTTGCTCGCGACGCGCGACGTTAAGAGTCGTAGACGTGTGGGTCGCGACTGAACAGTCCTGTCACTTCTTCAGAAAACGGGCGATGCCCCTCTGACAGTCTTCGGTCATGCGCGCAATCGCGTTGACCTCGACGCCCGATTGGAGCGCCGCGTCGAAGCTCATTCCGTCCATCTGGTAGAGCAGGCGCTTGGTGAGCATGACGGCCGAGCGGCTGACACGCTCGAAGCCCGCCACGTAACTCTCGACTTCCTCCTCGAACGTCGCGTCGTCGAAAATTCGGTTGACGAGTCCCACACGTTCGGCCTCCTCCGCCCCGATCTCCGCGCCGCGCGTGGCCAACTCGAAGGCGCGCTTCTCCGAGACGTTGCGGCGCAGGATGGCCATCACCATCGCGGGCACGAAGCCGATTCTGACTTCGGGATAGCCGAAGCGTGCGGAGCGCGCGGCGAGGACGATGTCGCAGGCCGTGGCCAACCCGCAACCGCCGGCCAGCGCACGACCACGCACGGCCGCCACGACGGGGACACGCACGCGCCGGATGAGAGCGAACAATTCCATCAGGCTGCGCGCGTCGTCGAGGTTTTCGACAATCGAACTCTCGGCGATTTTCTGGAGCGAGGCGAGGTCGGCGCCCGAGCAGAAGTCCGCCCCGGCGCCCGTGATGACGACGGCGCGCACCGCCTCGTCGGCGTCCGCCTCGCCCAGCGCCTCTTTCAGACCGCCGACGAGCGCATCGTTCAGCGCGTTGCGCTTGTCGGGACGGTTGAGCGTGATGAGTGCGACCGCGCCCTCGACCGCGTACAGAATCGGGCTTGATTCATCCATGTGCGAAACTGAGGAGATCGACCGTTGTTTTAAACAGTACCGCGAGCGGTAGCGAGCGGGTCACGCGTGCGCGAGGCGAATCTCTCATCACAGCCGCACCCGCTCGCTACCGCTCGCGGTACTGTACTTAAGCCGACGGGTCAACCACTTTTATTCTTCCAGAAAGCTCGCGAGGGCCGCGTTGACCTCTTGCGGGTACTCCTGCTGCACCCAGTGGCCCGCGCGCGCGAGGCGCACCTCGCGGTAGGGCGCGTCGATGAAGTCGGAGATGCCGCGCACCGTCTCGGGAATGACGAACGGGTCGCGCTCCCCGTAGATGAAGAGCGTGGGGACGCTGACCCGCGTCTCGGCCCAACGCCTCTCCTCGCCGCCGCCGGAGAAGAGGGAGAAGACGTTGGCGCGGTAGTAGTTGATGGCCGCCGTGAGCGCGCCCGGCTGGCGGAGCGCCGCGCGATAGACGGCGATGTCGGTGTCGCTGAAGGTG
>DASVES010000187.1:0-3831 GCA_036380435.1 Pyrinomonadaceae bacterium | reverse complement strand
GTTAGGTTGTTGAATCGGGGCTGGACTAAACTCAATAAACTATGGCTTCTTATTGCGAATTCGCCGTCACGGATTCTTTGCACAAACCGTATCACGATTACGAGTATGGGTTCCCCATCAGCGACGACTCCGCACTGTTCGAGCGGTTGATTCTGGAAATCAATCAAGCCGGTCTTTCCTGGTCAACCATTCTGAGGAAGCGGCCGGCCTTCCGTCAGGCGTATGGCGGATTCGACATTGATGTGGTGGCTGCCTACGATGAGGCCGAGAGAACTCGTCTGCTGGGTGACGCGGGCATCATCCGCAATCGTCTGAAGGTGAATGCCGCAATCGAGAACGCCCGCCGGCTGATTGAAGTGCGTCGCCGGTACGGCTCGTTCGCGAAGTGGTTGGATCAACATCACCCGTTAACTAAAGAAGAGTGGGTGAAGCTGTTCAAGCAGCACTTTTTATTTACGGGCAAAGAGATCGTTAATGAGTTCCTGATGAGCACAGGGTATCTGCCGGGGGCGCACGAGCGAGATTGTCCCGTTTATGAAAGAGTCGTGGCGTCCAATCCGCACTGGCTGCGATGACCGGAGACGGTGGTCGTGCGCGACCAGTCGTATGAGTTGAAGAAGACGGCCGCGTCTGACGACGCCGCGCAGCCGGCCGCCAGTTAGCACGCCTTAATTTTAATTCCACTCTCTCGGAACGAAATCGACGGCGACCACTTCGCCGGCCGCCTTGAGGCCCGCGTCCGACGCCGGGCGGTAGGTGAGCAGGACGTGGTTGGCCGCGGCGCGCGTGCCGCAGGTGAGCTTGCGGTCGCGGCCGCGGGCCATCGCCGGGTCGTAGCTGACGAAGGGCAGGCGCTCGAAGTTGCGCGCGTGGAACCGCAGCGTGCGCCCCTCCACGAGGAGGTGCAGGAACACTTCTTCCGCCGCGCACTCGATGGTGACCAAGTCGCCGCGCGCCTGCTCCTCACCCTCCGCCTTCGCCCTGACCGAATAGACCGAAGGCGGCTCCGGCACAATGTCTTCCCTTTCACGGCCGTCCGCGCCCGCGCCAAGGCTCTCCGACTCCTCCTGCCTGTCAACGGCCTTCAGCAACTCGGCGGCCCGCGTGCGAAGCGCAGCCTCGGAGCTTTCGCGCGCGACGGCGCCCAGCAGACGGCGCGCGCTGTAGAGGTCGCCGCGGTGCGCGTGGACTTGCGCGAGCGTGAGTGAGTAGCGGTCGGCGCGCGCGGGCGCGAGTTCGGCGGCGCGCTTGAGGAGCGCGGCGGCCCGTTCGAGGTCGCCCGCTGAGAGTTCGACGTGCGCGAGGAGGTCGTAGGCGTCGGCGTAACGGGGCGCGAGTTCGATGGAGCGCAGGAGTTGCGCGCGGAGCAGACTTTCCGTCTCCGGCAGGTAGCCGCCGCTCGCGTTCGTGCCGGCGCGGGCGCGGATGATCGAGAGCGCGTAGTGATAGTGCGCGAGGTGGTCGGCCGCGCCGAGCGCGACGGCCGCGGCGAACTCGGCGCGCGCCTCTTCGAGGCGGTTCTGTTTGAGACGCAGCATCCCGAGCGAGGCGCGTGCGGACGCAAGGCGCGCGTCGAGCGCGAGCGCGCGCCGGAGGTGCGTCTCGGCCTCCGTCTGTCGGTCGAGATGGAGGAGCAGGTCTCCGAGGCGCGCGCTGGTTTCCGCCGCGGAAAGTTTTTCGGCGCGCGTCTCGTCGTCGAACTTCAGGCGCTCGCCGAAGACGAAAGTCTGCGACGGGAAGGCGGCGCGTCCAACGTAGAAACTAAGTCCGCCCTCGATCTCTCCGGGCGTGGCCCCGAACGCCTCACGCAGGCTCTCGGCGGCGGTCTGCCCGCGCCCGAGCGACTCCGTAAAGCGCCGCAGCTCCGCCACGCCCTGCCGGCCATCGCGCCGGAAAAGAAGATAGTGGACGAGCGCCCACGACTGCGCGTAGAAGACTTCGCGCTTCGACGACTCGCCGTAGTGCGGCGAAGAGTGTTCGACGCCGAGCAGCGTCGCAAGTGGCAAAAGGTTTTGCGCGCGCTGGAGGACGCGCGCGTGTTGGTCGAGGGCGCGGCCCACCGTCAGGCGTCTGTCGCCGGTGACTTCGAGCGCGGCGTAGACCTCCGCCAGCCCCTCGCTCAGCCAGAGCGGCGCGTGCGGCAGGTTGTCGTTGACGACGAGGTGGACGTACTCGTGTCGAAGGGTCGTGAGCGCGTCGCCTTCGTCGCGGCGGTTCGCGGTCAGCGTGATGTAGTTGCTGTCCTCGCCGGCCTTGAAGTAGCCGGAGGCGGCGCCGAGTGGGCGGAAGCCCTCGTAGGGTTCGTAGCTCTTGAAGACGACGACGGTCGTCGGGGCGTGGGAGTCAACGCTGAAGTCCGGGAACAGACGCGCGAGCGCCTGTCGGAACTCTTCGAGTCGCCGGGCCATGCGCCGCATCTCGGCCTCTTCGGCGTCGCCCACGAGTGTGAAGTTCTTCGAGGTGACGCGCGTCCAGACGCCCGTGTCTTCACCGGCGCGAACGCGCGGCGACGCGGCGGCGGCGAGTATCGGCAGCAGGAGGCAGAGCGACGTGGCGACGATTCGGGGGACGAGACGTTGCACAGGCTTCTTCTTCGACGGCGTTTGCGAGGGCGCCAGACCGGACGTGTCGGGGAGACTGTTGCGGAGCATAGGCGGGGCCGCGCTCCGGTGTCAACAGAAAGGGGCGCAAGCGTTAATCGCCTGCGCCCCTTCGTTCGTCGGCTTGTCGTCGCCGCTGAAAGTTTTGTGCTAGATGCGGACGGGGTGCTCTTTGGCGTAGCTGTAGGCGAAGTAGGCCGCGATGAGGTGAACGAGCCAGCCGAGCATTCCGGCCGAGCCGATCCAGGAGACGCCGGTCAGCACCAGCCAGATGATGCCCGAGATGATCTGGCCGTTATAAATCTGGCCAACGCCGGGAATTAAGAGACTGAGAAATCCTGCCAGTAACGGTTCGCGCATGTTCATTTCCTCCGTGGGTCTATACGCGCGGAGGCCGTGGGCGGTTCGGACGAAAGCGAAGTGGTCAGGAGTCAGGAGTCAGGAGTCAGAATAAAATCAGGGGAAGGCGATACATTGGACCTCGCGCGCAAGTCAGGAAGAAACATTCTGACTCCTGACTCCTGACTCCTGACTCCTACTTCGGCGCTTCGCCGTCTACACGCCGCACTTCGACGATCTCGGCGCGGAAGGCACGCAGCACCTCCTGCACGGCCGGCTGTTGCTCGGCCAGCTCGCGCAGGCGCTGGCGCTCGCGTCGCTCCTCCTCGTCTCTTGTCGGCGGCGCCTCTTCGCCCTCGTCCGCTTCCCTGATGACGATGCGGACGCCGATGTTGTGTCCCAGCGCCTCACGGCAGACATCCTGAAGGAGACGCACGTTGTCCGGCTTGGCGAGCGTGTCGCGCAGGTGCTTCTTGTCGGGCGTGAAGGCGACGAACAACTCTTCGCCGTTGACGCGCGCCGTCGTCGCCTCCTCAATCGCCACGGCGAGGAACGGCTTGCGTCGCGCGTCCAGACCGCGCTTGATGCGTTCGAGCGGGTCGCCGCTACTACTGCCGCTGCTGGCGCCGCCACCGTCCGCCTCGCCGCGCGCCTCGTGGCGGGGCCACTCGCCGTCGTCGGCATGTGGGAGTTGACGGTCGCCCGCGAAGTCGTCGCCGCTCGTCTGCGGAGCGCGCGCCTCAAAGGGAGGCGGCTCGGTGGTGTGCGCGGCGGCGGCGCGCGACTTCGCGGAGGCGCGCACCGCGCCGTCCGAGGGGAACGGCGGCTCGTCGTCGGCGAAAGGGGCGGAAGGAACAGCCTCGGAGCCGTCGGCGGGCGGGACGAGCTTCAA
>DASVES010000186.1:0-4728 GCA_036380435.1 Pyrinomonadaceae bacterium | reverse complement strand
TGTACGTCCGCATCGACCGCAAGCGGAAGTTCCTCGCGTCGATCTTCCTGCGCGCGCTGGGCATCTGGCTCAACCCGAATTTCCACCCGAAGGGCTTCGCCTCCGACTCGCTTCTGGAAGAGGCCGTCAAGAACGCGTCGTTCTCGGCCGAGGACATCCTTACATCCTTCTACATCCCCGACACGGTGCGCGCCGAGGGCGGGCGGCTGTTCGTCCGCGTGAAGGAAGACGGAGCGACGAATCTGGCCGGGATGAAGGCCGAGCACGACATCAAGTCGCGCTCGGGAGACGTTGTGGTGCGTGGCGGCAAGAAGATCACGCAAACGTCCATCAAGGACATCCGCAAGGCGCACATCAAAGAGGTCGAGGTCGATTCGCAGCAGCTCGAAGGCGCATACGCTCTGGGCGACGTGGTCAACATGGAGACGGGTGAGGTCGTCGTCGAGGCCAACTCCGAGATTTCGCCCGCCAAGCTTCAGGAGGTCATCGACTCGGGCGTCACCGAGCTGACCGTCTTCTTCCCCGAGCGCGACGATCTGGGCGGCGTGCTCTCGCAGACCCTGAAGAAGGACGTGATCTCGAAGCCCGTGGACGCGCTCCTCGAAATCTACCGCAAGATGCGGCCCGGCGACCCGCCGACCGTGCAGACGGCCTACCGTCTCTTCGAGGGCATGTTCTTCGACGAGCGCAAGTTCGACCTCTCGCGCGTCGGCCGTTTGAAGTTCAACATCAAGATGGGGCACCCGGAGCGCGAGCGTATCGACAACCCGCTGCTCTCGGCGCAGGACTTCGTACAGGTCATCTCGTATCTCCTGAAGATGCGGCGCAACCCTGCCGAGTACGTGGCCGACGATATCGACCACCTCGGCAACCGCCGCGTCCGGGCGGTGGGCGAACTCCTTGAGAACCAGTTCCGCATCGGCCTCGTCCGCATGGAGCGCGCCATCAAGGAGAAGATGTCGATCCAGCAGGAGATGCAGACGACGATGCCGCGCGACCTCATCAACGCCAAGCCCGTGACGGCTGCCGTTCGTGAGTTCTTCGGCTCCTCGCAGCTCTCGCAGTTCATGGATCAGACGAACCCGCTCTCCGAGATCACGCACAAGCGCAGGCTGTCGGCCCTCGGGCCGGGCGGCTTGTCGCGCGAGCGCGCCGGCTTCGAGGTGCGCGACGTACACCCGACGCACTACGGCCGCATCTGCCCGATTGAGACGCCTGAAGGGCCGAACATCGGTCTTATCTCCTCGCTGTCGTGCTTTGCGCGCATCAACGAGTTCGGCTTCATCGAGTCGCCGTACCGCAAGGTACACGACGGACGGGTCGTCGAGTACGTCCGCATCGTCAACGGCGGCGACACGAAGTTCAAGCCGGGCGAGCACATCACCGAGGACGACATCCTCAAGGCCAACAAGCGCGTCGCGGCCGACGGGAAGAAGGCCGACTACGAGCCTTATCCGTTCTACCTGACGGCGTGGATCGAGGACAAGCACGTCATCGGACAGGCCAACATCGAACTCGAAGAGGACGGCCACATCGTCAACGAGCGCAACGCCGCGCGTAAGGCCGGCGAGTTCCTGACGGCCCTGCGCGCCGACATCGAGTACGTGGACGTATCGCCAAAGCAGCTCGTCTCCGTCGCCGCCTCGCTCATCCCGTTCCTTGAGAACGACGACGCGAACCGCGCGCTGATGGGGTCGAACATGCAGCGGCAGTCCGTGCCCCTGCTCCGCGCCGAGGCTCCCTACATCGGCACGGGGATGGAGCAGGTGACGGCGAAGGACTCGGGCGCGGTCGTCGCTGCCCGCCGCGACGGCGTGGTGGACTACGTCGATTCGGAGCGCGTCATCGTCCGCGCCGACCACAACGTTGACGGCACCATCTCGCGCGAGGTGACGGCCGACATCTACACGCTGACGAAGTTCCGCCGCTCGAACCAGAACACCTGCATCAACCAGCGCCCCATCGTCAACATCGGCGAGCGCGTCGGCAAAGGGCAGGTCATCGCCGACGGCCCCTGCACCGACCGCGGCGAGCTGGCGCTGGGGCGCAACGTCTTAGTCGCCTTCATGCCGTGGCGCGGCTACAACTTCGAGGACGCCATCCTCGTCTCCGAGCGACTGGTGAAGGACGACTATTACACGTCGATCCACATCGAGGAGCTGGAGATCGAGGCGCGCGACACGAAGCTCGGCCCCGAGGAGATCACGCGCGACATCCCGAACGTCGGCGAGAACATGCTCCGCGACCTCGACGACAGTGGGATCATCCGCATCGGCGCGCAGGTCAAGCCCGGCTCGATCCTCGTCGGCAAGGTGACGCCGAAGGGCGAGACGCAACTGACGGCCGAGGAGAAACTCCTTCGCGCCATCTTCGGCGAGAAGGCCGGCGACGTGAAGGACGCCTCTCTGGTCTGCCCGCCGGGCATCGACGGCACGGTCGTCGAGGTGCAGGTCTTCACGCGCAAGGGGCAGGAGCGCGACCAGCGTTCGCTCTCCATCGAGGAGGACGAGGAGAACCGCCTCCGGCGCGACCTCGAAGACGAAATGCGTATCCTGCGCGAGCAGCGCGACGCGCGCATCTTCGAGCTGTTCGAGGGCCGCAAGCTCTCGGCCGACCTGAGCGTGGATCGCGAAGTACGCATCGAGAAGGGCATCGTCATCACGCGCGAGATGCTCGCCGGTCTTGAGCCAAAGCAGCTCCGCAAGGCGCAGCTCGCCTCGGCGCGGGCCGGCTCCGACGTGGCCGCCGAGGTCAAGGACTTCGAGGATCGCACCGAGCGGCAGATTCGCATCCTCACCGACATCTACGAGGAGAAGATCGCCAAGCTCCGGCAGGGCGACGAACTCGCCCCCGGCGTCATCAAGATGGTCAAGGTCTTCATCGCGATGAAGCGCAAGCTCTCCGTCGGCGACAAGATGGCCGGTCGCCACGGCAACAAGGGCGTCATCGCCCGCATCCTCCCAGAGGAGGACATGCCCTACCTGCCTGACGGCACACCCGTGGACATCGTCCTCAACCCGCTGGGCGTGCCCTCGCGCATGAACGTCGGGCAGATTCTGGAGACGCACCTGGGGTGGGCGGCGCGCGTGCTCGGGATGCACTTCGCCACGCCCGTCTTCGACGGCGCGACCGAGCCGGAGATCAAGCAGATGATCGGCCGGGCGGCCGAGCGCCTGAGCGAGCAGGGCTTGCCCCAGATCGTCGATCAGTCGGGCAAGACCATCCTCTACGACGGACTCTCGGGCGAGCCGTTCGAGCAGCGGGTGACCATCGGCTACATCTACATGCTCAAGCTCTCGCATCTGGTGGACGACAAGATTCACGCGCGTTCCATCGGGCCGTACTCGCTCATCACGCAGCAGCCCCTCGGCGGCAAGGCGCAGTTCGGCGGCCAGCGTTTCGGCGAGATGGAGGTGTGGGCGCTCGAAGCCTACGGCGCGGCGCACATCCTTCAGGAGCTTCTGACCGCCAAGTCGGACGACGTGGCGGGCCGCTCGAAGATTTACGAGGCCATCGTCAAGGGCGAGGCCGACTTCAACCCCGGCGTCCCCGAGTCGTTCAACGTCTTGGTGCGAGAGCTTCAGTCGCTTTGCCTCGACGTTGAGCTGATCGACAAGAAAGCGCCGGAGGCCGAGGGCGAAGAAGACGGCGTGGGCCGCCCCGTCGTCGTCAGCAGCGCGGAATAATAAAGCAAAGGGAGACAGGAGTCAGGAGCCAGAAGTCAGAAGAAAAACTTCTGTGCCGGTGGCTCTTAAATTCTGACTCCTGACTCCTGACTCCTGACTTTCATTCGGAGAATAAGATGTTTCGATTCCAGCAAGAGAAGACGCAGCTCGCGCCGAACTTCGAGGCCATCCGCATCAGCCTCGCCTCGCCCGACAAGATCAGGCAGTGGTCGCACGGCGAGGTCACCAAGCCGGAGACGATCAACTACCGCACCTTCAAGCCCGAGCGCGACGGCCTGTTCTGCGCGCGCATCTTCGGCCCGGTCACTGACTGGGAGTGCCTGTGCGGCAAGTACAAGCGCATGAAGCACCGCGGGGTGATCTGCGACAAGTGCGGCGTCGAGGTCACGCAGGCCAAGGTGCGCCGCGAGCGTCTGGGCCACATCGAGCTGGCCAGCCCCTGCTCGCACGTCTGGTTCTTCAAGGGCCTGCCTTCGCGCATCGGCCACCTCCTCGACATCCCCCTGCGGGAGCTTGAGAAGGTGCTCTACTTCGAGTCTTACATCGTCATCGATCCCGGCGACGCGCCCGTCAAGGAGAAGGAACTCCTCACCGACGAGCGTTACCGCGAGCTGATGCGCGACCACCCCGGCGCCTTCGTCGCCAAGATGGGGGCCGAGGCCATCAAGGAACTACTCGCGGCCGTCAAGATCGAGGAGCTGTCGGGCGAGCTGCGCGTGCGGATGAAGGACGAGACCTCGCAGCAGAAGAAGCTGAAGTTCTCCAAGCGCCTGAAGGTCGTCACGTCGTTCCTCAAGTCGGGCAACCAGCCCAACTGGATGATTCTCGACGTGATTCCCGTCATCCCGCCCGAGCTTCGCCCGCTCGTGCCTCTGGACGGCGGACGCTTCGCCACGTCTGACCTTAACGACCTCTACCGGCGCGTCATCAACCGCAACAACCGTCTCAAGAAGCTCATGGAGCTGCGCGCGCCCGAGGTCATCGTGCGCAACGAGAAGCGCATGCTTCAGGAAGCGGTGGACGCACTCTTCGACAACGGCCG
>DASVES010000185.1:0-2090 GCA_036380435.1 Pyrinomonadaceae bacterium | reverse complement strand
TGTTAGGTCAACCGCATTCCGAAACGGGTCACGGTAGGGGAAGGCAGGTGCGGAAGTGTCGAGAGAGTCTTTATGGAAAGTGAGCGATCAGAGGGAGCGCCTTGCCGAATTAACGAGCGATGACCCGGAGTTGAAGGAAGCGCCGCTCCGCCGCGACGTGCGCTCACTTGGACACTTGCTCGGCAGAATGCTCAAGGAACAGGCCGGAGACGAGCTATTTGAAAAGGTCGAGAGCCTGCGCCGCCTGACGAGCGAGCAGCGTGAGTCAAGCGCCTCGCTCGGCCCTGCGACGGCGCGGAGGGCGACCGGCGAATCGGATTTGATGGCGAAGGTCGGAGAGTTGATTGGCCGCCTGACGGCTGCCGAGGTTTATCAAATCACGAAAGCCTTTGCCGTCTACTTTGAACTCATAAATCTCGCCGAGACCAACCACCGCAAGCGCCGCCGCCGCGCTCGCACACTCAAAGCCGAACTGCCCGCCCTGCCGGGAACATTCCGCGGAACACTCGCGCGCCTGCGCGACAGTGGTCTCGGTTGGGAGGCGGTTCTCGAAATGTTGCGACAGGTCGAAGTCACACCCGTCTTCACGGCGCACCCGACCGAAGTCGCGCGACGCACGGTGCTCTTCAAGCGTCGGAGAATCGCGGCACAACTCGAACGCCTTGACCGTCTGCCGCTCTCGGACGAAGAGGCGCTGGTCGCCGATGAAGGGATCGCGCGAGAGGTTACGGCGCTGTGGCAGACGGATGAGACGCGTCGCCGTCAGCCCACCGTGACGGACGAGATTAAGATGGGTCTCGACTACTACCCCGCGGTTTTGATAGACACGCTGCCGGACGTTTATGCGGAGATGGCCGGCGCGCTCAATGAAACATACGAACTCAATCTGACGCCGCGACAGCTACCCTCCGTGGTCAGCATGGGGTCTTGGATCGGCGGCGACCGCGACGGCAATCCTCATGTCACCCCGGAGACGACGCGTGCGGCGCTCTTGATGGCGCGCCACACGATTCTCGACCACTACATTAAGGCCACAGACCGCTTGCAGGAGCGAATCAGCCTATCGGTTCATCAAGTGAAAGTTTCCGCGCGGCTGCGCTCAAACCTCGAAGCGTACCGTGTGAGTTTGACCCCGGCGCTTGCCGAAGTCCAAGAGCACCCGGAGGCCGAAATCTACCGGCGCTTTCTGGCGTTCGTGCTTTACCGGCTGCGGGCGTCGCGCGACTTGCCCGCCGCGGGCGACTATCCTTATGCGGACGCAGCCTCGTACGTCACCGATTTGCGCGTCGTCCGTGAAAGCCTCGCGGAGAACAACGGCGCGGCGTTGGCCGAAGGGCTGCTCGACCCCCTCCTGCGGCAGGCCGAGACGTTCGGCTTTCACCTGCACACGCTTGACATCAGGCAGCACGCGCGAGTCCACAGAAAGGCCTTGCGTGAACTCGCACGCGGGCGGCAGTTTGATCCCGACGCTCACGGCGAACTGAGCACCGACGACGACAACGCGTGCGACTCACCTACGACTTCTGCCGAGACCGCCGCGCTTCTCGACAGCCTGCGCGCGGTGGCGGAACTGAAGCGCAGCTTTCCGCCGCAGGCGATCCGGGCCTACGTCATCAGCGGCGCGCAGACGGAACAAGACGTCTTCGCGCTCGTGTGGCTGATGGGGGTTTGCGGAGTGAACGTCGCGGCCAATAGAGAACTGGGGGATCCAGGGTTGATGCCCGTGCCGCTCTTCGAGTCAATCGAGGACTTGCGCCGAGCGCCCGAAGTCTGCCAAACGTTGTGGACTTCGCCGCGCTACTCCCGTCTGCTCGACTCGTGGAACCGGGAGCAGGAGATCATGCTCGGCTACTCGGACTCGAACAAGGACGGCGGGATGCTCACCAGTACGTGGGAAATTTACAAGGCGCATCAGGCGCTCCACCGCGTTGCGGGCGAGTGCGGCGTGCGGCTGCGACTCTTTCACGGGCGGGGAGGAACCGTTGGCAGAGGGGGCGGGCCGACGCAGCGCGCGATCAACGCACAACCGCCCGGAGCCTTCATGGGCAAGTTGAGAATCACGGAGCAGGGAGAGGTCTTGAATTTCAAGT
>DASVES010000184.1:0-5730 GCA_036380435.1 Pyrinomonadaceae bacterium | reverse complement strand
AGCACGGTCGCGTCTTCACCGAAAATGAACCACAATCGGCGCAACTCCTCCCTCGTCTGGTTAGCGGCCCGCAACTCTTCGACCGAGTCGCGAACCCAGCGCCGGGCGAATTCGTTCGCCAGCTCGACGGTCGGACAGCCGCTAAACACAAAATCCTTTTCGCGGTCGTAGGTCATGTCAATGATGAGAACTGAGTATCCCTCACTCACGATCATGCCGCCCCTTCGACGAAGCCGTTTTGCGATAGCCACAGCCAGTAGAACCCCGCCACGACGAGCGAGTGTGTGATCGTCCCGTCGGCGATGAGCGCGGGGACGCGCGCGAGCGGGACGAGCCGGACGACGGTCTGCTCTGTGCCGTCGAAGACGGGCGCGCCTTGGAACTCGGCGTCACGCGCGAGGAAGGTGTGAATCCGGTTGTTCTGGATCGCCGGGTTGGGGTGCAGGCTCCCGAGCGCGACCAGCTCGCGCGCGGCGTAGCCGGTCTCTTCGAGCATTTCGCGCGCGGCCGTCTCGCGCGGCGTCTCGCCGGGGTCAACCATGCCGCCCGGTATCTCCAGCGTCACACCTTCAATGCCGTGCCTGTACTGCTCGATCATCACCACGCGCTCGTCCGCCGTCAGCGGGATGACGTTGATCCAGTCGGGCGCTTCGATGACGTAGAAGTCGTGCGCGCCCCCGTCGCGCGGGCTGCGACTCATGTCGCGCCGGACGCTGAAGACGCGACAGTCGGCCAGCGGCTCAGAACTCTCGCGCGTCCATGCGAGCGACGCCTCGCCAGCGTCCTCTTCATCCACGCGCCTGCTGTTGCGGCCTTCGCTCAAACTTCCTCGACCTCCACGCGCGGCGTGATCTCCGTCTTCGGGATGAGCGCCGGCCAGTAGGCCACGACCTCCTCCACCTTCGGGCGACCGCCCGCAAAGCCCGTGACGGCCGGCGGCCCCGTCAGGATGAGCGGCGCCAACTCCTTCGTGAAACGCTCGACGGCCGCGCGCTCCGGCCCACGCACGCCGACACGCAGTTGCACTTCGGGCGCGTCCGGCGAAGGCTCGCCGGCCAGCGGCCCGTGCGTCGCGCTCGCGCCGACGAACTCCGTGAGTATTTCGTCGAACTTGAGGCCGAGCCGTTCGAGGCGCGCGCGCAGGATTTGGTCGGCGGCGCGCGCCTTCCTGTGTGCATCGGGCCACGAATAGACGAGCGTGCCGACGGCCTTGTAGCCGGCCGAGTAGCTGATTGAGACCTTGTAAAACTCCGTCGCGGGTTTGCCCCTGACCGAGTGGACACGCACGCGGTCTGTCCCCGCCTCTTCGAGACGGATGGAGGTGAAGTCGGCGACGCAATCGGGCGTGATGTATTCGCCGGGGTCGCCCATTTCGTAAACGAGTTGTTCCTTTACCGAAGGCACCGAGACGCGCCCGCCCGTCCCATCGTGCTTGGTGACGATGAAAGAGCCGTCAGCTTGCGCCTCAACGATGGGGTAGCCGACGTTCGCCATGTCGGGGATGGACTCCCACTCATACTGGCAGTTGCCGCCCGAACACTGTGCGCCGCACTCGATGATGTGACCGGCGACGGTGCCGGCGGCGAGCCGATCCCAGTCCGTCTCGCCCCAGCCGAATTCGTGAATGAGCGGCGCGAGCGTTAACCCTGTGTCCGTGGCGCGTCCCGTGATGACGACGCGCGCGTCGCGCGCAAGGGCTTCGACCATCGGCCACGCGCCGAGATAGACGTTGGCGCTCTGGATCGAGGCGCGCACTGCCGAGAGCGGCTCGCCCGTCTCCATGTTACGCAGCTCGACCCCGCGGGCGAGGAATTCGTCGAGACGGCCCATGATGTCGTCGCCGCTGACGATGCCGATCTTGAGCTTCCCGCCGAGGCCGACGCTACGCGCCGCCTCACGCACTGCCGCGGCGCACCCCTGCGGATTGACGCCTCCCGCGTTGGCCGTCACGCGGATGTCGCGCTCGACGCACGCCGGCAGGATGTCGCGCATAAGCGGCACGAAGTCGCGCGCGTAGCCGGCCTCGGGGTCGCGCGCTCGCTGCTTCTGCATGATCGACATCGTGACCTCGGCCAGATAGTCGAGCATCAGGTAATCGATGGGGCCGTCCTCGACCTGACGCACGGGCGCGTCGAGCATGTCGCCCCAGAAGCCCTGCCCGCAGGCGATGCGAATCTTCTCTCTCATTCAACTCCCGACTCGTTGGCGATTAGGATATGGGGAAGTTTAATAAAGAAACTCGGTTTAGACCACCCGCGGCGCGCCCAAGCAAAGCGGGCGGGCGACACACCCCCGAACGAGGGTGCGCCGTCCGCCCGAAGCCTTCGGCCGTGGCGGTGCATCTGACACCCCGACGGCGGGCCATCCCCTCCGGCGACGCTGTGATCAGCGACGCCCGCGTCCGCCGGCGAAGTGCCGCAACGTCCGCCTCCCCTACCCGGTCTTGCGGCCCGCGAACCAGCACTTATTGCGCGAGCCGGGCACGGGCGTCGCTGAGAATGTGCGGCCCATGCGGACGCGCACCGAGCACGCCAGCGGCGTGTTGGTCGTCGAGTCGGTCAAGTCCTCGAAGATGAGCGCCGCGCCGATGTACTTGCGCGTGTTCACGGCGTAGATGCGCCCGTTGTGCGTCATCCCCTCGGACTCGATGGTGAAGGTGTTGCCGGTGATGGTGAGAGTCCCCTCCCCGTTCATCTCGTGGCCGCCGGACATTCTGACGCGGCCCGCGTAGGTGCCCGACACGTCTTCGTTCGTCCCGCCGCCGGTGCTCTGCGTGTCGGCCATGCCGGCGTCCTGCGCCGGCATGGCGTCGGACGTGTTCGTGTTATCGGTCATCGCGCCGGACGCGTCCGCGTTGGCGGCGGCCGCGGGGCGCGCGCGGCGGCCGCGCCGGCCACGCCGAGCGCGCCGGCCCGTGTTCGCGTTGCCCTCCATCATGGTCGTGTCGCTGTTGGTGTTCTGCTCCGTCGTACTGCTGTTGGTGTTCTGCGTGAGTGCGCCGACATCGGCGACGACGAAGGCGAGTGCGGCGCACACGGCCGCGAAGAGACCGAAGACCGACTTGACGATGCTCTTCCTGTTCATGGTGGTTTCTCCTCCTGTCCAAAGCTGCGTTGGAACGACTTTATTCCAAACTATTCCCCCCTGAAACTTTGCCGCCCCTTACGGTGCGCTCACGCAAGCGTTGGGGGCAGGACGAAGGCGCCGAGGTGCGGCCCGTCGAAGTTGAGGCTCACGCGCAGGGCCAGCTCCAGCGCGTCGCGCGTCTCCTCGGGGGCCAGCACGGCGTCCACGAAGCCGCGCGCGGCGGCGTACCGGGCGTCGAGTTGCTGGTCGTAGTCGGCGCGGACGCGCTCCATCTCCTCGCGCATTCGTTCGTCCGGCTCACGCCCTTCGCGTTTGAGCTTTTCGAGCTGCGTGCCGTAGATGGCCATCACCGCCGAGTCGCCCTCCATCACGCCCATCCTTCCGGTGGGCCAACTGAAGATGAAGTCGGGGTCGAAGCCCTGCCCGGCCATCGCGTAGTAGCCGGCGCCCGACGCGTGGTTGATCGTGAGCACGATCTTCGGCACGGAGGCCGTCGCCATCGCCTCGACGAAGCGCGCCCCGGCGCGGATGATCCCACTGTGCTCGGCCTCGGCCCCGACCATGAAGCCCGACACGTCCTGCACGAACACGAGCGGCGTGCGATGTCGGTTGCACGTCTCGATGAAGTAAGCGACCTTCTCGGCCGACTCCGTGTAGATGATGCCGCCGAATTTCGGCGCTCCGCCTCCGGGGCGACGGATGAGGCCGCGGTTGTTGGCGATGACGCCGACCTGAAGCCCTCGCAGGCGCGCATGGCCCGTGACCATCTCGGAGGCGTAGTCGGACTGAAACTCATCGAGATGCCCGCCGTCGAGCAGGCAGCGCAGGACTTCGCGCGCGTCGTAAGGATGCCGGTGGTCTTCGGGGATGATCTCGTAGAGGTCTTCCAAGGGCCGGGCCGCATCGCTCGGCTCGCTCGTCGAGACGCGTGTCGCCGGCGCGGCCGGCAACTCCGAGACGACCTCGCGAATCTTCTCGATGCACTCCTCGTCCGTTTTCGCGCGGTAGTGGGCGACGCCGGAAACTTCCGTGTGCGTGCGCGCCCCGCCCAGCGTCTCGTTGTCGATGGTCTGCCCCGTCGCGCCCTTGACGAGGTTCGCGCCGCCGAGGCCCATGAACGAAGTGCCCTCGACCATGATGATGATGTCGGAGAGCGCGGGCAGGTATGCGCCGCCCGCCACGCACGGCCCCATCACGGCCGACACCTGCGGGACGTGCAGATAGCGGCGCATGATCGAGTTGTAATAAAAGATGCGCGCCGCGCCGTACTGACCGGGAAAGACTCCGCCCTGATAGGGCAGGTTCACGCCCGCCGAATCGACGAGGTAGATGATCGGCACCCGCGAGCGCATCGCGATCTCCTGCGCCCGCAGGATTTTCTTGATCGTCTCGGGCCACCACGAGCCGGCCTTGACGGTCGCGTCGTTGGCGACGACCACGCACTCGCGCCCGCTCACGCGCCCGACCGATGTGACGACGCCGGCGGCCGGGGCCGCGCCCTTGTACTCGTCGTAGGCGACGAGCAGGCCGATCTCCTGCGTGTAGGAGTCGCGGTCGAAGAGCCGCGCGGTGCGCTCGCGCGCGGTGAGCTTGCCCTGCTGGTGCTGGCGCTCGATCTTGTCTTCACCGCCGCCCAGACGCAGGCGCGCTTCGAGCGCGCGGAGTTCGCCGGTCAACTGGCGCAGACGTGTGCGTGTCTCTGTGGATGTCGTCATCGCTTCGGACTTCGTCACAGCATCACGACGGAGACCGGCCTTCGGAAAAAGTGGCCCGCCGCCCGCCTCGTACATGATTTCAGAGCTTGAAGATGGCTGAAAAATAGCACATGAGCGCGAGGCAAGACAATGCGCTTCTGTGCGGGGTCGGACAACGCGCTCGACCGCGGGCCGTTCAGTCGAGGCCGCGCCACGGGTTTAGTCGAGCGGATATCGAAGCAACGGCAGCATTCGCCCGGCGCGGACAATCGACTCCCGCTCGCCGACGCGCTCGGCGCCCATCGCGCGGTAGAAGGGTTCGGCGAAGGGGTCGCTCGCGACGACGAGGGTGCGAAAGCCGAGCCGGCGGGCCGTCGCGGCGGCGTGACGCCAGAGGGCGCGGCCCGCTCCCGTGCCGATCTGACGCGGCTCGACGAAGAGCAATTCCACCTCCGCCTCTTCGCCCTCGCCGCTCAGGCTGTAGAAGCCGGCGACGACGCCCGCCGATTCGGCGACGAAGACGCGTCCGGCGTCGATTGCGTTGGGAGTGACGGTCAAATCAGCACGGCTGTCATCAATAAACTCAGCGTCGTAGCCCCAGTGAGACTTGGAGCGGACGGCGAGTTCCGTGAGCGACGCGGCCTCGCCCGGCGCGGCCGGTCGGATGTTGAAACGCACGGATTGTTTTTCGTCCTGCATGCCTACGGGGCGGTCATGTAGGACAGGCATTCCTGCCTGTCTTGAGCGCTTCAGCGCGAATAAACTGTTCGCGCCTATTCGACGTTGAGACCCGGCGAATCTCCTGTTCGCGCTCTGCGCTCATGACAGGCAGGAATGCCTGTCCCACGTGTGTACATACTGTTCTTAGCGGGCGCAGGTCTGCGCGCGTCCGCCGTCGATGGAGTGGGTGGCGCCGGTGATCCAGGAGGCGCGCTCGGAGGCGAGAAAG
>DASVES010000183.1:0-7623 GCA_036380435.1 Pyrinomonadaceae bacterium | reverse complement strand
GGCGAGGGGCGCTCGCCGATGAAGAGGTAGACCCACACGGGGTTCGACACCGGCTCGACGTAGCCGACCAGACCCGCGTCGAGCGAGCGCACGCCGCGCTCGATGCCGCGCGTGAACAAGGTGTAGGCCACGCCGATCTGGAAGACGCCGAGGAAGGTGATGATGCCGAGGTCGGAGAGCGTCACCCTGTCGAGGGCGGAGAAGAACGACGGCGCGCAAACGGCCGCCAGCAACAGGTTGCCGTAGATGATCGACGAGGCGCGATTGACCCGGCCGGCGCGCGGGTGTCTGAAGATGAGGATGAAGGCGGCGAAGCAGACGCCCGACACAAGCGCCAGCAGGTTGCCTTGCATCTCCTCGGGCCGCACCCGTCCGACGAAGAAGAGAGCGATGCCGGCCACGCAGGCCGCCACGACGGCGATGTCGCGCCGCCGGTATTTTTCTTTGAAGATGAGCGGCTCGAGGACGAGGATGTAGACGGGCGCGGTGTACTGAAGGAAGATGGCGTTGGCGGCCGTCGTCTGCTTGGTCGCCAGCACGAAAAGCAGGAGGAGCGCCGCGTAGAGCACGGCGGCGATTGTCGTCAAGGTGTTGAGGCTAAACCCCCGGCGGCGCGTGAAGTAGGCGACCGTCAGGGCCGCCAGCAGCGAGCGGCCGAACGACAGCTCGAAGGCCGAAAGCTCCGTCGCCTTGATGAACAGACCGCCCGTGCTCCACAGGAGCGCCGCGGCGAGCACGAAGAGTATCGGCGGGGTTTGGCCCGCGTCGGAACTTGCGCCCGCGCCACTGCTGTGTGTCTGCGCTATCATCGGTCAGGTCGAGCGGGGATGATAAAGCATCCCTCGGGGAAACCATAGAACGCTGGCGAATTCCAGCGTCGGGGTAAGACGCTCGCGCCCGATGTGGTGAGGCACACGGCCGCCGCTATCGTGTATAATTTCAGTCGAGCGGCTGGTGAGGCGACAATTGAATAGGTGTTCTCTTTGAAGTAATTTTTTGTTTTGCCGGTCTCCCGGCCGGCCGCGCCGACGCATCTAATGAAACGACCGCCGCGAGGTGCGGCGATTCAGCTCAAGAGAGGATTTCGATGAAAGAATTCGGCAACCGAAACGAACAATTCAACCAGCGGGCGTGGAACCCGGAGCCGGACGTGTGGGCCGCGCACCGGGCGCGCACCGCCGCCGAGGCGACGACGGTCGAGCGCATGTCGTTCGTCCGCAAGGTCTACGCGCTCTTCTTCGCCGCGACGCTGTTCGCCGTCGGCGGCGTGGCGCTCGGGTTCGTCTACCCGCCGCTGATGATGACGGTGGCTGCTCACCCGTGGCTCTCCCTGTTCGCGCTGCTCGGGGGCGTGATGGGAGCGCAGGCCGTGCGCCTCATCCCCGGCGTCAACCTCGTCGCGCTCTTCGCCTTCACGACGCTCACGGGCGCCATCATCTCGCCGGCCATCTATCTCTACAGCCAGATCAACCCGGCCTCGCTCGTCCAGGCGGGCGTGCTGACGGTCGGCATCTTCGGGGGTTTGACGGCCTACGTCTTCATCACCAAGCGCGACTTCAGCTTCATGCGCGGGATGTTGATGACGGGGCTGATCGTCATGGTGCTGGCCGTCGTCCTCAACATCTTCGTCGCCTCGAGCGCGTTTTCGTTCGCCATCGCGGCGGCGTCGCTGCTGCTCTTCTCGGGCTACGTGCTCTACGACACGTCGAACATCATCCGGCGCTACCCGACGAACGAGTACGTGGCCGGCGCGCTCTCGCTCTACCTCGACGCCTTCAACATCTTCCTCGCGCTGCTCCGACTACTCAACGGCGGCAACAGGAACTAACCGAACCCGGCGCACGCGCGCGCGAAAACTAAAAGGCGGGGCGTTCATTCGTGAACGCCCCGCCTTTTTTGTTTGAACGGCGATTGTCTTCTGTCTTCAGAACTCGAACTTGATGGCCAACTGAATCTGCCGCTGCGTCTGGAAGGTGCGGGGCAGGCCGAAGGCGGCGCCGCCGGTGGGGGGCGTCAGCGTGAGCAGGGTGGTGTTGGCGTTAAAGAAGTTCGTGTTCGTGGTGAGGATGTTGGCGCGGTTGAAGACGTTGAAAGCCTCGCCGATGAGCCGGAGTTGCATGTCCTCGCCGAAGCGGAAGGCGCGCTGGAGGCGCAAGTCCACCTGATAGGTGTTGGGAGTGCGGAAGCTGTTGCGGGTGGCGCCGGGGACGCGGTCGCTGCGCGAGTTGCCGTCGCGGTTCACGTCCGCGCCGATCTGCGCCGAGTAGGGGTAGCCGGATTGCATCTGGAGGATGCCGGAGACCGTCCAGTCGCTCAGCAGGCCGCGCACGAGCGCGCTGTCGGCGTTGTAGCGGCCGAAGGTGTAGATGGGGCTGAAGACGAAGCGGTGCGGGAGGTCAACGTCGTTGCGCGCGTAGTCGCCGCGGATGTTGAGCGAGTTCTGGACGACCTTGGCGTCGTCGCCGCCGCCGGGGACGACGGCCGTCGAGTCGGGCTTGTCGTCCTCGGCCTTCGAGAAGGTGTAGGAGGCGATGTACTGGAAGCCGCGCGTCAGACGCCGCGCCAGTTGCAGGGCGAGGCCGCGATAGAACGAGTTGCCGTTGCTCTCGAAGAGACTGATGCGGTTGTAGCTGGCGAAGGGCCGCGCCGCGGGGAAGCGTTCGACGGAGAAGAGTGTGCCGTCGGAGGCCGTGAAGTTGGTGGGGACGGGCGTGCCGAGGTTGATGTCGCGCGTGCGCGAGAGGTGGACGCCGCGGTAGAGCATGATGGTCGCCGAGAAGCTGGTGTTATCGAAGACCTCGCGCTCGTAGCCGAGACGCGCCTGCTGGACGTAGGGCTGCGTGTAGCCCTCCTGAAAGATGAAGAGGTCGGGGCGGCCCGTCCCGGCCGCGGGCAGAGTTGTCAGGTTGTTCGGGTAGGTGGGGCACGGGTTGGCCGGCGTCGTCGTGCAGGTGAGCGTGACGCCGGTGGTCTGCACGCCGTTGCCCGAATGGGCCGTGCCCAGCATGATGGCCGTGGTGCGGCCGTAGAAGAGGCCGTAGCCGCCGCGCACGACCGACTTGTCGTCGAAGGCGTAAGAGAAGCCGAGGCGCGGGGCGAAGTTGTTGGTGTCCTTCGGCTGGCGGCTGGTGTCGAGGCCGGCGGCGAGGAGGATGGGGTCGGGGTTCTGGATGGGCGGACGGGCGAGCGCCTGATAGTCCCAGCGCAGGCCGGCGTTGACGGTCAGGCGCGGGGTGACGCGCCAGTCGTCCTGTAGGAAGAAAGCGTAGTCGGTGCTGTCGGGGAAGGTCGTCGCGCCCGAGGTGTTGGGAAGGGCGAAGCGTTGCGTGTAGCTCGACGGGCGGTTGAGGGCGAAGTTCGCGTAGGAGGTAAAGGTGTACTGCCCGGTAAAGAAGCCGGGGAAGAAGTTGAAGATGCGGTCGAAGTTGAAATCGACGCCGGTCTTGAAGTTATGTGCGCCGCGCACGTAGGAGAGGTTATCAACGAACTGTGCGCGCTTGATGGTGGTTTCGCGGGGGCTGAAGTTGTTGCGGCCGATGAGGAGGAAGCCGGCGCCGGTTTGAATCTGCGCCTCGGGGGCGTCGGAGTTGGCCGTGCCCGGCTCCTTGTCGCGCGCGAACTGAAAGCGCAGCTCGTTGACGACGGAGCTGCTAAACGTCGAGGCGAGCGTGCCTGAGAAAGTCGTCGTCTTGGCGAGACTGTCGCCGGAGTGCTGCTCGACGGCGAGCGGGCCGGTGAACTCGTTGTTGACGCCGGTGAAGTTCTGCTGGTTGAAGCGGAGCGTCAACTGGTTGCTGCGGTTCAGGGAGATGTCGGACTTGAGCATGAAGACATCCTGGTCGCGGTTGATCTGATAGGTGCCGATCAGAGGTTCCAGCAGCGGGCGCGCGGTTGCGCCGGCGGCGGTGAAGAGGTTCGGCGGCTCCACCGGGTTCGGCAGCTTCTGCCGCTGGCCGTCGTAGGTGAAGAAGAAGAAGGCGCGGTTCTTGACGATGGGGCCGCCGATGCGCCCGCCGAACTGGTTGATCTGGAGCGGGGGCCGGACGTTGGGCTGGCCGCGTTGCGACTGCTGCGCCTTGAGCGTCGGCGTGCTGGCGTTCAGAGCCTCGTCGCGGAAGTACTCGAAGAGTCCGCCGTGAAACTCGTTCGTCCCACTGCGCGTGACGACGTTGATGACGGCGCCGCCCGCGCGGCCGAACTCGGCCGAGAAGCCGTTCTGGTTGACCTGAAACTCCTGCACCGACTCCTCGGAGAATTGATACGGGGGCCGAACGCCCGTGCGGCCGAAGGCTTGTCCGAAGAAGGTGTTGTTGTTGTCGGTGCCATCCACCTGAAGATTGTTGAGAGTTCCCTTCTGCCCGCCGACGGAGAGGTCGCCGTCTCTGGTCTGGTCGCGGATGACGCCGGGCGTGAGCGTGGCGAAGTCGAGGTAGTTGCGGCCGTTGACGGGCAGGTTCTCGATGGCGACCTGATTGACCGTAGTCGCCACGGACGTGCGCGTGGTCTCGACGACGGGCGCCTCGGCCGAGACCGTAATCTGCTCGGAGGCGCCGCTGACGCCGAGCGTCACGTCGAGTGTGGTCAGGCCGCCGACCGAGACGATCACGTCCGCGGCCTGCGCGCCGGAGAAGTTCGTCGCCGCGGCGCGCACGTTGTAGACGCCGGGCGGCAGCAGGATGACGCGGTAGTTGCCTTCGTCGTCCGTCGTCGCCGTCCGCTCAAGGCCGGTCTCCTTGTTCGTGGCGGTGACGGTGGCGCCGGGGACGACCGCGCCCTGCGGGTCGAGCACGCGGCCCTCGATGTTGCCGGTGGTCGCCTGCGACTGTGCGAGGGCCGACAGAGATACGAGCGCGAGCAGCGCGCACACGGCGGCGAGGCGCGCGAGCGTGGGGGGCATTCTGTTGAGCATAGATTCCTCTTCGATGAAGCGATGTGGTCAGAATGGAAGGCCGGGGAGCGCGCCCCAGCAACAAGGCGAAAAGCTCGGCGGAGATACTAAGGCGCGCGCGCCCAAGGGTCAAGGTTGAAGTGGCTGCAATCACAGTACCGCGAGCGGTAGCGAGCGGGTGGCTTGGTCAAAAGCTCTACTCTCAATCAAAATCCGGCGGTCGATCACCTTGCCCATACATCACATATTCAACTGCCCGCTCAACGTTACGCTCCACCCACAGGTAACGCCGGCTACCTCCTTCCGACCACGGGCTGTGCTCGTGCGGCCAGCATTCCTCTGCTCTCATTCTGTGTGTCGCGTTAGCCTTGAAGGCGACTATCACCCGTTCCGGCTTGCAACCTGCCGAGACGACGGCGTGGACGTGATTGGTTCTGACGTTAACCGCACGCAACGCCCAACCGCGGGCCTCACACGTCTCCCGGATGGACGCCTCGACCGCGGCCCGCTGCGTAGTGTCTAGCTCGACCGGCGCGTATCTGAGCGTGCGCGTGTTGTATCGCCTCCAATGTTCGTCGGGCGGGATGAACGGCGTGCCGTAGCGGTTGTGGTGGCGGTCGGTCGAGCCGCGCTCATCGCCGTGCAGCCAGGTGCCGTAACAGCGGAATGTGATGAGGTACGCGAGCGGGACGCGGTCGCCGCCTGTGAGGTAGTCAGGCGCGCTCATGCCGCGGAGTATACCCGCTCGCTACCGCTCGCGGTACTGTTGTGTCGCTTGGGCGACTCACCGGCGGCCGTGCGCGGGGGCGCGCAACGCGTCAACGAGACGTCTGAAGCTCGCGCCCGGAGCGAGGCTCGCGATTCCGATGTAGCCGTAGCCGAAGAGGAAGAGGGAGAGGAAAGGGATCGTGGCCCACATCCCCATGCGCGCGGCGTAGAGGATGGCGAGCAGGAAGTAGAGGGCGAAGGAGAGTTCGACGAAGGGCAGGAGGCCGAGTTTGCGTCCGTATTTCTTCTGTCGCTTCCACGACTCGTCGCCGCCGCCCTCGACCTTGTACTTGGGCGTGCGGACGAACTCGGTCTTCACCCCGCAGAGGGCTTCGAGGACGGCGCGCGCGTTCGAGAGCGCAAGGCCCGTGCCGAGCGCCATGACCAGCGGCAGGTAGACGAAGCGGCGGTGGTCGCGCCCGTCCAGATGCCAGATGGCCGTGCCGTAGAAGAAAACGACCGAGAGGGTGGAGAAGACGAGGAGCGGCGCGTCGAGTAGGACGAGGTGGTGTAAGCCCTGATTGTAGCGCACGAGCAGGAGCGGGAACTGCAGGAGGCTCACCAGAATCATCAGCGGGTAGCTGATGTTGCCGGTGAGGCGGAAGAACATCTCCAGCTTCACGCGCCGGGGCAGCTCCGCGCGCAGGATGCGCGGGTAGAGTTTGAGTCCGACCTCGGTGACGCCCTTCGCCCAGCGGCGCTGCTGCGCCTTGAAGGCCCCCGCTTCGACGGGCAACTCCGATGGCGCGTCTTCGTCGAGCAGGTAGACGAACTTCCAGCCCATCAACTGCGCGCGGAAGGACAGATCGGTGTCCTCCGTGAGCGTGTCGTGCTGCCAGCCGCCGGATAGCTCGATGGCGCGGCGACGCCACATGCCGGCCGTCCCGTTGAAGTTGAAGAAGCCGCCCGTGCGATTGCGAACCGTCTGCTCGACGACGAAGTGGCCGTCGAGCAGAACGGTCTGGAGGCGCGTGAGCAGATTCGAGCGGCCGTTGATGTGCGACCAGCGCATCTGCGCGCAGGCGACGAGCGGGTCGTTGAAGAAGTGGACGAGCTTGCGAAGCGTCTGAGGCCGGGGGACGAAGTCGGCGTCGAAGATGGCGACGAGTTCGCCCTTCGCCGTCCGCAGCCCGGCTTCGAGCGCGCCCGCCTTAAACCCCGCGCGGTCGTCGCGGTGAACGTAGGCGGCGTCGAGTCCGTGGCCGCGCAGGCGCGCGACGGCGGCGCGGGCCACGTCGCGCGTCTCGTCGGTCGAGTCGTCGAGGACTTGAATCTCCAGACGTTCGCGCGGGTAGTCGAGCGCCGCGACCGACGCAAGCAGGCGCTCGACGACGTACATCTCGTTGAAGAGCGGGAGCTGGACGGTGACGCGCGGCAGCGCCGTTTCGGCGTAGAGAGATTTGGGGCGCGGCTCGACGCGTCGGTAGCGCCAGAAGTCGATGACCTGTTTGACGCGGTAAGCGCCGTAGACGGAGAGGAGCGCGAGGAGCGCGAAGTATGCGCCGAGGACTGCGAGGTCGAAGGCGTCGAGGAGATAGAGCGGGCTGATATTCTCGGCCGTGCGGGTGAGCACGTCGTAATAATTCTGCGCCGACTTCTCGTCGAAGAGCCGGGCGTAGGCGAGCCGGTAAGTCATCAGTGTCCACCTCCGACTAAGAAGCCGCGCGGGGGCATGTCTGAAGCCTGCGCCGCGACTCGACTCATCGACATCAGTACCGCGAGCGGAAGCCTCGCGGGTGTGGTTATGGGATGCGCGACTCTGGTCGCAGGCATACCCGCTCGCTACCGCTCGCGGTACTGTTCATTGCCGCCCCGAACGCGCGAAGCGGGCGGCCGCCCCCCGCGTGGGAGGGCGGCCGCCCGCTTAGATGCGGGGATTGTCACCGGCGCAAGCGCCGGCGCGGGAGAATTATGCGGGGCGGCAGTTCCATTCCCCGGATGGGCAGTCGTCGTCGCGTCCGCGTCTC
>DASVES010000182.1:0-6094 GCA_036380435.1 Pyrinomonadaceae bacterium | reverse complement strand
AGAGGCGGGCAGTGCCCGCCGTCTCAAGCTCCGATAGTTGAGACGGCGGGCACTGCCCGCCTCTAAACATTCAGTACACTGACTCGTAATCCGCGCCGGGCCGCACGCCGCGGGGTTTTACCGGCGGACGCCCTTCTGTGTTAATCTATGCCTCCACCAGCTCGTGAATAAAATTCGCCCGTAGTTCGGCCACGTTTCAAGCGCATGTTGCAAGAAGCCGTTGACTACTATCATCGCCTGCTCCAGGACGAAGAGACGGCCGAAGGCTCGCGCCGAATGCTCGACGAGGGTCTGGAGCGCGCCAAGCTGATCTTCGGCGGCCGTCGCCTGTCGCCCTACCTGCGCCCGCACTTCGTCACCGAGACCGACTTCGCCCGCGTCCGCCGCATCTGCGAGACGGTCTGGGGGGCTATCCAGAAGGTGAAGGACGCGGCCGTCGAAGACGCGTCGCTCCTCGACGAACTCGGCATCACCGAGATCGAGCGCGACCTCGTCTCAATCGACCCCGGCTACCGCGCCGTCTCCCCGACTGCCCGCCTCGACTCGTTCCTCATCGAAGACGATTATCATTTCGTCGAACTCAACGGCGAAAGCCCCGCCGGCATCGCCTACGCCGACGCGGCCTACGAAATCTTCTCCGAGCTGCCCGTCATGCGCCGCTTCAGTGAGCGCTACAACCTGCGGCGCTTCCACGGCCGCCCGCTCATGCTCGAAACCCTGCTCGAAGCGCACCGCGAATTCTCGGGCCGCGCGCCCGAGCACAAGCCGACCATCGCCATCGTCGATTTAAAGGGGCTGCCCACACAGAAGGAGTTCGAGCTGTTCCGCGAGTACTTCGAGTCGCAGGGCTACCCCTCGGTCATCTGCTCGCCCGACGAGCTGGAGTTCACGGGGGGCCGCCTGCGCGGCGGCGGGCGAGAGATCGACATCGTCTACAAGCGCCTGCTCGTCAACGAGTATCTGCCGATCATGTCGGAGCACCCGGCGCTTTTGGACGCCTACCGCGCCCGCGCCTTCTGCATGGTCAACAGCTTCCGCTCGAAGCTCATCCACAAGAAGGCCCTCTTCGCCGTCCTCACGGACGAGCGCCACGCGCCGCTCTTCAACGCGGATGAGCGCGAGGTGATCGCGCGCCACGTCCCCTGGACGCGAACCGTGCGCGAGGGCCGCACGGAGTACAAGGGTGAGGGAATCGACCTCGTCGAGTTCATCGCCGAAAACCGCGGCCGGCTGGTCTTGAAGCCCAACGACGATTACGGCGGGCACGGCATCTACATCGGCTGGAGCGGTGAGACGGATTGGGACGAGGCGCTCGCCCTCGCGCTCTCGAACGGCGACTACATCGTGCAGGAGCGCGTCCGCACGGCCCGCGAGACCTTCCCGGCCCTGCATGACGACGGCTCGGTCGTCTACGCCGAGCAGTTGGTCGATCTCGACCCGATGCTTTTCAACGGGCGGGTGGGGTCGGCCTTCACGCGCCTGTCGTCCACGGAGTTGGCCAACGTCTCGTCGGGCGGCGGCATGGTGCCGACCTTCATCATCGGCGAGAAGGGATAGAAGGGTATGGACTACATCGACAGCCGCAGCCCGCAGGACGAGCGGCGCGAGTTCGAGCGCTCGCGGCTCATCATCGACGTCTTCTTCGAGGGGGTGGACTTGACGGGCGTCGCCAGCTCGAAGGACATCAGCCCCGGCGGCCTCTACATGAACACGCAGGCCGACATCCCCGAGGGCGCGCTCCTGACGGTGCGCGTCCCGTTCCCCGAAGGGGACGTGGTCGTCAACGCCGAGGCGGTCTACAGCAACCCCGGCCGCGGCGTGGGCCTCCGATTCCACGGGCTGACGGCGGAGAACCGGACGACCATCGAGCGGGCGTTGGGGGACTGAGAAATGGGTGATGAGTGATGAGTGATGAGTGATAAGAAGGACAAAATCCGCTTTCTCTTTCTTATCACTCATCACTCATCACTCATCACCCCTCCGAAGGAGGGCAACGATGTTCGAAAAGTACACCCTCGGCATCGAGGAGGAGTTTCAGATCGTCGATCCGCAGACGCGGCTGCTCGTCTCGCACGTCTCGGAGATTCTCGAAGAGGGCAAGATGATCCTCGGCGAGCAGGTCAAGCCCGAGATGATGCAGGCGCAGGTCGAGGTCGGCACCGGCATCTGTCGGAACATTGAGGAGGCCCGCGCCGACATCACGCGCCTGCGCGCCATCGTCTCGCACCTCGCCCGGAAGAAGGGTCTGGCGATCATCGCCGCCTCCACTCACCCGATCTCGCAGTGGACGGATCAGAAGGTGTTCGACGACCCGCACTACGCCCTGCTCATCGAGGAGTTGCAGATGGTCGCGCGCTCCCTGCTCATCTTCGGCCTTCACGTCCACGTCGGCATCGAAGACCGCGAGCGGCAGATACACATCATGAACGCCTCGCGCTACTTCCTCCCGCACATGCTCGCGCTTTCGACCTCCTCGCCCTTCTGGCTCGGCATCAACACGGGTCTGAAGTCGTATCGCTCCGAGGTCTTCAAGAAGTTTCCGCGCACGGACATCCCCGACCATTTCGACTCTTACCAATCTTACGAGCGATACGTCGAGCTGCTGAAGAAGACGAACTGCATCAGCAACCCGAAGAAAATCTGGTGGGACATCCGCCCCCACCCCACCTTCCCGACGCTGGAGTTCCGCGCCTGCGACATCCCGACGCGCGTAGACGACACCCTCGCCCTCGCCGCCCTCTTCCAAGCCATCGTCTGCAAGCTCGACCGGCTCATCGAGCGCAACCTCGGCTTCCGCCTCTACCGCCGGATGCTCATTCAGGAGAACAAGTGGCGCGCGGTGCGCTACGGCATAGGCGGCAAGATGATCGACTTCGGCAAGCAGACGGAGGTGCCCGTGCGCGACCTCATCATGGAGCTGCTGGAGTTCGTCGATGACGTGGTGGACGACCTCGGCTCGCGCAAAGAGATCACGCACGTCCACACCATCCTTGAGCGTGGCACCTCGGCCGAGGAGCAGCTCCGGGTCTTCAAGGAGACCGGCGACCTCAATGCCGTGGTTGATCGCCTCATCGAGCTGACGATGGAGAACGTCCCCACCGACTTGAGCGCCAGCCAGATGGCGCCCCTGATGGGATAAGAGAGGGCAAAAGTAAAATGGCAAAAGGCAAAAGTGGGGAAGCGAGCCGCCTCTTCACTTTTGCCTTTTGCCTTTTTACTTTTGCCTTCCAGGAGCGGGCTAAGTTTGAGCGTTTGCCTCGGCGCCGGACGCGGCGACGTGCTGGAGGGCTTCGCGCAGGAAGTTCTCGAAGATGGCGCGGCCGTCGCGCGACTCGTTCTGGTGTTCCCAGCGCGTGCGGCTCTCGGCCTCCTCGCGCAGCAGGCGCTTGCGGACTTCGCGCGCGAGGTTCGGGTTGAGGCGGCGCTCGTAACCGCGGCTCAGGTCCTGAAAAGACTTCTCAAGGTGGAACTGCACGGCGTAGATGAGCTGCCCCTCGGCCCGTCGCACCATCATCTGGTTGCGGCACAGGTAGGAGGTGGCGAGCATGCGGAAGCCTTCAGGCACGCGGTCGAGTTGCAGTCCGTGGTTTTGCCAGACGCGCAGGGTGCGCCCCTCGACGGTGTAGTCCTGCCACACGCCCGACTCGGGGTCTTTCACGCCGCGGAAGATGGGGTCGTCAGGGTCGGTAATCTTGACGAAGCGATATTGGTACTCGAAGGCGCGGCCGGCGCGCCGCTCCGCCGGCTCGCGCCCGTCAGAGAGCGTGACGACGCGCGCGCCGAAGCACATGCCGACTAACTGGTGGCCGCCGCAGATGCCGAGCACGGGCGTGCGCGTCGTGCGGATGTAGCGGCCGAAGTCGTCGATGACGCTGGGGTTGTAGTAGTCGAAGTCGCTGAGCGTCCCGCTCAACACGACGGCGTCGGGGCGGAAGCGTTCGGCCGCCTCAGCAACTTCCGAGAGGTGAACGACCTCCGTCTCGGGCCGCTCGACGAGGCGCCGGATGTTGCCGAGGATGTTGTTTGCGGCAAGCTCCGAGATGTACCTTTCGCGTTCCAGTTGACGGGCGAGCTTCGCGCCGAGTTCGGCGCGCGCCACGTCCGACACGTCCGTCTCCCAGCGCAACAAACTGTTGACGACGAGCACGCGCACGGCCGCCACGCGCTTCTCGATGTTCTCGTAGCGACAGAAGGGGCGCTGGTTGAAGGGAAAGGGGAGCGGCTCTTGGTGGTCCGGCCGTGGTGGTTCGTTGAAGTTGAATTCCTGCATGATCCGGGAAATATTTTAACCCGCGCTCACCCTTCTTGAACAGGCGTGCGGCGCTGTCTGGTGCTCTGCTTGAACTCGGGGACGGCCGCGCCCGGCCCCGCCTCCTCCACTTCGCGCCGCACTTCGGCCGCGAGCATCGAGCGGACGTGCGAGGCGAAGGAGCGAGCGCGCCCCTCGGTGTGATGCGCGGCCAGAAGCAGCATCCGTTGCCAGGCGGACTCCAGCTCGTCGGCGAGATGCGAGATGCGCGTGATGTCGTAGGGGACGGCCACCTCGGAGCAGCCGGCGCGGGCGAAGACGGCGAGGTAGCGCGCCGTGGAGAGGTCGGGGCACGACTGCCGCCTGCGCCCGACCTTCAGCTCGATGCCGAGCAGCGTGTGCTGCACCTCGACCACTGCCCCCTTCGCCGCCGGAAAAACCGTGTGCGAGCGCGTGCGCGTCTGGAGGATGCGCTCGCGGTAGAGACGCGGCACCCACGCCTCGCCCAACTCCTCGCGGACGCGCGCCGTGATCGAGTCGGCCGACGGCCGCGCCGCCCGGCCGCGCCCTGAATCTTCGGCGACGGATTTCGTCTTAAGGGTTGAAGCGCCCGCTGTCGGCATCGGCGGCATTATAGCAATAATTAACGTCAGTCGGCGCGAGGGGCGTGCGGCTGCGCCGGAGGCGCAGCGGGAAAGTAGCCAGGGGCCAGCGAACGTGAGTGAGCGCAGCCCCTGGTCACGCATAAAAGATGTTCGCGCCCTGAAGGGGCGCGAGGACGCGGCGCGTCGCATTCCTCGCGCCCCTTCAGGGCGCGGCGTTGGATGTGCGAATGACTCAGGGGCGGCGCGCCTGCGCTAACGCTTCGGCGCTGGCCCCTGGCTACTTTCCTCGCGCCCCTGCCGGGGCACGCTTAGACGCGGAGGCCGGCGCGCGGTCGATTCACTTCGCGCGGCTGACGGCCGCTGGCCGCGGCGCACGCAGCCGTTCGAGGACGCGTCCCGGAAAGAGACCGAGGTAAAAGACACCGGCGAGCGTGAGCACGAGCGTCACCGCGATGCTCGCCGGCACACGCGGCGCCTCCCACTCCACGCCGCGGTCGCGGAAGAACATCAGGACGATGAGTCGCAGGTAGTAATAAACGGAGACGGCCGTGTTGAGCACGCCGATGACGACGAGGCCGATGTAGCCCTGATCGACGGCCTCGCGGAAGACCATGATCTTGCCCATGAAGCCGGCGGTGAGCGGGATGCCAAGTAAGCTTAACAGGAAGACCGTGAGCGCGAAGGCCAGCCATGGCGTCGAGAAACCGATGCCGCGGTAGTCGTCAACGTCTGTGCGACGGTCGCCGCTGCGGGCGATGAGCGTGACGACGGCGAAGGCGCCGAGGTTCATCACGGCATAAGCGAGCAGGTAGAAGATGACGGCGGCGACGGCCGACTGCCGCTCGGCGTCGCCGCGCGCCGCGCCGGCCGCGACGAAGCCGACGAGCGCGTAACCGGCGTGCGCGATGGACGAGTAGGCGAGCATCCGCTTGACGTTCGTCTGGACGAGCGCGACGACGTTGCCCACCGTCATCGTCAAAATCGCGAGGAGCCAGAGCGCGCCGAGCCATGCATCGTGGACGCTCTCGGCGAGACCGCCCGCGACGAAGGGGAAGGCGAACAGAAAGACGCGCATGAAGGAGGCGAAGCCGGCGGCCTTCGGCCCTGCGGCCATGAAGGCCGTGACGGGCGTGGGCGCGCCCTCATACACGTCCGGCGTCCAGACGTGGAACGGGGCGGTGGCGATCTTGAAGCCGAAGCCGATGAGGAGCATCGCCGCCCCGGCGAAGAGGAGCGGCGG
>DASVES010000181.1:0-4643 GCA_036380435.1 Pyrinomonadaceae bacterium | reverse complement strand
CTTGTGCGGGTTGAAGCGTTGGCCCCGGCGCGGGTCGTAGGGGCCGTGGACGCGGTAGCCGTAGAGCTGTCGGGGCCGCACCTCGGGCAGGTAGGCGTGCCACACCTGATCGGTGTACTCGGTGAGCCGGACGCGCGCGGATTCTTCGGCGGCGTCCGCCGCGTCGAAGAGACACAGCTCGACGGCCGTGGCGTTCTCCGAGAAGAGGGCGAAGTTGACGCCGGCGCCGTCCCACGTGGCGCCGAGCGGGTAGGGCTGGCCGGGCCAGACTTTCACAGGTCTTTCGTTCGTCATAATCGTCGAGACAGTCTCAAACTCGTTCCAGAAGCGCGACCGGGAGCCGGCTAAAAATCGCCGGCACATCGAGCGAGCCGGCCCCCTGTCCCTCAGTCGGATTTACTTCAACACCCGTGAACACGTCGCGGAAGCGCACGGCCGACAGTTTCTCGCCCAGCGCAAGCGACGTGTCGCCCCACGCCTCGACGCCGAGCGGCAGACGGGGCGTTTGCCGGTTCGCGAGGCGCGTGAAGAAACGGCCCGCGACGGCGAGCACTTCCCTGTCGCCGAGTTTGCGCGCGAAGGCGACGACGCTATCGGCCGCCTCGCCCGACGCGGCGAGCGGCACGTACTCGCCGTGCGCGAAGAGGTCGGGATGTGCGCGGCGGAAGCGGAGCGCGCGGCTCGTCACGTAGAGCTTGACGCGGCCGTCCTCCGGCTCGCGCAGGAGACTTTCGACGAAGGCGGCGCGGTCGTCGCCCGCTTCGCCCGCGTCGAGCGAGGCGAGGAGCGCGCGGCGGTGCGCGTAATCGACGGGGCGGCGGTTGTCCGGGTCAACCAGATCGAGCTGCCAGAGTTCGGTGCCCTGATAGAAGTCGGGCACGCCCGGCGAGACGATCTTGAGGAGCGTCTGCGACAGCGAGTTGTAGACGCCGGCGCGCGCCGTCGCCTGTTGAAACTCGACGAAGTCCGCGAGGAAGCTGTTGCCCTCGGCCCCGTCGAGCGACGCGCGCACGAACTCGTCCACGGCCCGCTCATACTCCTCGTTCTGGTTGATCCAGCTCGTGTGGAGCTTCGCCTCGCGCAGGGCCTTACGCATGTACTCGCTGATACGCTCGACGAACGCGGCGTGCTCCTCTCTGTTCATCGGCGCGAAGGGCCACGCGCCGACGAGCGTCTGGTAGAAGAGATATTCCTCGTTGGCGTCGGGGGCGGCCACGCCGTCGAGCTGCGTCCTGCGGGCGCGGTTCATCTCGCGCCAGCGGTGGACGGCGCGGTTCCACTCCTCGGGCATCTCGGAGAGCGCGTGGATGCGCGCGCGCACGTCCTCGCCGCGCTTGGTGTCGTGCGTCGAGGTGGCCGAGAGCGCGTGCGGCCACTGCTCCTGCCGGTAAAGGTTGCGTCGGTGGAAGCGCGCGAGCGGAGTGCCGAAGATGGCCGGCTCGCCGCCGACTTCGCACAGCGAGGCGAGCGGATAGTAGCGGTAGAAGGCCGTGTCTTCGAGGCCCTTCGCCATGATGGGGCTGGTCAACTGCTGGAAGCGCATCACGAAGTCGCGCCGCTCGGCGCGCTGCGCGGGCGTCGTCCCCTTCGGGTCGTCGAGCATGAGGATGGAGGCGATGAAGTCGAAGATGGAGCCGCTGAGCGATGGGTTGCGGAGCTTGGCGGAGGCGACGGCCGAGTTGATGTGGAGTCGGTCGTCGGCGCTCGCCAAGTCCTGCCGGCGGCGGATGTAGGTGCGGTAGACGGGGAAGCAGGCGACCACTTCGCCGAGGGCGTCGTGGAGGCTGTTGAAGGTGAAGTCGCGCGAGGAACGCAGGCGCTCGCTGATGCGCGCGAGGCGTCGAGCAAGGACGTGCAGCTCGCTCGACATGGCCACGCGCAGGACGAGCTTCTTGCAGGCGTAGACGAGGTCGGCGAAGTTCGTGCGTGCGCCGGTGAACTCGGCGTACAGCTCGCGGAACGCCTGCGCGCCGCGCCCATCGACGAAGAGGCCGCCCAGAAGATTCAGGAAGTCGTAGCCGGTCGTCCCGTGGACGGGCCACTCGCGCCGCAGCAGCTCGTCGTGTCCGAGAATCTTCTCGACGACGACGTAGCACGCCGGCCCCTGCCGCCCGCTCTCCGGTTGCTCGACGCTCGACCGCTCACCCTCGCGCCGCTCAGCTTCCCCGTGCTCGGCCGGCACGGAGTCGCCGCGACTGACGGAATCGGCGCTCTCTGCGGGCGCGTCGCCGGTCGCCACTCCGCGCGCGGCGAGCGCGGCGCACTCGCGGCGCAGGTCGTGCAGATATTTTTCCGGGTTGAAGAGGCCGTCAACGTGGTCGATGCGTAATCCGGTGACGAGGCCGCGCGCCATCAGGCGCAGCAGGCGGTCGTGGACGGCGGTGAAGACGGGCCGCTCCTCGACGCGGACGGCGGCCAGCTCGTTGATGTCGAAGAAGCGGCGGTAGTTGATCTCGTCGGCGGCGACGCGCCAGTAGCTCAGGCGGTACGACTGCTCCGCGAGCAGGCGCTCCAGCCGGTCGAAGGTCTCGGGCCGCCCGCGCACGCCGTTGATCTCATCAATGGCTTCGTCCACGGCGCGGCGCGCTTCGCCGCCCTGCTTCAACAAACTCGACAGACGCCGGCGAATGACCTCCCGCTCGCGCCGTCGCTCGCGCACGCGGGCCGGGTCGGTCTCCGTGCGCGGCGGCAGGTGGCCGAGGGCCGTGATGACGCTTTCGAGTTCGAGCACGTCGGCGTGCGCTTCGGTGAGTCGGGCGGCGAGCGAGCGCAGGGCCGCTTCGAGGATGTGCGTGGCGGTGCGCGGGGCGATGGGGAGCGTGGTCTCGTAGTAGTTGGCGAAGAAGGCGCCGTCGCGGCGGGTGATTTTAATTTCCTGATTTTCGAGGACGCGCCCGAACTGGTCGCCGAGGATGGGCAGGAGCACTTTGTTTTTGAGCGACGGGTTCGGCGGGTTCCAGTCCACGTCGAAGAAGCGCGCGTAGGGCGAGCCGGGGCCGTCTTCGAGCAAGTCCATCCACCAGCGGTTCTCCGCTGAGGCGATGCACATGTGGTTGGGCACCGCGTCCATCAGCAGGCCCATCCCGCGCCTTCGCAGCTCTCCGGCGAACTCCGCAAACTGCTCCTCGGCGCCGACCTCCGGGTTGAGCCGGGAGTGATCGACCACGTCGTAGCCGTGCAGGCTGCCGGGCCGCGCCTTCAAGACCGGCGAAGAGTAGCAGCAGCCGACGCCGAGTTCGTCGAGGTAGGCGACGGCCGCCCTCGCCTGCTCGAAGGTGAATCGGGAGTTGAACTGTAGCCGGTAGGTGGAGACGGGGATGCGCGCCGGCACGGTCTTCTGGTCGTCCATTCCGACCACATCTTAAACCAACCGCCCGCGTTCGCGCTTTATCCGAGGGGCCGAAGATTTCTTTTCTTTTTGTGCGCGCCGCTGAGGCGAGACGCTCAGCACATCTGTTTACTAAACTTTTAGAAGCGGTATACCTGTTGGCTCAACCGACGAGGAAACTCGAACCGGCCGTCACAGACCGAGCCGATCCATCTTCTCTTTCTCGTAGGGGCCGTCCTCGGCGGGGTAGCGCAGCAGGTGCTCGAACTTCTTCGACTCTTTGGCGAGCGCCCAGACGATGCTCTCGCCGGCCGGCAGGATGTTCGGCTCGGCGCGAAAGAGGGGGTCGGTGAACGCCTTCCCGGCGTCGATCAAGCGCCAGCCTTTCTCCTCGTACATGCGGAGAAGGTCGGCGAGGAAGAGCGCGTTGAGCAGGTTGTCGTGGAGGAGCACGGTGTGGCGGACGGGGCGGAGCGCGACGCGTCGGGCGAGGTCGTCGTAGAAGGCCGAACGCTCCCACATGTGCGCGAGGTAGAAATCCCTGTAGCCCGTGAGGTCGGCCTTCGGGTTCTGCTTGAGGCGCTCGGTCATGCGCTGCGCGATGTACCAGTCGGAGGCGTCGATGGTGACGTGGCCCATGCGGTAGCCGTGGCGCTTGAGGAGGGCGCGCATCCGGTCGCGCTTGGGCAGAGTGTCGCCCTCCTTGAGATAGGGAAAGCGGAAGAGGCGACGGAAGTTTTTGAGGTCTTTGATGACGGCCTCGCCGCGCAGCACGTCCGCCGAGAACTCCTCGAAGGTGAGCTTCTGCGAGTGATAGTACTGGTGCGAGTAGGTGTGGTTGCCGATGAGGTGTCCGTCGTCGTCCCAGGCGCGGAGCAGTTGCCGGCCCTCGTCGCTGTCCACGAGCTTGCCGCGGACGAAGATGGCCGCCTTGAGCTTCGAGCGCCCGGCCAGCGCCTCGCGCAGGCGTCGGTGTCGCTCCGCGGCGGACACGTCGAACGAGGCGCTCGCGGCGATGTCGTCAATCGTGATGGCGACCTGCGGCTTGGAGTCCTTACCTGTGTCTGCAAGACCGACGCCGGACGCGGCGAGGCCAGCGCTGAGGGTTGCGAGGAAGTGTCTTCGATTCATCATCTTTAGATTGTAACCGTCGAGCGGCCGACTACGTGGCTCCTTACTTGAGTTAAAGCAATCATAACTCACCGCAGAGGCGCAGAGGACGCAGAGGAAGCGCAGAGGCTTGAGCGATTCACTCAGCGTTGAGTGTAAGCGTCAACCCTCTGCGTGAACTCTGCGTCCTCTGCGCCTCTGCGGT
>DASVES010000180.1:0-5984 GCA_036380435.1 Pyrinomonadaceae bacterium | reverse complement strand
GCGAGGTCGGAGCCGAGAATCACGGGGCGTCGGCGCGTGCGGTCGAGCAGCACGCCGGCGAAGGGGCCGACGAGGAAGGAGGCGGCCGTGCGCGTCGCGCTGAGCAGGCCCATCTGCATGGGGCTCGCGTTGAGGAGGACGACGGCCGTGAGCGAGTAGGCCAGCCCTCCGAAGTGACTGCCGAGGAGATTGATGTTCATCCCCAGCCAGAATTTGAGGAAGTCGGGCTGGCGCCACAGGCTCACCGCCGGACGTTCCTCCGGCGCTCCCGTCTCCGTCGTGTCGGCCTGTGCGCTCACGGAAGGCACTACGCGCTCTCGCTCCCTCGTGTTCCCGGCGCGGCACTCTTTAGACCGTCTTCGGCGTGCGTGCTAGAATGGCCCGGCTTGCCCGGTCAGTAACTTCATGTTGGACGCCGCGCGCCGCGCCGGCGAAATGGAAACAACAGATGCGGATAGTCGTCACGGGCGGCGCCGGCTACATCGGCAGCGTCGTCACCGAAGAGTTGATCAAAGACGGCCACGAGGTCGCGGTCTACGACAACCTCTCGAAGGGCCACCGCGCGGCCGTCCACCCCGAGGCGCGCTTCGTCCACGCCGACCTCTTCGACGCGGAAGTGCTGCGCCGAACCTTCCGCGAGCAGCAGACCGAGGCGGTCGTCCACATGGCGGCCGACGCGCTCGTCGGCGAGTCCGTCTCAGACCCCGCGAAGTACTACCGCAACAACTTCGTCGGCGGCCTCCAACTCCTCGACGCGATGCGCGACTGCGGCGTCGCGCGCATCGTCTTCTCCTCGACCTGCGCCACCTACGGCGAGCCGGAGCGCCTGCCGATGGACGAGACGCTCCGCCAGCAGCCGACCAACCCCTACGGCCAGTCGAAGCTCGCCTTCGAGGGCGCGCTCAAGTGGTACGGCGCGGCCTACGGGATAAGCTACGCGAGCCTTCGCTACTTCAACGCGGCCGGCGCCACCGAACGCTTCGGCGAGCAGCACGACCCCGAAACACACCTCATCCCGATTGTGCTTCAGGCCGCCGCCGGCAAGCGCCCGCACGTCGAAATCTACGGCGCCGACTACCCGACGCGCGACGGCACCTGCGTGCGCGATTACATCCACATCGTCGATCTGGCGCGCGCGCACATCCTCGCGCTCTCCGCGCCGGCGGGCGGACAATCAGGCGCTGCCTACAACCTCGGCTGTGGCGGCGACGGCTACACCGTTAAAGAACTCATCGACGTGGCGCGCGAGGTGACGGGCCGCGACATCCCCGTGCGCGTGGGCGTGCGACGCGCGGGCGACCCGGCCGTCCTCGTCGCCACCTCCGAGAAGATCAAGCGCGAGCTTGGGTGGGAGCCGCAGTTTCAGGACTTGAGGAAGATCATCGAGTCGGCCTGGGTCTGGGCGCAGGCGCACCCGAATGGGTACGAGTCTTAGAAGGTGACGAGAGGGTGATGAGTGATGAGTGATAAGTGATAAGAAAGAAAAGGCAAGCTTTGTCTTCTCTTATCACTTATCACTCATCACTCATCACCGCTTTTGAACCAATGACCATACTTGACGAGGCGGAAGTCAGGGTTCTCGGCGCGCTGATCGAGAAGCAGATCGCGACGCCCGAGTACTACCCGCTGACCCTGAACGCGTTGACGGCCGCCTGCAATCAGAAGAACAACCGTCACCCCGTCGTCTCCTACGACGAGGCGACGGTCGAGCTGGCCGTCGAATCTTTGCGTCAGAAGAACCTCGCCTACGTCTTCTACGGCGCGGGCAGCCGCGTGCCGAAGTACAAGCACGTCGCGGCGGAGAATCTGCAACTCAAAGCGGCGGAGCTGGCCTTAGCCTGCGTCCTCATGCTGCGCGGGCCGCAGACGCTCGGCGAGCTGCGCGACCGCTCCGCACGCCTCTACGAGTTCCCCGGACTCGAAGAGGTCGAGGCGGCGCTGGGTTCGCTGGCCACGCGCGAGGAGCCGGTCGTCACTCGTCTCGCGCGCCGGCCCGGACAGAAGGAGGCGCGCTACGCACACCTGCTCTCCGGCGAGGTGTTCGAGCAGCACGAAGAGGAGTCGTCGGAGACGGCGGCCGCCGCGGCGTCGCCGTCGCACGCGCGCACGACGACGACGACGACATCAGCCGAGCGCGTCCTGAAGCTGGAGCAGGAGGTCGAGACGTTGCGCGCGGAGCTGGATGGTTTCCGGCGCGAGTTCGAGACGTTTAAGAAACAGTTTGAGTAGGATGACTCTTCGGTTGAGTGTTACGACAATCAACTCACCGCGGAGTCGCCGCAGGACGCAGCAGTTCACGCCGCAGGGTTTGAGAGGACGGGACGCGATGCACCTGACTATCGGAGAGCTGCTCGACTACACGGACGAGGAGCGCGCGAAGTGGCGGCGCTGGTTCGACGAGCACGGAGGCGAGCCGCTGAAGACGCCGCTGGCCGGCGAGACGCACACGAGCGTCGGCGCGCTCATCCTCCACGTCTTCTGGGCCGAGATGTTCTACGCCCGCTGGATGCGCGGCGAGACCCTGACGGAAGACAGCGCGGTCGTCACAGAGAACAAGGATTTGCCGAACGACGACGTTGGGAAGCTGTTCGACTTCGGACTGCGCGCGCGCGACGAGATGCGCGCCTTCGCCGACGCGGCGAGCCGTGAGGAGTGGGAACAGATGTGCGAGGTCGAGTCGGACGGCTTTCATCTGCGCGGGTCGGCGCGCAAGCTCGTCGTGCACATCCTCGTGCACGAGGTCAGGCACTGGGCGCAGGTGGCCGTCGTCGTCCGGCAGGACGGACTCGCCCCGCCGGGCGATCACGACCTGTGCTTCAGCGAGTCGTTCGGCCCGCTGCTTAAAAGAGTCGGGGGCGGAGGTGAAGAATGATGAGACGAATGATGAGACCGATCCGGTTTTCGTGCGTCGTTGTGCTGCTCTTCTTGTCGGCCGTCACCGTCTCGGCGCAGAGGCGCGGCGGCGGCGGCGCGGGCGTGAACAACTGGCCGTCGTTTCGGGGTGAGCAAGCTGCGGGCGTCGCCGAGGGGCAGAATTTGCCGGAGCGTTGGGACGCGGCGAAGGGCTTAGGGCTAAAATGGAAGACGAGGATTCCGGGACTGTCGCACGCCAGCCCCGTCGTCTGGGGCGAGCACGTCTACGTGACGACGGCCGTCAGCAGCCGCGGCCTCGACCGCTTCCGGCACGGTCTCTACGGCGACGGCGACGCCGCCGAGGATCGCTCCCCGCACCAGTGGAAGCTCTACGCCTTGGAGCGCGGCACCGGCAAAATTCTCTGGGAGCGCACGGCCTACGAGGGCGCACCGCGCGAGAAGCGCCACATCAAGGCCACCTACGCCAACTCCACGCCCGCGACCGACGGCAAACACGTCGTCGCCTTCTTCGGCTCGCAGGGCCTCTACGCCTATGACACGAAGGGCACGCTCCTCTGGAAGAAAGACCTCGGCGTCTTAGACGCCGGCGCCTACGACGCGCCCGATTACGAGTGGGGCACGGCCAGCTCGCCCATCATCTATAAGAACCTCGTCATCCTCCAAGTTGACACGCAGAAGGAAGACTTCCTCGTCGCGTATGACGTGAAGACCGGCCGCGAGGTCTGGAAGGCGACGCGCGACGAGCTGCCCTCGTGGGGCACGCCGAACGTCTACACGGGACGCGGCCGCGCGGAACTCGTCACCAACGCCTCGAACTTCATCCGCGGCTACGACCCCGCCACGGGCAAGGAACTGTGGCGCTTGGGCGGCAGCTCCAAGATCACCGCGCCGACGCCCGTCTTCTCGGACGGCCTCATCGTCGTCGCCTCGGGCCGTCGCCCCGAAGCCCCCATCTTCGTGCTGCGCCCCGGCGCCTCCGGCGACATCACGCTCGGCGCCGACCAGAGCGCCAACGCGCACGTCGTCTGGAGCAAGCAGGCGCGCGGCTCCTACATGCCGACGCCGCTCGTCTATGGCCCACACCTCTACGTGCTCAACAACTCCGGCCTCTTCGACTGTTATGATTTGAAGACCGGCGCGGAAGTCTACCGCGAGCGCATCCCGCATCAGGGCGGCGGCTTCAGCGCCTCGCCCGTCGCCGCCGACGGCAAGATTTATCTGACGGCCGAGGACGGCGACATCTTCGTCGTCCGCGCCGGCCCCAAGTTCGAGCTGCTGGCGACCAACCCCGTCGGCGAACTGCTCATGGCCACCCCCGCCATCTCCTCAGGCACGATGTTCGTCCGCGCGCACCGACACCTGTACGCCATCGGGCGCTGAGGGAAATCAAACACATTCAAGTGCGCGGGTTGGAGTAGCGAGTTTCTTAAGGGCGGGCTAGACGCCCGGAGGGGGTGTCTGACCGAGGAGCCGCAGCAGTTCGGGCCTGTCCTTGGCGAGCAGGTAGACGACGCTACGCAGCCGGCTCATCTCCGTCTCGATCTGCCCGAGACGCGCGGAGAGGGCGCGGTCGATGGAATCCAGACGCAAGTGTATCTGCTCGATGTCGCCGCGGACGGCGATGATTTCAACTTCCAGCTTATCCGTTAAGCGGGCCTCCAGGCTGGTGAGGTCTGCCTTCGTCGCCACGCCGGCGAGGTCTTCCTTCGTCGCCATCCGGTCGCGCATCGACTCAACTTGGCCACCCAAGTATTCGACCTGATCACGTAGAGGCTCAAGGTCGCTCTTGGTCGCCATCTGGTCGCGCATCGTCTCGACGGTGGCGGCGATGAAGTTGAGCAGGTTGTTGTCTTCGGGCTGTTCGCTCATGGCGTTGGTCTTATCGTAGCACACGCGCGACGGGATTATTAGCCGGAATAGAACCGGCCGCGCGGCCCTTCAGGAAGTCTCGCCCTCCGAAGTTAGCAAGCCGTTCAACTCATGCACCGACGGGAGCGACGTGCGCGCGCCGAGAGCGCGGCACTTGAGCGCGGCGACGGCGCAGCCGAGCGTCATGCACGCCTCGATCTCTTCGCCCTGGAGCATCCCGTAGATGAAGCCGGCGTGGAAGGCGTCGCCCGCGCCCGTCGTGTCGCGGCAGCCGCCGGGGACGGGGAAGGCCGCCGACTCGACGAAGCGGCCCTCGTGATAAAGCACCGCGCCCCCCTCGCCGAGAGTCATCCCGACAACCGCGCAACCGTAGCGCGCCTTCACTTCCCGCAAAGCCTCGCGCCCGTCCGTTAGCCCCGTCAGACGGCGGGGAAACTCTTTCGACGTGATGAGAATGTCGATGAGCGGCAGCAGCTCCGGCAGGCCGTCGTAGATGTTGTCGATGTCGGCGGAGACGACGGCGCCGGCCGCGCGCGCCTCGCGGGCGACGCGGGCGCAGGCCGCGGGGTCGTGGGCGTCGAGGTGGAGGACGCGACCTCGGGGGCCAAAGCCAGCGGGCGCGTCTTCGTCGCTGTAGGCGAGGCGTTCGTCCCTGTCCCAGATGATCGTGCGCTCGCCGGTGCGCGCGTCGATGACGATGAAGGCGATCTGATTGCGCGCCCCGTCAATCACCTGTGCATACTCGACGTTGACGCCTTCGTCTTCGAGCGCGCGCAAGCCGAAAGCGCCCTCGTCGTCAGAGCCGAAGCGGCCGGCATAGGCCGTTTGCATGCCGAGTCGTCGGAGCGCGACCATCGCGGAGGCCGTCTGCCCGCCGGCCGATTGCTGGTGTGTGACGAGCCGCGTCTTGGTGTCGAACTCGGGGTAGGCGGGGACGACGATGAGGTGATCGACGGCGTTGAGGCCGAAGCCGACGGCGTCGAACTCTCTGTCGGTTGGAAGTGTGAAAGGGAATTGCAAGCGGACTTGATTCCTTTTGGGCTGGCGGCTCCTTCGGCGGCGGGCCGGCTGCCTGTCTTCATTCTCGGTTCTTGAGGGCAGGGCGACGGGCGTTCTCTGCGCCTCTGCGGTGAATGCCGGTCGCCCTGCTCTCAAGAACCGAGGAAGCTTCAACGAAGTCGTCACGCCGCGTCGGCGCTGAAGCGGCCGCCACGAGAGGAATCAGCCCCGCTTGCAATTCC
>DASVES010000179.1:0-3278 GCA_036380435.1 Pyrinomonadaceae bacterium | reverse complement strand
AGCATCGCCTGCCGGGCCTGAATCTTTTTCAACTGCTCGCGCAGTGACTCCACGTCGGGGGCGTTCTCGTTGAGCCGGAGATATGCCTGCACGTCGGCGACGGCTTCGGGCAAGCGTTCGAGTTGCGCGAGCAGCAGGCCGCGGTCGCGCCGCTCCGAGAGCGCGTGGGGCGCGAGCAAAAGGATGCGCTCGACCGTGGCCAGCGCCCGCCGGTAGAGCTGCCCCTGCGCGTAGACCGACTTCAGGTTCGTTAGCAGGCGGATGAGAATCTCGCGCTTGGAGACGGAGCGCAGGTGCTCCGCGGTGAGCGGCGCCTGCCCGCCATAGACTTCGTCGAGGCGGTGCTGGCAGTCCTCCTCGTCAACGATCTCCCGGTTGAACGGATCGACGAGAACGGGCGCGCCCTCAACGCCGCGCGCGCGCACGATGAAGTGGCCCGGCATCCCGACGCCCTCGACCTCCAGCCCGGCGAGCCGACCCAGCTCCATGTAGACAATCGAGAGTGTGATGGGGATGCCCGTCCGGCGCTCGACGACGCGGTTGAGCAGACTGTTGCGCGGGTCGTAATACTTCTCGCGGTTGCCCGCAAATCCCAACTCCTCGAACACGTAGCGGTTGAGCGCAACGATGGGCGCGCCGCCGCGCTCGCCCTCCACGCGCTCGCGCGCCTCGCGCCCCATCCGCGCAAGTGTTTCCAACGACGCCTCCACGTCGCAACTCCCGTCCTCCTCGGCCGCGACGAGCAGCGCCGCGCGCGCCAGATTAATCTCCTCGCCGCGCCGCAACACCTCCAGCGCGAACCGGCTCCGCGCGCTCGCCGCGACTACTTTGTCGGCTGGAGTCATAAGACGTAGGAAGTCAGAAGTCAGAAGTCAGAAGCAGGAATCAGAAGGCGTGTGCAAAAGCTCGAAGCCATGACGGGAAGCAGCGACGCTGGCAAACGCTTTTACTCTGACTTCTGACTCCTGACTCCTGCCTTCTCATCGCTTGTCATAGACGTGGTGGACGGCGTCGGTCGTCCAGTCGGCGAGACTGTGGGTGACGATTTCGGCGCCGGCCTCGCGCAGGAGTCGCTCGGCGACGGTGTTGGTGACGGCGAGGGTACGCATGCCGGCGGCGCGGGCGGCGCTGACGCCGGGCGGCGAGTCCTCGATGGCGAGGCATTCGGCGGGCCGGAGCGGCAGCACGTGGGCGCGGCTTCGGCGCGTCTCATTTAAGAGTGTGAGCGCGCGGTTGTAGCAGGCGGGGTCGGGCTTGCAGACCTGTACGTCCTCGGCGCTCACCATCACCTCGAAGGCGTTCTGGAGGCCGGCGCGTTCGAGCGCGTAGTCGATCTCGGAGCGGCGCGCCATGCTGACGAGGCCGAGCGAGTAGCGGTGCCGCAGCGCCTTGATAAAGTTGACGACGCCGGGGAAGATCGGCAGCTCGTCCTTCATCAGCGCGCGGTGAATCTCCGTCTTGCGGTCGATGAACTCTTCAAGCTTCGCCGCGTCCGCCTCGCGGCCCGCGCGCTCGAAGGCGGCGCGCACGAAGGTCGCGTCGTCCATGCCGAGCGAGCCGTAATACTCCTCCTCCGTGAGGCTCATTCCCTCGCCCCGCAGGACTTCCTGAAATGCTTTCATCTGCAACGGCTCGTCGTCGATGACGACGCCGTTAAAATCAAAAAGAACGGCCTGAATCATGTAGCCTTCACGTCGTAAATATTTTCGGGTGGAGCGCGAGCATTGTAGCAGCAGTGAGCAGTAGCGGTAAGCAGTGAGCAGTCATCCAGCCGCGGAGCGGCGGCAGATTGTAGCCCACGGCGCAAGCCGTGGGTCAACGTAGGCAAAGAAACCGAAAGCCCCGGAGGGGCGAAAGAATCAGGACGTTGAGCACAAGGCCCGTCGCATTTCTTTCGCCCCTCCGGGGCTTTAGATTTTTATTGACGACTATTCCACGGGCTGGCGCCCGTGGCTACATTCTGCCGCCGCTCCGCGGCTGGTTGTCGCCTTACTGCTTACCGCTCACTGCTCACTGCTTACTGCTCACTGTCTTCTCCAGTCGTTCGTTCTGCTCGCGGAAGAGGAGCGGGAGGCGTTCGCTCTCCAGTACGTCGAGGCGGCGCAGGAGTTCGTTGAGGGCCATCTCGTTCTTGAGGTTGACCTGAAAGTCGAGGTCGGAGCGGAGGCGATCTTTCTCCTGCTGGCGGTTCTGCGAGATGAGGATGAAGGGGGCGACGAGGGCGGCGATGATGCCGTTGATTACGTCGAGGAAGGAGTAGGGGAACGGGTCGATGCCGCGCTCCGCCTGCACCCACGAGTTGACGAAGACCCAGCCGGCGACGAAGAGCGCCGTGGCCCCGACGAAAGTCCAACTGCCGCCGAAGGAGGAGACGGCGTCGGCCATGCGGTCGGCGGCCGTGCGCCGCTCCTCGTACTCCTCGTTGACGTTGCGCGTGACGCGGCGGCGCAGCAGTTCGTCCGTCTGGCGCAGGCGCTCGGCAATGGCGGAGAGCATCCCGAGGGCCACGTCAGGGTTGGCGCGCACGAAGTGTAGAAAGTCGTCGCGGGTGAGGACGGCGAGGCGGGCGGCCGACGCGGCGGTGGCGTCGGCCGAGCGCGGCTTGCCGTCGAGGATGGACATCTCGCCGAAGAAGTCGCCGCGGGCCAGCTCGGCTAAGGTCACGTCGTCGCCGTCCTCGTCGCGCAGATGGATGCGGACGCGGCCGTCCTCGATGAAGTACATCGCGTCGCCCATGCTTCCGGCGCGGAACAGGCGCTCGCCGGCCGAGGCGTGGCGCACGTCGAGCAGCTCGCGCAAGTCGCCGGCCCGTTCATCGTCGAGCGTGGCGAAGAGCGGCACCGAGCGCAGGGCTTCGAGCGTCATTCTTGAAGTTGCATCATCGGACACGGCGGGTTGCACCTCGTGGGGAAAGTAGTCAGTTGTCAGTTGTTAGTTGTTTGTGTAGCACCAATTGACCCTGACAATGAAAGGTTCAAGCCGTGAAACGAAAACTACTGACTACTGACTACTGATTACTGACTACTCATCGTTTCCACTTTCCCGTCCTTGAGAGAGATGGTGCGGTCGGCGAAGCGCGCGGCCAGCTCGCGGTCGTGCGTGACCATGAGGACGGTCAGGCGGTCGCTGGCGACCATGCCGCGCAGGAGAGCGAGGAGTTCGTGCGCGCGCGTCGAGTCGAGATTGCCCGTCGGCTCGTCGGCGAGGAGAACGCGCGGGCGGTTGGCGAGGGCGCGGGCGATAGCGACCCGCTGCTGCTCGCCCCCCGATAGCTCCGA
>DASVES010000178.1:0-9663 GCA_036380435.1 Pyrinomonadaceae bacterium | reverse complement strand
ATCCCCGATCTCGCGACCTTGAGAGACCGCGCGCGCTCGAAGTTCGGGCGCGTCGTCTACGGCATGGCCGCTCTGGGCTGGCGCGGGAGCGCGCGCCACTGGGCGCGTTACGAGATGACCTACCTGCTCCTCGCTGGTCTCTCGACGCCGCTCGTGCTCTCCGTCCACACCATCGTCAGCTTCGACTTCGCCATCGGCATCATTCCCGGCTGGCACGCGACCATCTTCCCGCCCTACTTCGTGGCCGGGGCCATCTACGCCGGCTTCGCGATGGTGCTGACGCTGGTCATTCCCCTGCGGAAGTTCTACGGCCTCGAAGACTTCATCACCGACCGCCACCTGCGAAACGCCGCGAAGGTCATGCTGGCCACGGGTCTCATCGTCGCCTACGGCTACATGATGGAGACCTTCATGGCGTGGTACAGCGCCAACACCTACGAAGAGTTCATGATCCGCAACCGCTTCGTCGGCCCCTACGCGTTCTACTACTGGCTGCTCATCTTCTGCAACGTCGTCGTCCCGCAACTGCTGTGGATCAGGAGTCTGCGCCACAGCAACGTGATGCTCTTCGTCGTGGCGATGGTCGTCAACGTCGGCATGTGGCTGGAGCGTTTCGTGATCATCCCGATCAGCCTCCACCGCGACTTCCTGCCGTCGTCGTGGGGCATGTACCAGCCGACGATCTTCGACTTCTCGATGTTCTTCGGCACCATCGGGTTCTTCTTCTTCCTGATGTTCCTCTTCCTCCGCTTCCTCCCCGTCATCTCCATCTTCGAGATGCGCACGCTCGTGCCCGAGGCCAAGATCGAGGAGGAGAAGGGATGAGGAAAGGGATGAGGGATGAGGGCGGAGGGATGAAGGGCGGAGGGATGAAGGGCGGGCGTGTGGGCGGGGGCGTGCTTTTTGTTCATCCCTCCGCCCTCATCCCTCATCCCTTTCGAGGAGGTGGCTCGTGGCGTTAAAGAAGCGAGTGCGTCCCGACACCTACGGGCTGATGGCCGAGTTCGACAATCCTACGGACGCGGTGGCGGCGGCCCGGCGCGTCTACGACGAGGGCTACCGGCGCATCGACGCCTTCTCGCCCTACCCCGTCGAGGAGCTGTCGGAGGCCATCGGCGTGCATTCGTCGAAGATGCCGCTGATCGTGCTCATCGGGGGCATCGTCGGCATGCTCGGCGGCTTCGCGCTCCAGTACTGGACGCACGTCATCGAGTACCCCTTGAACGTCGGCGGCAAGCCCTTCTTCAGTTGGCCGGCGTTCGTCCCGATCACGTTCGAGACGACCGTGCTGGGCGCGGCGCTCGCGGCCGTCTTCGGCATGCTCGCCTTAAACGGTTTGCCGGAGCCGTACCACCCGGTCTTCAACACCCCGAACTTTGCGCTGGCGTCGCGCGACCGCTTCTTCCTGCTCGTGGAATCGACCGACCCGAAGTTCGACCGCGACGAGACGCGCGGCTTCCTGAAGGGCCTCGGCGCGCTTGAGGTGAGCGATGTGGAACACTAAGAAGAGAGGAAGTCAGGAGACAGAAGTCAGGAGTCAGAAGAAGGACGGCGCGCGGCGTCGCGTCCTCTTCTGTCTTCTGACTTCTGTCTCCTGTCTCCTGTCTTTTGGTTGCCGGATGGATATGCAGGATCAGCCGCGCTACGAGGCTTACGAGCGGGGCGACGCGAAGACTTTCCCGGATGGTCAGTCGTCGCGGCAACTCGTCGAGGGGACGGTGCCGCGGATGCCGGCGGGGCAGCCTTATGTTGACAAGCAGAGCGAGTATTTTTACACGGGGCGCATGAGCGGGGCGCAACAACAGCAACAGGGCGGCGGCGCGCCGCCGACGGGAGTGGGGGCGCAGTTCGGGATGGCCGGCGCTGGGATGCAAAGCACGGGGCAGGGAACCACGACGACAACAACAACCGCTGCTGGCGGAGGCGCGACGCCGGGCGGCGGTGCTCCAGCGGCCACGCAGGCGTCGGCGCGTCTGGGCGGCGCGGACATCTTCCCGACGCAGGTGACGATTGACGAGGCGGCGCTCAAACGCGGGCAGGATCGCTACAACAATTTCTGTTCGATGTGTCACGGCCTGACGGGTGACGGCGACGGCATGATCGTGCGACGCGGCTTTCAGCGCCCGCCCTCTTTGCACGACGCCGGCCTACAGGAGCCGCAGGCGTCGGCCGCGCACGTCTTCCAGACCATCACCAACGGCCTCGGCGCGATGCCTTCCTACGCCACGATGATTCCGCCCGAAGACCGCTGGAAGATCGTCGCCTACCTGCGCGCCATGCAACTGTCGCGGCGCGTCAACGCCGGTGAGCTTTCGGCGGACGAGCGCGGGAAAATCGGCGCGCCGAAGCAGCAGCCGGGCGGCACACAGCCCGCCCGCGGAGGTGAGCAGCACTAGGATGGACGCGAAGGCAAACTACGCGGCTCCGCGAATCGTCGCCGACTGGCGCTCCCGCGCGCTCATCATTGGCGGCGTCGCGCTCCTGCTCTCGGCCCTCGTCTCGCTGCTCCTGCCGCCCGAGGGCACGGCCGGCCTCGTCCAGTTTTTCCGCTCCTACCTCGTCGGCTTCTTCTTCTGCACGGGCCTTGCGGTGGGCAGCCTCGCGTGGCTTTTGCTCGGGCACATGACGGGCGGCGCGTGGGCGCTCGTCATCCGCCGCATCCTTGAGGCCGCGACGCGGACGCTGCCGCTGCTGCTCGTGCTCTTTATCCCGGTCGTCATTGCCCTCTTCGTCCACCCCGAGGGACAGTCGCTCTACGAGTGGACGCATCACGAGTCGGTCGAGCGCGACCCGGCGTTGCGGCACAAGAGCGCGTACCTGAACGCCCCGTTCTTCATCGTCCGCGGCCTGATCTACTTCGGTATCTGGATTCTCTTCGCGCGGCTGATGAACCGTTGGTCGCTGGAGCAGGACGGGACGGGCGACCCGCGCGTCCGGCGCAAGATGCAAGACCTCGCGGGGCCGGGCCTCCTCCTCTTCGGACTCACGGCGACCTTCGCCGCCGTCGATTGGGGGATGTCGCTTGAGCCGCACTGGTTCTCGACCATGTACGGCCTCATCGCGATGGCCGGCTGGGGACTCTCCGCGCTCGCCTTCGCCATCACGGTCGCCGTGGCGCTCCGCGAGCACGAGCCGATGGCGCACGCCTACCTGCCGCATCACTCGCACGACCACGGCAAGCTTTTGCTGGCGATGGTCATGCTCTACGCCTACTTCTCCTTCTCGCAGTTCCTGATTATCTGGGCGGGGAACCTGCCCGAGGAGACGCAGTTTTATCTCAAGCGGCTGCGCGGCGGCTGGCAGTACGTCGCACTCGCACTCATTCTCCTGCACTTCGCGCTGCCCTTCGCGTTGCTTCTGTCGCGCGGGCTGAAGCGGCGCGGGAGCGTGCTCGTGCGCGTGGCGCTGCTGATGCTCTTGATGCGCGTCGTCGATCTGGTCTTCCTCTTCGCGCCCGCCACGCAGCACGGCGCGGTCGTGCAGGGGCATCAGGCCGCGGGGATTCACTGGCAGGACTTCGTGACGATGCTGCTTGCCGTCGTCGGCGTCGGCGGCATCTGGGTCTGGCACTTCCTCGGCGAGCTGCGAAAGCGCCCGCTGCTCCCCGTCGGCGCGCCCGACCTCGCGGCGGCCTTAGAAGCGCCGGCGCACCACTGAGGAAAGTGAGCAGTGAGCAGTGAGCAGTGAGCAGTAGTTTTTTTATGACGTGTGGAGATTAAGTGACGGGGTGAGCGTGGCGGAAGCGGCAGTTTTTAACTGCTCACTGCTTACTGCTCACTGCTCACTTCGGAGGGGTTATGGCGAGCGGCAAGCGCAGGAAGTACGACGACATCCACATGACGCCGGACGTGTCGTACATCACGAACCCGGACGTGGCGCACGAGGAGTCGGACGTGTCGGTCGGCCCCATCGCGAAGTTCGTCCTGGGGTTGTTCATCTTCTCCGTCGTCATCTGCGCGCTGATGTACGTGATGTTCCTCTTCTTCGAGCGGCGGGCGGTGCAAGGCGAGCGGCGGCCCAGCCCGCTGGCCCGCAGGGGCGAGGCGGCGCTCCCGCCCAACCCGCGCCTGCAGGCGTCGAAGGGCTTCGTGCTCGATGACAGCCAGGACCCTTCGGACGTGCTCACGCCGCAGGAGCAGGACTTTCAACTGCGGGAGCCGCAGGCCGAGTATCGCGCCCTGCTGAAGATTTGGGAGCAAGACCTCCACGGCTACGGCTGGATGAATCAGGCCGAGGGCACCGCCCGCGTCCCCATCGAGCGCGCCATACAGCTCTACGCCGAGCAACAGCGGCAGAAGCGACAGCAGCAGGGCCAGCCGCCGCAACAGCCCGGCGCGCCCACGCCTTCCGCTCCCGTCGAGCAGACGCCCGCGGCCTCAAGCTCGGGGCGCACGGGAGAAGCGAAGAATCAGTGAGAAGGAAAAAGTAAAAAGGCAAAAGGCAAAAGTGAAAGCAGTAATGAGCAGTTACGAGAAAACAGGAACGCATGCGTCAGGTCGCGGACTCAAAACGCACCGCGCGGCGCACTCCTTTTGCCTTTTTACTTTTGCCTTTTTACTTCTGTGCTGCACCGTCCCGGCGCACGCACAGTACGGTCGCCCGCCCGAGAGCAGCCTGCCGCGGGGCGGGACGCCGGAAGTTTTGAAGTCGGTGAGCATCGAGCAGAAGTTGAATGAGCAGGTGCCGTTAGACGCCGTCTTTCGCGATGAGGCGGGGAGGGAAGTCCGGCTCGGCGATTATTTCAGGAAGGGCAAGCCCGTCGTTCTCGCGCTCGTCTACTACGAGTGCCCGATGATGTGCAACCAGATTCTGAACGCGCTCTCCGGCTCGCTCGTGGCCGTGTCGTTTACGGCCGGGACGGAGTTCGAGGTCGTCACCATTAGCTTCGACGCGCGCGAAGGGCCTGAGCTGGCGGCGCGCAAGAAGGCCACCTACATGAAACGCTATGGCCGCGGCGAGGGGGGCGACGCCGGGTGGCACTTCCTGACGGGTGGGCAGGAGTCTATTGATCGGATCACGAAGGCGGTGGGCTTCAACTACGTGTGGGACGAGCAGTCGAAACAGTTCGCGCACTCGTCGGCCATCATGGTGGCGACGCCTGAAGGAAAACTTTCGCACTACTTCTACGGCATCGACTACGCGCCGAAGGAGCTGCGGCTCGCTTTGGTCGAAGCGTCGGCGGGGAAGATCGGCTCGCCCGTCGATCAGTTGATTCTCTTCTGCTACCACTACGACCCCATCACGGGGAAGTTTGCGCCCGTGATGAACGTGGTGCGGGCCGGCGGGGTGTTGACCGTTTTGGGACTCGTCGCGCTCATCGTCGTGCTGCGGCGGAAGACGCGCGGCCGCGGAGATGGCGACGGGAGCAGCGGCGGCGAGCGTTGGGACGCGGAGATTGACACCGGAGGAGCGGCTTAGGTGACGGGACTGTTGCAACAGGTGTGGGTGCCGTTCGCGCCCGAGCAGGCTTCCAGCTTCGCGCCGGAGGTGGACGCCCTCTACCTCTACCTGACGCTGCTCACACTCTTCTTCTCGGTGGGCATCTCTCTGGCCATCGTCTACTTCGCCATCAAGTACCGACGACGCGCGCCCACCGAGGTGCCGCGCCCGCGCGCCGGGGCCATCGCGCTTGAGCTGACGTGGACGATTATCCCGTTGATGATCTCGATGACGATCTTCGTCTGGGGCGCGAGTCTCTACTTCAAGCTCTACCGCGCGCCCGAGGAGGCGATGGAAATCTACGTCGTCGGCAAGCAGTGGATGTGGAAGTTTCAGCACCGCGAGGGCCAGCGCGAGATCAACGAATTGCACGTCCCCGTCGGCGCGCGCGTCCGCCTCGTGATGACGACCGAGGATGTCATCCACAGCTTCTACGTCCCGGCCTTCCGCATCAAGATGGACGTGGTGCCGGGCCGCTACTCCTACGCGTGGTTCGAGGCGACCAAGACGGGCAAGTATCACCTGTTCTGCGCCGAGTATTGCGGCACGAATCACTCGGGGATGGGCGGCTACGTCTACGTCATGGAGCCGAACGAATATCAGGCGTGGCTCTCGGGCGGGGCGACCGATTCGCCCGCCGCGCAAGGTAAGAAGCTCATGCAGGATCGCGGCTGCGCGACGTGTCATCAGGAGGACACGGTGTTGCGCGCGCCGGCCCTGCGCGGTCTCTTCGGCAGCGATATCCCGCTCGCCGACGGCTCGCAGCAGCGCGTCGATGAAGACTACGTCCGCCGCTCCATCGAGGAGCCGCAGGCGCAGATTCATCAGGGCTTCGAGCCGATCATGCCGACCTACAAGGGGCAGCTCTCGGCCGAACAGCTACTCCAGATCATCGCCTACCTGCGCTCCATCGGCAGCGACACACGGGGCGGCGGAGCGACGATGACGACGACTGAAGGCCGCGCCGGGGGCACGACTACAGGCGCGGGGCCGGTGACGGGCGGCATCCCGCCCGACACGCAGCGCTCGAACCCCGTGGGGCCGACGACGCCCGCCGCCGGGCGCGTGGGCCAACAGCCTTCTTCCACGACAACGGGCACGGGGCAGGGCCGGCGCGCGGGCGGCGGCGGCGCGAACTCCAATCGCTAACGAAGGCGGCGCGAAAAGTTTTTCAAGGGCAAGGGGTCAGTAGGGCAGGTCGAGAGGATTATGAGCACGACGAGCACCAGCAACCCGGATCAGAGACCGTTCGGGCCGGCGTCCGGCGCCGAGTGGCGCGCGAAGCACCCGCACGTCAACTACCTGAACGCCGACTACGGCATCAAGTCGTGGCTGCTGACGCTCGACCACAAGAGGATCGCCATCCTCTATCTCGTCAGCGTCACCTTCTTCTTCGCCCTCGGCGGCGCATACGCCATCGCCATCCGTCTGGAATTGATGACGCCGGCCGGCGACCTCGTCCAGTCGCACACCTACAACAAGCTGTTCACGCAGCACGGCATCCTGATGGTCTTCTTCTTCCTGATTCCGTCGATTCCGGCGGTGTTGGGAAACTTCCTTATCCCGCTCATGATCGGCGCGAAGGATTTGGCCTTCCCGCGTCTCAACCTCCTGAGCTGGTACATCTACATGGCCGGCGGCGCGCTGACCTTCTGGGCCTTGCTGCTGGGCGGCATCGACACCGGCTGGACGTTCTACACGCCCTACTCGACCTCGTTCTCGAACACTTACGTCGTCCTCGCGGGCTTGGGCATCTTCGTCAACGGCTTCTCGTCGATTCTGACGGGGCTGAATTTCATCGTCACCATCCACACGATGCGCGCGCCCGGCATGACGTGGTTCCGCCTGCCGCTTTTCATCTGGGCGCACTACGCCACGAGTCTCATCTTCGTCCTCGGCACGCCCGTCATCGCCATTACGATTCTTCTCGTCGCGCTCGAACGACTCGCGCACATCGGCATCTTCGACCCGGCGCTCGGCGGCGACCCCGTCCTGTTCCAGCACCTCTTCTGGTTCTACTCGCACCCGGCCGTCTACATCATGCTGCTGCCCTCGATGGGCGTCATCTCGGAGCTAATTTCCACCCACTCGCGCAAGAACATCTTCGGCTACTCGTTCGTCGCGTTCTCGTCGATTGCCATCGCCGTGTTCAGCTTCCTCGTGTGGGGCCACCACATGTTCACGAGCACGCAGTCGGTCTACGCCGGCCTCATCTTCTCCGTGCTCTCCTATGCGGTGGCGATTCCCTCGGCCGTCAAGGTCTTCAACTGGACGGCGACGCTCTACAAGGGGTCGATCTCGTGGGACGCGCCGATGCTCTACGCGCTCTTCTTCATTGGCCTCTTCGTCATCGGCGGCATGACGGGACTGTTCCTCGCCGCGCTCGGCCTCGACGTTCACGTCCACGACACTTACTTCGTCGTCGCGCACTTCCATTACATCATGGTCGGCGGCGCCTTGATGGGCTTCTTCGGCGGGATGCACAACTGGTGGCCGAAGATCACGGGGCGGATGTACCCCGAAGGCTGGGCGCGTTTTGCGGCGCTCGTCATCTTCGTCGGCTTCAACCTGACGTTCTTCCCGCAGTTTCTTTTGGGCTACATGGGGATGCCGCGCCGCTATCACGCCTACCCGATGGACGAGCCGCTCTGGCAGGTCTTGCACGTGATGAGCACGGCCGGCGCTTCCATCCTCGGCGTCGGCGTGATGATCCCGATGTTCTACTTCATCTGGTCGATGCGCTACGGCAAGTTCGCACCCGCAAACCCGTGGCCCGCGACGGGCCTTGAGTGGCGCACGGCTTCCCCGCCGCCCACGGAGAACTTCAAGGTGACGCCCGTGGTGACGTGGGAGGCATACGAGTTCCGGCCCATCGAGGAGATGAAGGTGGTCGGCGGCGACACGCCCGACGCGCCCGTCGCCGGGGAGAATCCTTTAACGACGTGATAAGTGATGAGTGATAAGTGATAAGAGAAACCCGTCTTTCTCTTTCTTATCACTTATCACTCATCACTTATCACTGGTTTCGGAGGTTGTTTTGGCCACACACGCGGACACGTTGGAGCACGGCGGCGAAGCCGGTCACCACACCGGGCACGCGGCGCTCCAGCACCACTTCGACAACATGGAGCAGCAGAAGACGGCCACCACGCTGGGGATGTGGCTCTTCCTGATCCAGGAGGTGATGTTCTTCGGCGGCCTCTTCCTCTGCTACATCGTCTATCGCACGCTCTACCCGCAGGCGTTCCAGGCCGCCAGCTCCCACCTCAACTGGAAGCTCGGCGCCTTCAATACGGTCGTCCTTATCTGTAGCTCGCTGACGATGGCGCTCGCCGTGTGGGCCGCGCAGGCGGGGCGCACGCGCCGGACGCAGGTGATCTTCCTCGTGCTGACGGCCGTGCTGGGCTTCGTGTTCCTCGGCGTCAAGGCCGTCGAATACACTGATAAGTTCAACGACGGGCTGATCCCCATGGCCGGCTGGTTTGCGCCCACCGACCCCCACACGCTCCAGCAGTGGGCCGGCATCAACATCCGCCACATCCAGATGTTCTACTGGATTTACTTCGCCATGACGGGCCTCCACGCCCTGCACATGATCGTCGGCATCGGCATCATCATCCCCATCATCTGGGCGGCGTGGCGCGGCCGCTACTCGCCCGAGTACTACGCCCCCGTCGAGCTATTCGGCCTCTACTGGCACTTCGTTGACATCATCTGGATTTTCCTCTTCCCCCTGCTCTACCTGCTCGGCGCGCACTTCGGCGGGGGGCACTGAAGGAGGTGATAAGTGATAAGTGATGAGAAAGAACGGGAGCTGTTAGCTCTTAGCGATTAGCTAACAGCCAACAGCTAAGAGCTAACAGATTCTTATCACTTATCACTCATCACTTATCACTAAAAAATATGTCTGAGCACATCGTCTCTCGCAAGTCCTATTTCGTGGTCTTCGCCGCGCTGATGGTGCTGACGGTGGTGACGGTGCTGGCGGCGCAGGTGGACTTCGGCAACGAGGTCGTCAACACCGTCATCGCGCTCTCCATCGCCGTGACGAAGGCGCTGCTCGTGGTGCTCATCTTCATGCACGTCCGCCACAGCCAGCGCATCATCTGGGTGCTCGTCGCCGGCGGCTTCTTCTGGCTCGCCATCATGATGGCGCTCACCGGCAGCGACTACCTCAGCCGCGAATGGATCAAGCACGTCGAGCAGCAGAACCCGCCCGTCGAT
>DASVES010000177.1:0-4993 GCA_036380435.1 Pyrinomonadaceae bacterium | reverse complement strand
AGTGCGCGTCTACGACAGCGGGGTGACGGCCAGCCGCGCGGGCGGCGGCGGCGACGCCGTGGCCGCCGAGGAGGAGCGCGAGGCCGCCTACCGCACGCTCGTCAGCTACCGCACCGGCGACGTGTGGGCCCCCAAGCTCGACACGACCGAGGCGCTCGCCCACGTCTGCCGCGAATTCCTCGACGCCGTGCGCGAGCGCCGCGCGCCGCTCACCGACGGCCACTCGGGCCTGCGCGTCGTGCGCCTGCTCGAAGCCGCGCAGGCTTCCATCAAGCGGGGCGGCCAGCCCGTCGCCGTCTGAAGCAGCCCCGAAGACCGAATCATCTGATGCAAACGAAGAACGCGACGGAAGAGGCGGGCGTCCCGCTGCTCGATTTGAAGGCGCAGTACGCGCCGCTGCGCGAGGAGCTGCTCGCGGCGGTCGGGCGCGTCATGGAGTCGCAGGCGTTCATCATGGGCGAGGAGGTGCGCGCGCTCGAAGAGGAGTTCGCCCTCTACTCGCAGACGAAGTATGCCATCGGCTGCGCCTCCGGCTCCGACGCGCTGCTGCTCGCCCTGATGGCGCTCGGCGTCGGCGCGGGTGACGAGGTCGTCACCACGCCCTACAGCTTCTTCGCCACGGCCAGCTCCATCACCCGCCTCGGCGCCAGCCCGCGCTTCGTGGACATCGACGCGCGCACCTACAACATCGACGCCTCTCAGGTCGAAGACGCCATCAACGAACGCACGCGCGCGCTTCTGCCCGTTCACCTCTACGGGCAGTGCGCGCAGATGGACGAACTCACGAAGCTCGGCGCGCGTCGCGCGTTACCGCTCGTCGAGGACGCGGCGCAGGCCGTCGGCGCAGAGGAGCGCGCGGGTCGCCGCGCCGGCTCGATGAGCGCGGTCGGCTGCTTCAGTTTCTACCCGACGAAGAACCTGGGCGGCGCGGGCGACGGCGGGATGATGACGACGAACGACGACGAGCTTGCGCGCCGCCTGAGAATCCTTCGCGCACACGGCGGCGAGACGAAGTACCACCACAGCGAGGTCGGCATCAACAGCCGTCTCGACGCACTCCAGGCCGCCGTCCTGCGCGTCAAGTTCCCGCACCTCGACGCGTGGTCTGACGCCCGCGCCGAGCGCGCCGACCACTACCGCCGGCTCTTCACCGACGCCGGCCTCGCCGAAGAGATCGCGCTGCCCTTCGTGCGCGAGGGCGTCCGCCACATCTACAATCAGTTCGTCATCCGCGTCGTCGGCGAGGGCCAGCGCGACGCGCTCATCGAGCATCTGAAGCGGGCGCGCGTGGGCACGGAGGTCTATTACCCCGTGCCGCTGCACTTGCAGGAGTGCTTCCGCTACCTCGGCCACCGCGAGGGCGACTTCCCCCGCGCCGAGCGCGCCGCCCGTGAGACGCTGGCGCTCCCGGTCTACCCGGAGCTGACGCCGCGGCAACAGGAGTACGTGGTCGCGTCGATTGGGAGTTTTTTCCGTTGAGGACAGACGACGAAGACGAACGGTAGTTCAGCCCCGTCAGGGGCGGAAGAATGTAGCCCCGGTCGTGAGACCGGGGTTAATGTGCGAATAAAAATACCGAAGCCCCGGAGGGGCGAAAGAATCGCAACCGGCGTCACGCGCTCGTTGCGATTCTTTCGCCCCTCCGGGGCTTTCAATATCTTCTGGCATCTGTCCCCACGGCTTACGCCGTGGGCTACATTCCGCCGCCGCCTCCGGCGGCTGGTTTTCGCCGCACCGGGCGGGCGGTGTCTATAGCGGCTTATAAATCCGTCGCGCGCACTTTGTCGGCTTCGCCCTTCGCCAGTTCGAGGTCGGCGTCCACCATCATCCGCACCAACTCCCTGAACGCCACGCGGGGCCGCCAGCCGAGGACGCGCCGCGCCTTCGAGGAGTCGCCGACGACGGCGTCCACCTCGGCCGGGCGAAGCTGTCGCGGGTCGGTCTCGACGTGCTCGCGCCAGTCGAGGCCGAGATAGCCGAACGCCTCGTCGAGAAACTCCCTGACCGAGTGCAGCTCGCCGGTGGCGACGACGTAGTCGTCCGGCTGGGGCTGTTGCAGGATCATCCAGGCCGCCTCCATGTAGTCGCGCGCAAAACCCCAGTCGCGCCGGGCGTCGAGATTGCCGAGCGAGAGCTTCTGCTGGAGGCCGAGCTTGATGCGCGCGGCGCCGAGCGTGATCTTGCGCGTGACGAAGTTCTCGGCGCGGCGCGGGCTTTCGTGGTTGAAGAGGATGCCGTTGACGGCGTACATGCCGTAAGCCTCGCGGTAGTTGACGACCGTCCAGTAGGCGCACAGTTTCGAGACGGCGTAAGGCGAGCGCGGGTGGAAGGGCGTGTGCTCGTCCTGCGGGGCGGTCGCGGCCTTGCCAAACAGCTCGGAGGAAGACGCCTGATAGAAGCGCGTCTCCAGAGCGGCGTCGCGGATGGCGTCGAGCAGACGGAGCGTCCCCATGGCGTTGATCTCCACGGTGTACTCGGGCATCTCGAAGCTGACGCGGACGTGGCTCTGGCTGGCGAGGTTGTAGACCTCCTGGGGTCGCGACTCGCGCACGGCGCGGTGCAGCGAGGCGCTGTCGTTCATGTCGCCATAGATGAGGTGGATGCGCGCCGCGGGGTCGTCGCCGGCGCGGGCCGCCGCTTGTCCCTGCGTGAGATGGTCGATACGCGTGCGCGCGACGTTGCTGGAGCGGCGCACGAGGCCGAAGACCTCGTAACCTTTCTCCAACAACATCTCGGCGAGATAGGAGCCGTCCTGCCCCGCGATGCCTGTGATGAGGGCGCGTTTCATATGACGGTGATAAGTGATGAGTGATAAGTGATAAGAAAGAGCGGACGGTTTTTCTTATCACTTATCACTCATCACTTATCACTCCTTTCAGACCGCCCCCCAGCGGGCCGACGCCGCACCGCCGGGCGTGCCCTCGCGTTCGGCGGCGGCGCGCTCGCGCTCAGCGATCTTCATGTCCGCATCGACCATCAAGCGGGCGAGTTCGCGGAAGGAGACTTTGGGCGTCCAGCCGAGCTTCTCGCGCGCCTTCGAGGCGTCGCCGAGGAGTAGATCGACTTCGGCGGGGCGGTAGTAGCGCGGGTCGATTTCGACGTAGGGCTTCCAGTCCATCTGAAGATGGCCGAAGGTCTCGTCGAGGAATTCGCGGATCGAATGGGTCTCGCCCGTCGCGATGACGTAGTCGTCCGCCTCTTCGGCCTGCATCATCAGATACATCGCCTCGACGTAGTCGCGGGCGTGGCCCCAATCCCTTCGGGCGTCGAGGTTGCCGAGGTAGAGCTTCTGCTGGAGGCCGAGCTTGATACGCGTGGCCGCGCGCGTGATCTTGCGCGTGACGAAGGTCTCGCCGCGGCGCTCCGATTCGTGGTTGAAGAGGATGCCGTTGCAGGCGAAGAGGCCGTAGCTTTCGCGGTAGTTGACGGTGATGTAATAGGCGTAAGCCTTCGCGCAGCCGTAAGGCGAGCGGGGGTAGAAGGGCGTGGTCTCGCTCTGCGGCGTCTCGTGTACCTTGCCGTAGAGTTCCGAGGAGGACGCCTGATAGAACCTCGGCCGGAGGCCGAGGTCGCGGATGGCTTCGAGGATGCGAACCGCGCCGAGGCCCGTGACCTCGCCGGTGTACTCGGGCACGTCGAAGCTGACGCGGACGTGCGACTGCGCGCCGAGGTTGTAAATCTCGTCGGGCGCGGTCTGGCGCAGGATTTGGTTGAGCGAGCTGGAGTCGTTCAAGTCGCCGTAGATGAGACGCAGGCGGGTGCCCGGCTCGTGCGGGTCCTGGTAGAGATGGTCGATGCGGTCGGTGTTGAAGAGCGAGGAGCGGCGCACCATGCCGTAGACCTCGTAGCCCTTCTCCAGCAGCAACTCGGCCAGGTAAGAGCCGTCCTGGCCCGTGATCCCGGTTATCAGTGCGCGTTTTGCCATGCGTCGGTCGTGTCCTTACTGCTCTCGTTTGAATGGCGGGCCGGGCGAGCCGGGCGGCCCGCAACGCGGCGCGTTTCTGTACGGTTAAGAGTTTGCTACCATAGCCAAAGAGGAGAGTTTGGACAAGCGGCGGAGCGGCTGTCAAGCACAACTGCCGCGCGCGCGCTTCCGCCGCCACTCGCGCGGGCGCGGAGCGCGCACTTTCGAGCCGGGCCGACTTCGCGTAAACTCACTTCCGCACACCGACACACACGAAAGAGTTCAGGTTTACTGTAGATGGAGACAACGATTAAAGAATTTCCCTACCGGCGCGTCGTCGTCACGGGCGGCGCAGGGTTTTTGGGCCGGTACGTGGTCGAGCGGCTGAAGGCGTTAGAGGGCGTCGAGGTCGTCGTCCCGCGCAGCCGCGAATACAATCTGGTCGAGGGGGCCGACGTTTCCCGCCTGCTCGAAGAGGCGCGGCCCGACATGGTCGTCCACCTCGCGGCCGTCGTCGGCGGCATCGGCCACAACCAGAAGAATCCGGGTCGCTTCCTCTATGAGAACCTGATGATGGGCACGCAGCTCATCGAGCAATCGCGTCTGCGCGGCGTCAAAAAGTTTCTGGCGCTTGGCACGGTTTGCGCGTATCCGAAATTTACGCCCGTGCCCTTCAGGGAGGACGACCTCTGGGACGGCTACCCCGAGGAGACGAACGCGCCCTACGGGCTGGCCAAGAAGATGATGCTCGCGCAGCTTCAAGCCTACCGAGAGCAGTACGGCTACAACGGCATCTACCTGCTTCCCGCAAATTTGTTCGGGCCCGGCGATAATTTCGACCTCGAAACTTCGCACGTCATCCCGGCCCTCATCCGCAAGTGCGTCACGGCGCGGCGCGAGGGCGCCGAGTTTATCGAAGCATGGGGCACGGGCGACGTGTCGCGCGAGTTCCTCTACGTCGAGGACTGCGCCGACGGCATCCTGCGCGCGGCGGCTCTCTATGACGACTCTCCGCCCGTCAACATCGGCAACGGGCGCGAGGTGTTCATTAGCGAGCTGGTCGAGACGGTGGCGCGCATGACGGGTTTC
>DASVES010000176.1:0-27256 GCA_036380435.1 Pyrinomonadaceae bacterium | reverse complement strand
GGTGCCCGCGGGCGTCGAACGCGTGCTGCCCGACGGGGGCGACGAGTCAACGGCCGCCGAGCAGTGGCAGTCGTTGCTCACGGAGGAGTTGCTCGTCGTCGGCGGGACGCCGGGCGGACTCTATCGTCTGGTGAAGCTGGGGGCGTCGAAGGGGCGCGCGGTGGATTGGGCGGCGGAGCATTTTGATCTGGTCGTCGTGGACGAGGCGTCGCAGATGGGGCTGGCCGAGGCTTTGACGGCCGCCGCGTTCCTGAGAGAGGACGGGCAATTCATCGCCGTCGGCGACCACCGGCAGATGCCGCCGATACTGGCGCACGCATGGGACAGGGAGAGCCGGCGCGACATCCGCCACGCGCGCCCGCACCTCTCCATCTTCGAGTATTTGATGTCTCTCGGCTTCACGCGCGCCGCGCTCGACGAGTCGTTTCGCATCCCCCCGGAGATCGCCGACTTTTTGCGCCGGCACGTCTACTCCTCCGACGGCATCGACTTCCGCTCGTCGAACACGAGGCGTCTCGGCGCGGCCCACTTCGAGGAGGCGTGGCTGGCAGCGGCGCTCTCTCCCGAGCACGCGCTCGTCGTCATCGAGCACGATGAGGCGGGTTCGCAGCAGTCGAACGAGTTCGAGGCGCGACTCGTCGAGCGCATCGTCGGCGCGGGCTGCGGGGCGTTGGGACTCGACGCGGCGCGCGGAGGCATCGGCATCGTCGTGCCGCACCGCGCGCAGAAGGCGCTGCTCGCGTCGCGTTTGCCGCATCTGGCCGAGTCAATCGACACGGTCGAGCGATTTCAGGGCGGGGAGCGCTCGCTCATCGTCGTCTCGGCGACCGTGTCTGATCGCGAGTTCGCCGCCTCGGAAAGCTCCTTCCTGCTGGAGCCGCGCCGGCTCACCGTTGCCGTCTCGCGGCCCACGCACAAGCTCGTCGTCGTCGCCTCGCGCGCCGTCTTCGACCTCATCCCCGCAGACCTCGACGAGTACGAGCGCGGCGCGCTCTGGAAGCACCTCCGCCACGAATCCGACGCGCGCCTGCTCTGGGAGGGCGACATCGACGGCCAACGCGTCAGCGTCCGCGCCGTCGGCGGCGCGCTCCTTTGAGTAGCCGTCACCCGTCGCCTCGCGCGCTTGCCGCATTGCGTTTGGACGCGACCGCGCCGGGAACGTAGAATGCGCCGTTCGCGCGTCAGGCGCAAATAGTCACATGCCGACTCAAAAGCTCAACTTCGACGCGCTCATCTCGCCCGTCAGGGCCGAGGATTTCTTCTCGGACTACTGGGAGCGCGCGCCGCTTCACGTCCGGCGTGGTCTCCCGGAAGCTTATGCGCCCCTGCTCGACCTCGCCGACCTCGACTACCTGACGAGCGTCGCACTGCGTATGCCGGAGACGCTCGTGGAATCCCTCGGCGACCCCGCGGCCGGCCCCTACGTCGTCCGTCCCGTCACGGCCCCGTCGGAACTCTACGACGCGTGCGCGCGCGGCGCGTCGTTCCGCCTGCGGGGCTTGCATCGCTACTGGAAGCCGTTGCGCGATTTGTCGCGGAGCCTCGAACAAAAGTTCGCCTGCGCGGTCGGCGTCAATCTCTACTCGTCTCCCGCGAGCGCGCAGGGACTCGACCGCCACTACGACAACCACGACGTGCTCGTGCTCCAGATAGCGGGCCGCAAGAACTGGCGCTTGCATGACCCCATCGTGCGCCTGCCGCTCAAGCACGCGCCGCCCACGTCGTTCGAGCGGCGCGTCGAGGAGTTGGAGTACTTCCGCGGCGGGCCGATGCGCTCGCGCGGCCGTCTCACCGATGAGGAGACCGGCCGGCCGACGCACGAGCTAACAATGGAGCAGGGCGACCTGCTCTACCTGCCGCGCGGCTTCGTCCACGAGGCGCGCGCGGAGGGCGCGGCGTCGGTGCATTTGACCATCGGGTTGCATGTCACGACGTGGCTCGACCTGTTGGCGGTCGCGCTCGGGCAGTTGGCCCAGCGCGACGAGCGCTTCCGCAGATCGCTGCCCGTCGGCGTGCTCCACGACGCAGGCGCCGCGTCGCGCGCAGACTTTGACGCGCTCGTCGAGGCTTTCGCGTCGGGCGCTTCCTTGCGCGACGCGCTGACGGAAGTGGCCGAGGGCTTTGTGCGGACGCGGGACGACGCGGGCGACGGCGCGCTCCTCGGCGGCGCGGGCAATGTGGATGATGCCTCGAAGGTCGGCCTTGAAACACTCCTTGAGCGCCGGCCGGGGCTGGTGTGCCGGGTCGTCGTGGAGGCCGACTCGGTCGGCCTCGCGTCGGCGCGCGGCGCGCTGTGGATGCCGAAGCCCTTCGAGGCGGCGCTCGTCTTCGTCGCGCGCGCCGAAGAGTTCCGCCCCCGAGACATACCGGGCGGCGTCAGCGAAGCCGGCCGCCTCGCCCTCGCCCGCCGCCTCATACAGGACGGCTTCGTTCGCGTCGCCGCCGCCCGCGAACAGTCACGCGAAGAATAAAGCGCGTCTCGCGGCATCGCCCCGGCAGGGGCGTCAGGAAAGTAGCCAGGGGCAAGCGCGCCAGCGCGCGGCCCTTGGGAAGAGAGAAGAAAACGTGCCGCGCCCCCGCCACGGTGAAACATTCCCGGCCCTGCCGGGGCGAAAATCTTCGCGCCCCGCCGGGGCAAAATCTACCGGGCGGCGTTCTGGATGACGGGGAGGGAGCGCGCGCGGATGTCGCCCGTGTAGTCGCCGCGCCAGGGGATTTTCCCGAACGACTGGACGCAGAAGAGACAGGGCGAGCCGGTGTAGAGGTCGGCCTCGCGGCCCGAGTCAGCGAAGGAGGCGAGGGAGCGCCGGCGTCTCTCGTTCTGCTCCGCGGCGACGCGGCGCAGCCTCTCGTAGCCTTCGGCAAAGTCTTCGCGCGTCAGGTCGGCCACCACGTCCGAGTCTTCGGCCGCGCCGCGGTAGCCGGAGAGGTTGCAGCAGAGCGTGAGGCGGCCGCGGAAGTCCACGTTGCAGGCCGTGCCGTCGAGCGACTCGCAGGGCGGGGCCGGGTCGATGTCGTGATAGCCGGCCAGAATCGTCACCGGCATCTTGAAGATGTTCGAGAGGATGGCGATCTCGTGCTCGGCCTCGCGCCGCTCCTCTTGGGTCAGCGCCGACTCGTCTTCGACGCCCCCGGAGGTCGGCAGCAGGTGCGCGAAGTGGAGTCCGGCGGCGCCGAGCCGGGACGCGAAGAGTGCGAACTCCTGCAGGCGCGGCAGCGTGTCGCGGCGGACGTTCGCCTTGAGGTGGAAGCGGAGGCCCGTCATCCGGCAGCGCGTCATGGCGCGCACGACGCGCGTGAAGGAGCCGGCGCCGCGCCAGTGGTCGTGCTCCTCGCGGGTCGGGCCGTCGAGGCTGAAGGCGACGACACGCAACGCCTCGCGGTGCTTCGTGAGCAGCGGGTGGACGCGGTCGAAGTGCCAGCCGTTGGTGACGATGCTGAACTGCATGCCGAGATCGGCCACGGCCTCGACGATCTCGCCGAACTGCGGGTGGATCGTCACCTCGCCGCCGGTGAACGTGATGCGGCGCAGGCCCCAGGTCTCTTTGGCGCGCGCGACGATGCGGCGCAGCAGGTCGGCGGGGAAGAAGTTGGCGGGGCTGTGGTAGAGGTCGTCCTCGTCGCGGACGCAGTAGCTGCAATGGAGGTTGCAGACGTTCGTCAGCTCGACCGTCATGTGCGGCTGGCGGGAGCGTGGGCCTTCGGCGGAGGCGGTCGGCGCTTGCGTCATGGCGAAAAACACGAGACGAACAAATTCAGGCGAGCGAGGCGAGCAGACGGCCGGCGCGCTCGGGGCTGTCGAAAATGTCGCGGCCGGCGCGTAGCGTAAACAGCCTGCACTGCCGCACGAGCCGGCCGAGGAGCCGCAGGTGGTCGCGGGCCGCCGCGAGGTCGTAACTCGACCAGGGACACATGCTGACGAGACGCATCATCGCCTCGGCCTGCCCCAACGCCTCCACGCGGCTCTCGCCCTCGCCCGTGACGACCGGGAAGCAGAGCACGCGCGGGGTAGCCGTCGCCACAAAGCGGCCGGGGAACAGAATCGTCGGGTTGAGGCGGCGCTTGTTCGGGTCGGTCGCGATGACCATCCCGATGGCCTCTTCAAGCCGTGGCAGAGGGCAGTTGGCGAGCGAGAGGGCGTCGGCCTGAAAGTGCCGGCGCAGGGGCCACATCTCGACGACGGGCCGCTCGCCGCAGAGCAGCATCAGGTCGTCCGACATGTACTGCCAGCCGGCCGCCCCGAGCCTGACGGCCAGACTCGTCTTGCCGCTGCCCGACGAGCCGGGGAAGAGGAAGCCGTGGCCGCTCTCAGGCTCGACCATGCCGGTCGCGTGCAGGTCGTAGAGGCCGACGCGGCGCAGGGCCGCGGGCATGGCGTAGGCCATCGTCGTGATGAGGGCGAAGCTGCCGGGCGCGCGCGCCGCCTCGCCGAACCAGACCGTGACTCGACGCGCCGCCCTCTCCTCGACGACGACGCGTGAGCCGCCCACGTCCAAGTAATGACGACGCTGGTCGGCGTGGCAGACGCCCTCGGGAATCTCGAATTGCCGGAGGCCGGCGGGCAGCGGCGGCTGGTCGGCGACGACTCGGAAGCGAAGGTCTAGCTGGTCGGCGTCAGGACGTGGGCGCTGGGTGAGGTGGAAACCGCGGACATAAGCCGAGGCGAGATTGCCCGCTGACCCCGCCTCGGCCTCGATGGACAGACGCCGGCCCGCAATCTCATAAAATCTTTCCGAAGCCGGCTCCGACCCGTGGGTTGGAGCCGGCCCGACTTCTGGTATCGACACGGAACTGTCTGTCTGAAGATTGTGGGACGGAAAAATGGTGGAGTTAGTCCAGGCCGTCAGTGCCGTCGGCGCCGCCGCCGCCGACGCCCGCCGACCCCTGGAAGAAGGCGGTGGCTTCGAGGACATCCTGCGGTACGGAGACGACCGGCTCGACGAAAGGCTTCTTTGCCGATACGGTCTCGCCGTCGTTCGGCTGCGCGGAAGAAAGTTCCGTCATTGGGGTGTTGTCTTGTCTGCTCAAGTCTTTATTCTCCTCGCCATCCTCGGGGAATGGAGTATGGTCGGTTAAGGTTGGTCGAAAAGAACTTTCTTCCGCGCGGACATTTTTGGTGTGCGAGGCGGGCGCGACCGACAGCTATTTTTTCGACCCCTTCAATTATGGCTCGCAAAGGATATACAACTGTCGCGTTGACTTCAACCTGAAAATGCATTTCCTCTGCCCGGCCGCGCCGTCCGGGTAAACGACAGTTAAGGTGACGGGCGCGGCCGGGCAGGCAGGAAACCGGAAGGAGTAGCACGGCCGAGTCGTTTAGGGCCGCAGGCCGACCAGCTTGTGCGCCTCAAGGCTGCGGAGGACGTTCGAGAGGCTGCCGGCGGCGTGGTCGGCCGACACGTCGTAGCGAGCGGTCATCGCGCCGACGATCTCGGCGGAAGAAAGCCCACGCTCCAGACAGCGCCAGACGAGCATCGCCGTCTCGTTGAGCTGGTAATAACGCTTGGAGTTGAGATCGACGAGCACGCCCTCGCCGCCGTCGAACTCGGTGGCGACGACGTGGTCGTGCGGCGCGGGCGTGTCGCTCATCGTCTGTCCCTGCATCGTCAGTTCCTGTCGCCGGAGCGCGCCGCCGAGGCCGAGAGGGAGAGGCGGATCGGATACTTCTCGGAGGTCGAGAGGTCGGCGCGGTAGAAGAAGTGGACGGAGGTCGAGATCGAGCGCATCGCCTGATCCACGGGGTACTGCTGGAAGTTCAAGTTCACGACCTCGGTCACGTTGTGGTTCAGCTCGAAGGGGATGCCGAGGGCGCCGGCGACCTTGATGAGCACGATGCTCAGCGGCTGCTTCTCGGCGCGCACGCTCAGCCGGTTGTTCGCGAAAGTGATTTCGAGCGGCTCCTCCTTCTTCTGCTTCTCATACTCCTCCGTCCCCTCCTCCGTGTGGCCCTCGATGAGGAACGCCTCGGAGCTGCTCTTGACCGTCTCGTTCAGAGCGGGCGGCGCTTCGTTGACCGCGTAGAGGTAGACGGCCAGTGGCTTGGGCTGTCCCGACGCGGCGTCGGCCCCGCCCGCGACGTAATCGACGAGCGGCACGGGCGCGAGGAAGCGCAACGCGGCCTCCAGATCGAGGTTGCTGAACTCGACGGTGACCCGCTGCCGCTGCATCAGCGGGCTGAGCTGCACCGGCGCTCCAATCTGGCGCGAGAGGTCGGCCGCGATGTCTGAGACCTTCGCGTTCTTCGCCACGAGCTTGTAGACGCGCAGCGGCCCCTGCTTCGTGACGCGCAGTGTGAAGCCGGGTTTGGCGGCGGCGGCCGGCTCCCGAGGGTCGGCGGCGGCAGTCGGCTGCTTCGCGTCGTCTGCCGGCGCGGGCGTCGGCGGCGTCGTGGTCTGTTGCGGCGTCGGCGAGGGTTGTTGTGCGCGCGCGCCGGCCGCGCCGAAGGCGACGCCGAGCACGAGCGCCGCCATCATCAGGCGGAGCGCGCGCGCCGCCCTCGACCCCTTCACCTTCGTGTCACATCTTTCCAAGATTAGTGTCTGCCTTTCAGTGTGGTGTAACGCCCGTGGAGGAACGCTTGCGGGGAGACAAAGGAACCGCAGGTGGATGATTATAGGGAAGCGGCGGGAGACTGCCAAGCGCCCCGCGCGTCGAGCCGCGCTTCGACGAGGTCGCACATCTGTGTGAAGCGCGCGCCCCAGTCAGCCTGCTCGGCCACACGGCGACGGCGACGGCGCGTCTCCTCGTCGCGCGGTAGTTCGAGCGCCCGCTCGACGGCGGCGAGGAAGCTCTCGGCTTCAGCCTCGGCCGTGAGCAGGACGCCGCGGTGCTCCTCGTTGAACTCGCGCACGGGGGGCAGCGCCGTCGAGACCACCGGCTTGCCGACGGCCAGATACTCGTTGATCTTCGTCGGCACCACGGTCGCCGTGTAGCGGCTATCGACGTAGGGCACGACGCACACGTCGAAGCCGCGGACGTAGTCGGCCAGCTCGGCGTGCGGGCGCTGCCCCGTCAGATGGACGTTCGGCAGCCCGGCCAAATCTCCCGTGGCCGCCTGCAAGGCCCCGACGCAGACCCACGACCACTCGGGGCGGCGTAGCGCCATCTCCCGGATGAGTCCGAAATCGACATGCCGGTGCATGCCGCCGACGTAGCCGATGACGGGGCGCGGCAGCGAGGCGACGAAGGCTGGCGACGTGGGCGCGCTCCCTCGCTCCGGCGGCGCGGCGCCGTTCCCGTTGGAGCCGTTCAGCCCCGAGGGCGCTTGCGCCTCGAAGGGGAAGGCGTCGAGGTTAACACCGAAGGGGTAGACGTGTGTGTGCGGGTTCCACGGCGCGAACTTCATCTTCAGCTCCGAGCAGTTCGTGAAGACCACGTCGGCCGTCTCGACGATCTCGCGCTCGACTGCCTCAAGCCGCCGCGGGTGCGGGGTGAGCTGCGAGAAGTCGGCGACGCAGTAGTAGACGAGGCCGGCGCGCTCCGCGCCGAGCATGTGGATGAGGTCGAGCGTCGTGTCGTTGGGCAGGTAAGTCCAGACGAGCGGGTTGCGCATCCCGAGGCGGCGGGCGGCGGCGAGCAGCGACGGCAGGAAGAAGCGGCGGTTGAGCGCGCGGCGCGCGGCGCCCCCGAAGGGGGGCAGCACGACGGGCGAAGAGACGTGGATGTTCGGCGCCAGCTCGCGCGCGCCCTGCGAGGGGGCCGCGCGCGCCCAGCGCCGGGCGCGCGCGACGACGCGGCCCGCGTCGCGCAGGCCCGGCGAGCGCACGCCCGTATTCTCGACGTAGAGCACGCGGTTGCCGGCCGCCGCCAGCCGGAGCGCGATCTCCTGATGCCCCTGCCACAGGAAGCTCCATTCGATGCTGGAGATGTAGATGATGTCTCGTCCCTGGATCATCGGGTTGGTCGCGGGTGGTCGCGGGCTTTACTGCGGCGGCGGCTTTCGGACTCCCGAAGTCCATTCGGGCGCCGGGCATCATAACACAGGCTTCGACGCGGGTCGCTTCAGCACGCCGCCGAGCAGGCGTAGCGGCCTCAGGACGTAGTAGACGAACCGGAGCGCCGGCGGCAACTCGAACGAACAGTCCCTGTAGGTCGGCGTCAGCAGACGGAGCGCGCAGTAGCGTGCGCGCTCCCGCAGGCGCTCGCGCGCCGCGACCCGAAAGCGCGTCTCCTCGGCCAGCCCCGGCGCGCGCGTCTCCCGCTCGGCAAGGCGTCGGCTCGCCTCCCCGGCGAGGCGTCGGGCGGCGCGGTCGGAGTCGGCGAGGCGGGCGACCTCGGCGGGGAGCGGCGCGTCGAGGAGGTCGCGCGCGAGCAGGAGGCCGACGAAGAGCATCCGCAGCGCGCCGGCGCGGCGGGCGAGGCGGACGACGCGCGGCCAGTCAACGCCGCCGCGCGCGCGCGACAGCTCGGCGACGGCGCACAGCGGCTCCAGCGCCCGCCACAAGTCCTTCGCCCCGTTGACACACAGCAGCAGCAGCAACATCTCGGCCGATGGGGTGACGACCTCCCGGCCGCACAACTCGACGCGCGTCGCGCCGTCGAGCACGTCTTCGGTTTCGAGGGCGAGGGAGAAGTATGGCGGGGCGACGGCCCAATGAAGTTCGAGCATCACGCCCCGCCCCTCCTTGAAGTACACACGGTCACACTCGGAGCGCGCGAGCATCGCCTCCTGCGCCGGCGTCAGACTCAGGTGCGGACGATACCCGACCGAGGCCAGCACGCGGCCCGCGCGCTCGGCGTCGGCGCGACGCACGAGCACGTCGAGGTCAACGAAGCTCCGCAGCTTCAAGTCTCCGTAGACTTGCACCGCCAGCGCCGGCCCCTTGTAGGCGACGGCCGCCACGCCCTCGGCCGCGAGCGCATCGAGCACGCCCCGCAGCTCGGAGGCGAGCAGCAGGTTGCGCGCGGAGTTGTGACGGAAGTCTTCACGCGCCCGCGCGAGATGGGCTTCAGGGACGTGCGCGGCGAAGCGTTCGAGGAGGTGCCTGAAAGCCAGCGGCATCAGCCCATGACGCCAGGCGAGCGAGTGGAACAGTTCCCAGTCGAAGCCGCCGCGCCCAAGAATCGCCCGCGCGCGCGCCTCGTCCGACGCACGCAGCGAGACGCGCGCGAGGCACAGCAGCAACTCGAATTCTGTGGGGGGATTCACTACAAGACAAGCGCGCCACGGCGGCGCGAGCGCGTTCGGCGACTCCAGAAATTCACGCCGCCGCACAACGCGCGAAAACTAACACGCGCCCCCGCCCCCGTCAACGTGAGTCCGAACGACCCCGGCACGGACGCGCGGCGACGCCATCGGCCCCGAGATTATGGAGGCGACGCGCCACATCTTAATGCGACAACGGGTCAGTACCGGGAGCGGTAGCGACCGGGTGGGCCTCTGCCGATAACCGGCTTGAGCGCTCACGCACGCCGCACCCCGTCGCTACCGCTCCGGGTACTGACCCGTCGGGGCCGCCTCGTGGGCGGCGGCGCGTTGGCATTTGCGGCCGGGCAATGTTATATCTCCACTTCAATCTAATTGGAATATTTTTGCTGCTCACGTGCGGCGAGTCAGGCGCGGCGGCGGTCTCTCTTTTAATTCCATAGAATGCGAAAGGTGCATCGGTCATCATGGCTGAGAAGACTCCCATCACGGTCGCCCGCGGCGACGGCATCGGCCCCGAGATTATGGAGGCGACGCTCCACATTCTGAAGGAGGCCGGCGCGGCGTTAGACATCGAGGAGATCGAGATCGGCGAGAAGGTCTACTTGGCCGGCAACCCGGCGGGTGTGGCGCCCGACGCGTTCGACTCGCTCCGGCGCACACGCGTTTTCCTCAAGGCGCCGATTACGACGCCGCAGGGGGGCGGCTACAAGAGTCTGAACGTCACCGTTAGGAAGACCTTCGGACTTTATGCGAACGTGCGGCCGTGCGTCTCCTATCACCCGTTTATCGAGACGAAGCACCCGGTGATGGATGTGGTGATTGTGCGCGAGAACGAGGAGGACGTGTACGGCGGCATCGAGTACCGGCAGACCCGGCAGGTGACGCAGTGCCTCAAGCTCATCTCGCGGCCCGGCACCGAGAAGATCGCGCGCTACGCGTTCGAGTACGCGCGCCGCAACAACCGCAAGAAGGTCACGTGCTTCACCAAAGACAACATCATGAAGATCACGGACGGCCTCTTCCACAAGGTCTTCGAGGAGGTCGCCGCACAGTATCCCGACATCGAGAACGAGCACTGGATCGTGGACATCGGCGCGGCCAAGCTCGCCGACACGCCCGAGAACTTCGACGTGGTCGTGCTGCCTAATCTCTACGGCGACGTGCTCTCGGACGTGGCCGCGCAGATCGCCGGCTCCGTCGGCCTCGCCGGCTCCGCCAACATCGGCGAGTCAATCGCCATGTTCGAGGCCATCCACGGCTCGGCCCCGCGCCGCGCCGGCCAGAACCTCGCCAACCCGTCGGGCCTGTTCCTCGGCGCCGTGATGATGCTCGTCCACATCAACCAGACGGAGGCGGCCGAACGCGCCCACAACGCGTGGCTCCGCACCATCGAAGAGGGCATCCACACCTACGACATCTACAAGGAGGGTGTGAGCCGCGAGAAAGTGGGCACGCGCGAGTTCGCCGAGGCCGTGGCGAAGCGCATGGGGCAGAAGCCCGAAACGCTCAAGGCCGTGAGCTATCGCGCGGCCGACGCGAAAGACCTCGCGGGCGGCCCACAGTCGTCCACCGTCGGCGAGACGGTGAAGAACGAGAACAAGGATTTGGTCGGAGTCGATGTGTACTTCGAGTGGACGAACGGCTCGCCCGACGAGTTGGGCGAGCAGATGCAGAATTTGAGTGGCGAGGGGTTGCGCGTCTCCTCGATTGCCAACCGCGGCGTCAAGGTCTGGCCCGGCGGCGCGGCCGAGACCTTCTGCTCCGACCACTGGCGCTGCCGCTTCGTCTCCGACGCCGAGCGCGGCGCCACCGTGACGCACGCGCAAATATCGGCGCTGCTCCGCCGCGCGGCCGACGCCGGTCTCGACTTCATCCAGACCGAAAACCTCTACAATTTCGACGGCAGCGCGGGCTACTCGCACGCGCAGGAATGAGGAAGCTGTTAGCTCTTAGCTGTTAGCTATCAGCTCAAAGTCAGCGAATCGGAGTGTTTTGAGTACTCAGCGGCGGCGCGCCCCTCGGCGTATGCCGTGAACTAACAGCTAACAGCCAACAGCTAATAGCTTTCAACAGGAGAACGAACGATGGCAGAAAACGAAGGACAGGCGAAGGCGCCGGACGCGAGCGAGGAAGAGTCGGCGGTGGAACTCGGCCCGATTGAGAAGCTCGAAGAACAGACGCCCACCGGCTCGATTGTGCCCGGCGCACAGAAGCCGTCAAGCGAAGTACACAACGAGGTTAATCTCAACACCGAGTGAGCGCCGCACGTGCGCTGCGCTGCCCCGAGGAGGCTCGAACGCCAATGACCGCCTACACCGCCGCGCCGCCCGGCGCGGACGAATACCCCGCGGACTTCGAGGGCTACGTCTCACTCGTCCCCGAGGGCGACGTGCTCCAGACGCTCGCCCGACAGATCGACGACACGCTCGACATCCTGCGGGCCGTCAGCGAGGAGCGCGCCGCCAGCGCCTACGCGCCGGGCAAGTGGACGATGAAGCAACTCGCCGGTCACCTCGTTGACAGCGAGCGCGTCTTCGCCTATCGCGCGCTGTGCATCGCCCGCGGCGACACGGCCTCGCTGCCCGGCATGGATCAGAACGTCTACGTCGAGCACGGAAACTTCGACGCGCGCACGCTCGCCTCGCTCGCCGACGAGCTGGCCCGCGTGCGCGCCACCACCCTCGACCTGCTCAGCCACCTCGATGAGCCGGCGTGGCTTCGTCGCGGCACGGCCAACGACAACGAGATGAGCGTGCGCGCCCTCGCCCACATCATCGCCGGCCACGAGGTGCACCATGTGAAAGTGCTGCGCGAGCGATACCTGTGATGCCACGGTCTGCCGCGAGCGGGGACGCGTGACATTTCGTCTGAGAAGCGCATGGGCGAAGTGAACACCATATCTGACGGCGAGACGCAGGGCAGCAATCCGTCGGAAGCGGAAGTCTCGCCGCTCGTCGCCGTCATCATGGGCAGCACGTCCGACTGGGAGACGATGCGACACGCGGCCGACGTGTTGCGACAATTCGACGTGCCGCACGAGTGCCGCGTGGTGTCGGCGCACCGGACGCCGCAGTTGTTGGCCGAGTTCGCGGCCCGTGCGGAGGAGCGCGCTCTGGAAGTAATCATCGCGGGCGCGGGAGGCGCGGCGCACCTGCCGGGGATGGTCGCGGCGCAGACGACCGTGCCGGTGCTGGGCGTGCCCGTCGAGAGCCGGTGCTTGCGCGGCGTCGATTCGCTCCTGTCAATCGTGCAGATGCCGGCGGGAGTGCCCGTCGGCACACTCGCCATCGGGCAGGCCGGCGCGACCAACGCCGCGCTTCTCGCCGTCGCCATCCTCGCTAACACCCGCCCACCCTTGCGCGAGCGCCTGCGCCAGTTCCGCCGCGAGCAGACGGAGAAGGTGCTCGCGGCCACACTCGAAGAACAAGGATGAAGCACAGTACCGCGAGCGGAAGCCTCGCGGGTCTCGCGTGCGCGGGGCGGGCGTCGCATCACAGCCGCACCCGCTCGCTACCGCTCGCGGTACTGTGCCTGAGTGAACGAGCCGATGAGTCAATCACTTCATCCCTCATCCCTCATCCCTCCGCCCTCGTCCTCGCCCGTCCTCCCCGGCGCGACCGTCGGCGTGCTCGGCAGCGGACAGCTCGGCCGCATGTTCGCCCTCGCCGCGCGCCGCATGGGCTACCGCGTCCACACCTTCTCACCACACGCCAACACGCCCACGGGGCAGGTCGCCGACTGTGAATATCGAAACTCCTACGACGACCTCGACGCCGTGCGCGAGTTCGCCCGCGGCGTCGCCTGTATCACCTTCGAGTTCGAGAACGTGCCGGCGGCGGCCGTGGAGGCGGCCGCGCAACTCGCGCCCGTCCGCCCCTCAGCCCGTGTGCTCCACACGACGCAGAATCGCCTGCGCGAAAAAACTTTCCTCTCCACGAGCGGCTTCCCCGTCCCCACCTTCCGCCACGTCACCTCGCTCGAAGACCTGCGCGCGGCCCTCAGCGAAGTCGGCTGCCCGGCCGTGTTGAAGACGGCCGGCTTCGGCTACGACGGCAAGGGGCAGACGCGTCTTGCGCGCCCCGAGGATGCGGCCGACGCCTTCGCTGGCCTCGACGGGCAGGAGGGCATACTTGAAGCGTTCGTCGATTTCGAGTGCGAGCTGTCGGTCGTCGCCGCGCGCTCAGGGAGCGGCGAGTTCCGACACTACGGCGCCGTCGAGAACACGCACCGCCGGCACATCCTCGACCTGTCGGTCGCGCCCGCGCTCTGCGTCCCCGCAGCGGCGTCGCGCGCGGCCGTCGAGATGGCCCGCGGCGTCCTCGATGCGCTCGACGTGGTCGGCGTAATGTGCGTCGAGTTCTTCCTCACGCGCGACCACACGCTGCTCATCAACGAGCTTGCGCCGCGCCCGCACAACTCCGGCCACTTCACCGTGGACGCCTGTCTGACCAACCAGTTCGAGCAGCAACTACGCGCCGTCTGCCAGTTGCCCCTCGGCTCGACCACGCAGCTTCGGCCCGCCGCGATGGTCAACCTCCTCGGCGACCTCTGGGCGGCCGGCGAGCCGGACTGGACGGCCGCCCTCGCTCACCCCGACATAAAGCTCCACCTCTACGGCAAACGCGACGCCCGACCCGGCCGAAAGATGGGCCACCTCACCGCCCTCGCCGACACGCCCGCCGAGGCCGCCCGCCTCGCCCTCGCCTCGCGCGCCGCGCTCACCCGAGGAGTGATGAGTGATAAGTGATGAGTGATAAGAAGCAGTTAGCTCTTAGCGATTAGCTAACAGCCAACAGCTAAGAGCTTCTTTTCTTTCTTATCACTTATCACTTATCACTTATCACTTATCACTTATCACTTATCACTTATCACTTATCACTTATCACCGTCTTCCCGCCTTCTGGAAATCCGCGCGGCTTTTCCGTATCATGTTGGCGTACACGCAACCGCCCCTGACAATCCGCTCGCTCAAAGATTCGACACCGGAGGATTCGATAAGCTTATGGCTACCCAACTAAAACGCCCTGCCGTGCCGGGCAGCATCGAAGAACTGCTCGGCGATGGCGCGCGCGCCCTGCTCGATTTCAACGCGCCGAAAATCTCGAAGGACTTGCTGCAAGTGCCCGGCCCCGACTTCGTTGACCGCGTGTGGGCGCAATCCGACCGCAACCCCTCGGTGCTGCGCTCGCTCCAGTCGCTCTTCGACGCGGGCCGCCTCGGCGGCACCGGCTACCTGTCCATCCTCCCCGTCGATCAGGGCATCGAGCACTCGGCCGGCGCGTCGTTCGCCCCGAACCCGGCCTACTTCGACCCCGACAACATCGTCAAGCTGGCGATTGAGGGCGGCTGCAACGCCGTCGCCTCCACCTTCGGGGTGCTCGGCGCGGTCGCGCGCAAGTACGCCCACAAGATTCCCTTCATCGTCAAGGTCAACCACAACGAGCTTCTGACCTACCCGAACAAGTTCGATCAGGTCATGTTCGGCGCCGTCGAGCAGGCGCGCGACATGGGCGCGGCGGCCGTCGGCGCGACCATCTACTTCGGCTCGGAGGAATCAACTCGCCAGTTGAGCGAGATCGCCGAGTCGTTCGCCATCGCGCACGAACTCGGGATGGCGACCATCCTGTGGTGCTACCTGCGCAACCCGAAGTTCAAGGGCAAGGAGGGCGACATGCACACGGCGGCCGACCTGACGGGGCAGGCCAATCACCTCGGCGTGACCATTCAGGCCGACATCATCAAGCAGAAACTGCCCGAGCGGAACGGCGGCTACAACATGCTCAACGTGGAGTCGTCCTACGGCAAGACCAACCCGAAGATTTACACGGAGCTGACGAGCGACAACCCCATCGACTTAGTCCGCTATCAGGTGGCCAACTGCTACATGGGCCGCTGCGGTCTCATCAACTCGGGCGGCGAGTCGAAGGGCGCGAGCGACATGGCCGAGGCCGTCCGCACCGCCGTCATCAACAAGCGCGGCGGCGGCATGGGCCTCATCTCGGGCCGCAAGGCGTTCCAGCGCCCGATGAACGAGGGCGTCCAACTCCTCAACGCCATCCAGGACGTGTACCTCGACGCAGAGATTACGGTCGCCTGACGGGCGGCCGGGCACAACAAAAAAACCAAAGCGTCGGCATTTCTTCGGAATGCCGGCGCTTTAGTTTAGGCGGGCGAGGCGGTGCGGAGTTGCTGACAAAGCACCCTTTTTCTGCTAAAAGAAATCCACTGAGGCATTTCACGTCGTAAGTCACGCGTAAGGCCCGGAGCGCGTGGCCGGCATGGACACATGTGAAGTCGAAGGCCGAGAACCTCGCGGCGGCCGAAAACTCACCGAGGCGGAAAAGTTTGATCGCCCTACCCGAGCAAGACAAAGTTGACGCCGAACTCATCCACGCCGTCGCGCGCGGCGACGAGCGGGCGTTAGCCTCGCTTTATGACCATTACAGTCACATCCTGTTCGGTCTCCTGCTGCGTATATTGAAAGACCGCCCCGAGGCGGAAGACGTGTTGCAGGAGGTCTTTCTACAAATCTGGCAGCGCGCGTCGAGCTTCGACGCCGAGCGCGGCCGCCCCTTCACATGGCTGGTGACTCTGGCGCGCAGCCGCGCCATCGACCGCCTGCGCTCTGTGCGCTCGCGCGAGCGGGCCGCGCTGGCCTCGACCGCCGAGGCCCCCGAGCCGGTGGCCGACGCCTCCGACGAAGCCGTGCGCTCCGAGCAGGGCGAGGCCGTGCGCGGAGCGCTCGCCTCCATCCCCGAGGAGCAGCGGCGCGCGCTGCTGCTCGCCTACTTCGAGGGGCTGTCGCAGACGGAGATCGCCGCCCGGCTCGACCAGCCGCTCGGAACGGTGAAGACGCGGATGCGCTCAGGCATGCTCAAGATGCGCGAGCTTTTGCGGGGTCAGGTCGAGGGCGCGGGCGCGGCGATGTGAGACGAGAGTGAGCGCGCGCGCACCGCGCACACTCGGACACGGTTTTTGACGAGGCACGCGGGCGAACTTTTGATGGGCAACGACGAACACGACAAAGAGGCACTCGCCCTCGACGCGCTCGACGCGCTCGACGGCGAGGAGCTGCGCGAGCTTCAGGCGCACCTCGCGTCCTGCACGGAGTGCAGGCGCGAGCGCGACGCTCTGCGCGACGCCGCCTCGATGCTCGCCTACGCCACGCCGCACGTCGCGCCGGGCGGGCACGTGCGTGCGCGCCTGCTTGAGCGCGTGCGCGAACTCGGGCCGGCAAACGCTGAGGCGGTCGCCCCCGCGTCGCCCGCCGCGCAGACGCGCGCAGAGGTTTCCGACGCGGCGCAAGGGGACGCGCGCGTGCTCGAGTTCGCCGCCCGCCCTCCCTCGCACAGTCCTGTCATCCCGAAGTGGTTCGCGCTGGCCGCCTCCCTCGTCATCGCCGTGATGGCGGTGGCGCTCGCCGTGCTCTGGCGACAGAACAACGACTTGCGCGGCGAGCTGGCGCGCTCCGGCGCGGAGTTGAACGCGGAACGCAGTCGTGACGCGCAGCAGCAGGAGGCTCTCGAACGCGGGCGCGAGGAGCTTCAGTGGGCGCGCGAGTTGGCCGAGTTGATCGCCTCGCCCGAAGCGCGCATGGCCTCGCTCGCGGGCACGAAGGACGCGCCGCCGGCGGCGCACGCGACCGTCGCCTATGACCGCGCCACGAGCCGCGCCGTCCTCATCTCTTCGGGACTCCCGCCCGCGCCCGCCGGCAAGGCTTATCAGGTCTGGTACATCGACGGCGGAAAGCCGCCCGTGCCCGGCGGCACCTTCAAGCCCAACGTGGACAGCCGCGGCTTCCTGAGCGACCGCATCCCCGCCGATGGACTCGCCGCCCAGACCTTCGCCGTCACGCTCGAACCCGAAGGCGGCGTCCCCGCGCCGACCGGCAAGATGTATCTCCTCAGCGCGGCCTCATAATCGGCCGCGCTCCGACGCGGACGGAAAAACTGCTAAACTGTGGCGCGCGCCGTCCGAACCCCAAGCGGCCCGACATTACGAACAAGCGAGGAACCGAACAACGTGGCCGACGAGAATATCCAGCAGGAAGCTGTGAAGAGCCAACCGGACGTGGAGAAGAGCCAACCGGACCTGGAAAAGAGCCAACTGGACGCGGCGCACGCGACCCAACTGTCGAACGAAATCCGCCAGGGGACGGGGGAGTTCGACGCGCGCTTCCTGCTCTGGCGCACCTTCTGCGCCGAGAACAACGTCCCCGTCGAGACCATGCCGGGCGACCTCAAGGGCGAGGTCAAAGACATCTGGGACAAGCTGAAGAACGAGAAGCTGAAAGTCAGTGATAAGTGATGAGTGATGAGTGATAAGAAGCTGTTAGCTCTTAGCTAACAGCCAACAGCTAACAGCTTCTGTTCTTTCTTATCACTTATCACTCATCACTTATCACTCTAAAAATATCTGCCCGTGAGGAACGGGTTCGTCTGCCGCTCGCGGCCGATGGTGGTCTCCGGCCCGTGGCCGGAATAGACCGTCACGTCGTCGCCGAGCGGTATTATTTTGTTCAGCAGCGAGTCCATCAACTGCTCGGTGGAGCCGCCCGGCAAGTCAGTCCTCCCGATGGAGCCGGCGAACAGGCAGTCGCCGACGAAGACGACCCTCCGGGCCGGCTCGAAGAGGACGACGTGGCCGGGCGTGTGGCCGGGGCAGTGGATGACGCGGAAGCGCAGCCGGCCCACCGGGTACTCTTCGCCGTCCTCCCAGCGGCGCTCGACCGGGGGCGGCGCCTCATAATCAAAACCGTAGCGCGCCCACTCCGAGCGCGGGATGCCGAGCCAGAGGGGCTGCTCGCGCAGACCCAGATAGAGCGGCTCGTCCCCGGCGTGGATACAGACTTCGGCACGGGGCCGGCGGCGCTTGAGCGCGGCGACGCCGCCCACGTGATCCAGGTGCGCGTGCGTGAGCGCGATGGCTTGTAGCTCGAAGCCGTGGCGGTCAATCGCCGCGACGATCTCCTCGGTGTCGTCGCCGGGGTCGATGCAGATGCACCGGCGCGTCTCGTCGCACCCGACGATGCGCGCGTGCTGCTGAAAAGACGTGACGGTTATCTGCTCGATGATCATGCCCGTGTAAACCCTCTCCCCGAAGAGTTATAATAACGCGAAGGAGTCTTCCCCCGCGTCAGTATAGACAGCCCCCGCGAGCTTCCGCCAACAACCGAGAGGGCGACACGTATGCCGATGAGCGAACGCTCGGCGAGCCTCGCCGAAGTCCTGGACGAGATGACGGTCGAAGGCGCGCCCGAGCTGACCGAACATCTCGCGGGCGGCGCCCTTCGCTGCTACGCCTGCGGCCACCGCTGTCTCATCGGCGAGGGCCGCCGCGGCATCTGCAAGGTGCGCTTCAACGAACAGGGCCGGCTCCTCGTGCCCGCCAACTACGTCGCCGCCCTCCAGTGCGACCCCACCGAGAAGAAGCCCTTCTTCCACGTCCTCCCCGGCTCCGACACCCTCACCTTCGGCATGCTCGGCTGCGACCTTCACTGCGGCTACTGCTTCACCGGCGATACGGTCGTCGTCACCGACCGCGGGCCGATGACGTTCACGGAAGCGTTTGAGTCTGCCGTGCGCGTCGAGCGCCGGCCGGACGCCGACATCGCATATCCCAAAGACCTGCGCGCCGTGGCCGTCTCAGGAACGCCTCGGCGCGTGCGCGGCGTCTTCAGACACCGCTATCGGGGGAAACTCGCCGCCGTCCGACCCTATTACCTGCCGGAACTGCGCTGCACGCCCGACCACCGCCTGTACGCGACGGACGACGTGACGCGTGCGCCCGAACTCACGCGCGCCGAACAACTGACGACGCGGCACTACCTCGCAATCCCGCGCCGCTACTCTTTCTCAACACCGCAGACGATTAACGTGGCGGCAGAGTTGGGCGGACATAGAATTTCCTACCGCGTGCCGTGGGGTTTGACGGCCGAAGTGCGGCGCTCGATTACCGTGGCGACGGAGCGCGGCGAGACCTCACGCGCCATCGGCGCGCGCCTCGGTAAAGACGCCTCATACATCCGTCACGTCCGCAGCAAGCTGGCCCGAGGCCGGGCGCAGGACGTGCGGACGAGCGGCCCGCGCATCGAAGGCGACACGTTGCGCTTCCCGAACGAGCACCGGCCCGGCATCCCGCTCTCCGTCCCGCTCGATGAGAATATGGCCCGGCTGCTCGGTCTCTACTGCGCCGAAGGGTCAGTCACGAGCAGCAAGACGCGCCCAAACAGCCACGCGCTCAACTTCAGCTTCTCTCACGGCGAGGGCCGTCTGGTCGAAGAGGTCGCGGGTCTACTCGAAAAATGCCTCGGCGTCCGCGCGGCGCGCGTGCGTCGCACGACGACGCTGGCCGCGACGTGTAACAAATCCTCGGCGGCGCTCCTGTTTCAGTCTCTGGCCGGTAGCCGCGCCGCCGGGAAGCGGGTGCCGGCGGCCGTCTTCAACGCGCACCGCCACATCGCGCGCGCGTTCCTCGACGCCTACGTCGAAGGCGACGGGCACCGCTACGCCAACGGGAAAGTCAGCATCACCACGGTCTCCCGCTCGCTGGCCTACGGCGTCGCGTGGCTGGCGCTGAAACTCGGGCACCTGCCGTCCGTGTATGACGCGGAGCAGTCGGAGAGAGGGTTCGTGCAGGGCCGCGCCGTGAGGCGTTCGCCTCACCAGTACACGGTCGTGTGGTACGAAGGCGCGAACGTCGGGCGCAAGGCCGTCGAGGCCGGCAACTTTTATCTCGTCCCGCTCCGCGGCGTCTCTTCCGTCGATTACGAAGGCGACGTTTACAACATGGAGGTCGAAGAGGAGCACAACTACTTGGCCGGCTTCTTCGCGGCGTCGAACTGTCAAAATTGGATTACAAGCCAAGCCCTGCGCGACGACGCGGCGGGCGCGGCGCCGAAGATGGTGACGGCCGAGCGGCTCGTGGCGATGGCGCACGCCTACGGGGCGCGGGTGGTGGGGTCGAGTTACAACGAGCCTTTGATTACGGCGGAGTGGGCGGTGGAGGTTTTCAGGAGAGCGAAGCCGGAGGGGTTTCGGACGGCGTTCATCTCGAACGGGAACGCCACGCCGCAGGTGCTCGACTACTTAAGGCCGTGGACGGACTGCTACAAGATAGATTTGAAGTCGATGTCGGATCGCAACTACCGGCAGTTGGGCGGCGTCGTTGAAAACATCCTCGACACGGTCAGGATGGTGCGCGAGCGCGGCTTCTGGGAGGAAATCGTGACGCTCGTCATCCCCGGCTTCAACGACTCGGATGATGAAATCCGCCGCGCCGCCGACTTCATCGCGAGCGTTTCGCCCGACATCCCCTGGCACGTGACGGCGTTCCATCAGGATTACCGGATGACCGAGAACGCCAACACCACGGCCGACCAACTCGTCCGCGCCTGCGAGACGGGGCGCGCCGCCGGCCTGCGCTATGTCTACGCCGGCAACCTCCCGGGCCGTGTCGGCCGCTGGGAGAACACACACTGCCACAACTGCGACGAGCCGCTCGTCGAACGCTACGGCTACGTTATTCGCAAGATGAAGATCGGCCCCGACGGCAAGTGCCCCGCGTGCGGCACGACGATACCGGGCGTGTGGGCGTGAAGGAAGTGAGCAGTAAGCAGTGAGCGGTGAGCAGTCAAGACGTCTTGAATGTTTTGACTGCTCACCGCTCACTGCTTACTGCTTACTGCTTACTGCTTACTTGATCGACGTCGCCTGATGGAAGACGGCGAGCCAGCGGCCGGAGCGGTTGGCGTGGATGGTGGCGCTGCGTTCGCCGTTGGGGCCGAACACGGCGCGTGGCCCCTTGGCCGTGTAGATGAGGAGGGTGGCGTCCGCGTCGATCTTCACCTCCTTGAAGTCGCTCAGCGTGGCGCCGGTGAAGTCAACCTGCTTGACCGCGTTGACTGTCCCGGCCTTGTCGTAGACCCCGGTAGCCCCGACCTCGACCGCGTCGGCGGCGAGGTGCGCGGCGAAGGCGTCCCAGTCCTTACGCTTGAGCGTGTCCCAGATTTGCTGCTCCAGCTCGGTCGAGTTGGCGGGCGTGGCCGCCGGAGTGGCCGACGCTGCGGCGACCGGCGTGGCGACGGCAGTCGCCGCGGGCGTGGGTGCGCCGGGCGTCGGCGTGGGCGGCGTCATCACCTCGCTGTCCTGATGATAGACGGCGAGCCAGCGACCGCCGCGGTTGGCCCACGCGGTGCTCTCGCGCTGCGAGCCGGCCGGGATGGGCTTCCCGTCGAACGTACCCTTCGCGGTCGTCGTGTGGGTGACGACGACGAGGTCGCGGTCGATCTGGACGACACGCGCGTCGGCGCTCGTGTACTCCGTGATGTCGAGCTTCTTGATGCTGGCGAGCGTGGCGGCCTTGTCGTGAACGCCGTCGGTGCTGACGTAGAGTTGGTCGTCGGCGAGGTGCGCGGCGAAGGCGTCCCAGTCCTTGCGCTTGATGGCGTCCATGACCTGTTTCTCGCGGGCGATGTGGTCGGCGGCGGCGACGGTCGGGGCCGGTGTCGGCGTGGCGGCGGCGTTCGAGTTGGCCGGGGCGTTCGAGTTGTTGGCGGGGCCGGTGGTCGGCGTGCAGGCCGGCGCGGAGGCGGCGGCGAGCAACGCGGCCGCGAGAAGTATTCGCTTCATGGGGTAAGACTCCGGGGTCGAAGGGTTCGGTAGAACGTGAGGGTTCTATGCCAAACGCGGCCGAGAGTCAATGCTAAAAGCCGTCAATCGTGAATCGTCAATCGTCAATCGTGATTGAGCGGCCCCGGACGTGGAGCCGTCACGCGGTCGAGCGAAGCTGCTCAACCAATCACGATTAACGATTGACGATTGACGGCTTCTCAGTTGTCCCGCGCCAGCGCGGGGTCGGCCGGGGCAGGCAGGCGCGGCCGCAGGCGCAGCTTCCAGGGCATGAGCACCGACTCGAAGATCACCGCGCGCGAAATCTTCGACTTGCCCTCGCGTCGGTCAACGAAGACGATGGGCACCTCACTGATCTTCAGGCCCGCCTCGCTGATGCGGTAGATCGACTCGACGAGAAAGGCGTAGCCTTCGGCGACGATGCGGTTGCCGAGGACGTGTTCGAGCGCGGGGCGGTTGTAGCAACGGTAGCCGCTCGTGGCGTCGCCGACCTTCACGCCGGTGATGGCCGAGACGTAGGAGTTGGCGAAGCGACTGAGCAGGCGACGGCGCAGTGGCCAGTTGCCGATGCCGCCTCCGGGGCAGTAGCGCGAGCCGACGACCACGTCCGCCGTGCGCGCGGCAGTGAGGATGTCGGGCAGGCGCGAGGGGTCGTGCGAGAAGTCGGCGTCCATCTGGACGAGCCGCGCGTAGCCGCGCTCCAGCGCCGTGCGGTAGCCATCGACGTAGCTGCGGCCCAGGCCGCGCGGCCCCTCGCGCCGGAGCACGGAGAAGCGCGGCTCGCCGGCAAATAGCTCCTCGGCATAGGGGGCGGTGCCGTCGGGCGAGTTGTCGTCTACGAGGAGCACGTCCGCGTCGGGGGCGTAAGCGAGAATTTGCGCGACGAGGTCGCCGACGTTCTCGCGCTCGTTGTAGGTCGGGAGGATAACGAGTGTGGAAGAGTGGTTCATGAAGTCAGTGGTCAGTAATCAGTTGTCCGCTGCCACGATGGGCCGGGGCGCGGAAGATTTTCCACGGCGCGGGGGCGCGAGTCAACTCGGGACGAGAAGGCAAAAGTAAAAAGGCAAAAGGCAAAAGTGACAGGGCCGAATCGCACGGCGTCAATCAGCCCCGCCAGGGGCGGCAGAATGTAGCCCACGGCGCGAGCCGTGGGGACCACGCGATAAAAGTATTAAAGCCCCGGAGGGGCGAAAGAGCCTCGACGTGCGTCCCACGCCAATGTTGCGGTTCTTTCGCCCCTCCGGGGCTTCCCTGTTTTTCTAAACCGCTGACCCACGGCTCACGCCGTGGGCTACAATCTTCCGCCGCCTTCGGCGGCTCGTTGACGCCTCCGGCCCGGCTGGCACACTTATGCCTTGTGCCTTGTTCAGTCGCGCACGCGGTAGAGGTAAATCGAACGGCCGAAGATTTTCTCGGGCGTGCGGCGGCGGTAGTCGTCGAAGAGGTTGAGGCGCTCCTCGTCGGAGAGGAGGCGGCCTTCGAGTGAGCCGGGGTTGATCGAGCCGTTGAGGTAGCTGGCGCCGATGGCGACGTAGCGCACGTCCGCGGGCGTGGGCGCGCCCGGCGGCAGATAGGCCCAGCGATAGCCGACGCCGTAGTCTTCGAGCACGATGTAGTTGAGGAGGGAGGCGCGCACCTGCGTCTCGCCGCGCGCCTTCAGATATCGGGCAAGCTCCGCCACGTCGTCGCCCCACTCGACGTTCGAGTCCGACAGATACCACCAGTGCGGACGCCCCGCGGCGAGCTGGTTCGTGTAGGTCATGTAATCGGGAAACGCCCGCGCGGCCTCCACGCCCATCCACGCGAACGCCGCGACGACGACCACGGTCGCGAGCAGAGCGCGACGCGGGCGCGGCTCCGACTCCGGCCGCCGTCGCCGGAGGAGCCGGTCGAGAAAGACGCCGGCCGCGATGCAAAGGAAGGGGAAGGCCGGCAGGTAGTAACGCACGCCGATGTTGATCGAGCTTGACATGACGAGCGCCGTGTAGAGCACGAAGGGGACGAGCACAACGAGCCAGCGCCCGCCGCCTTCTTTCATGAAGCCGCGCACCGCCCACACGATTCCCACGATGGACAGCAGGAGGAAAGGCAGCGTCGTCTTGAGCGCGAAGGCGACGGGGAAGTAGTACCACCAGCCGTGCTTGCTGTAGCGCCCGAGCAGCCCCGCGTCGTGCCCCTCGCTGGCGTGCGTGAGCTGCCAGCCGACGCCTTCGAGAAAGTCGGCCGGGATGATTTTGACGACCACCGCATACGCGCCCGCGAGCCATTGCCGCAGGCCCTCGCTCGACGGGTCGGAGACGATGCGGGAGAGGATGATGGCCGTGTCGCCCTCGTCGGGCGGGCGGTGTTGGAAGAGATACGCGGCGTTGATCGTGAGGAGCGCGGCGAGCGCGCAGACGGCGAACTGCGCGACGACCGCGCCCCGCCCGGTCGCGCGCCGCGGCGCCCGCCAGATGAGCGCGACGAAGGCGACGACGATGACGGGCGCGAGAACGACCATCGAAAACTTTGTGACGACGGCCAGCCCCGCCGCCGCCCCGACCCACGCGGCGCGTCGCGCCGAAGGGCCGCGCAGGTAGTCGTAGAGCGCGAAGGTGAAGAGGAGGAGGCCGAGCGAGGCGGGGATGTCGGTCTGCACGACGCGGCCGTGAGCGAGCACGGTCGGCTCCAGCGTGAAGAGGAGGACGGCGAACGCGGCGGCGCGCGCCCCGAAGAGACGACGCGTGTAGCAGAAGACGAGCGCGCCGAGCAGCACCGTGAGGAGGACGGCCGGCACACGCGCCCAGAACGAAAGCTCGTCGATGCGCTCACGGTTGTCGCGCCAGAAAGTCCAGTAGAGGTTGTTGGGGTCGCTGTAGAAGCGCGCCTCCAGTCTCTCGTGGGGCGCCGCGGCGGGGTCGAGGAAAAGCAGCGGCACGGCCGAGAGCAGCTTGACGAGGGGCGGGTGCTCGTTGACGGGGCGGAAGTCGCGCGCCGTCAGGTGGTAATAGCCGGCCGGAATCATAAACGCCTCGTCGGTCGTGAAGTTCTTCCGGGAGATGACGAGGAAGGAGTTCGCGGCGAAGACGAAGAGCGCGGCGGCGCAGACTATCTCGGCCCAGCGGCGGCGCAGCAGCGGCGGCGGCGCGGGATGATTCGTGGGGGAGTTATCCATCGGGTCTGGTAAAGGGTCGAAATCGAGAGGGGGCATTATGAGTCAAGGGCGGCCCCGGCGCCAGCGCGCGTGGATACTTACCGCGCCGCAAGGTCATTGACATCCCGGCCCCTTTGCCTTAGAAAGATTTTCAGAAAACCCCCGGTAGCCATCAACGACCTCGTGGAAGGAGAGCATTTATGCAGGGACCTATGCGCGGAATTTTGGCCGGCATCGCGGCGTGGAAGCTCGGCGGCGGATGTATTTCGACCATCCTCGTCTTCATCGTCGTGTTCTACCTGCTCGGCTACGTGAACTGCTGACCGGGCCGCGAATCTGTTTCAAAGAGACAAAGAGAAAGGGCGAAGCGTTCACGCGAACGCTTCGCCCTTTCTCTTTCCGAGTCGGCCCCGGCCGGTGCATGACCGACCTTTCGGCGGACGCGGCTACTGCTGCTGCTGCTCGTTGCGGTTGTAGTGGAACTGGAAGTTGTTCTCCTTCTGCGCGCCGCCCTCGGCCCGCTTCCGGCGGAAGGTGTTCACGCCCGAAGGGACTTCCCTGACGGTGTAGTCGGACGGCACCTCGAAGAGCGTGCGGGCCGGCTCACTGCGGTTGATGTTCGTCAGGCGGAAGACGGTCTCGCCGGAGCGCGGGTCGCTGTGGCGGGTCATCACGACCGTCTGCAACTCGGGCGAGTACCAACGCTCATCGACGATGTTGATGGGCTGCTCGTTGCCGATGGAGCCGGCCGGGATGGTGTGCGTGATCCTCTGGCCCTCGGCCAACACGCCCTCGACCGTCTGGCTCGCCAGCTTCTCGATCTTCGGCTCCGCGCCGTCGTGCTTGTAGAACATCACTTCGGGGCCGCCGGGATGGTGGCCGACGCCGCTCGGCGTGGTGTAGACGTAGCCGGAGGAGCGCACCCTTTGCTTCGGCTCCTGACCGTTCGCCGCCGGGCTGGTCTCGCCGACGCCGGCGGCCTTCGCCTCTGCCTGCGCTAACACTTCGGTCTTGAACCTCGTGCCGCTGTCGATCATGCGCTCGAAGGTGCGAACGGCGTTAACCTTGCGCGCGGTGCGCGAGCGCGGGTCGAGGATATAGTTGGTGGAGGCCACGGGGTCGTGGATGAAGATAGTGCGCGGCGGATCGCCCTCGGTGGCGAACGGGCCGACGACCGAGATGGTGTGCTCGCGGCGCGTGCGCCCCTCGCTGTCGCGGTAGACCTGCGCGGTGTTCTTGCGGACGATGCGGTTGCCGTCCGCAAGCGTCTGCGTCGTCTCCGTCACGGCGTCAGCCGAGTATGGCGCGCCCTTGACCACTTTGCCGTCAATCGCCATCTCGGAAGAGACGAAGACGAAGTTCTGGTCGCCGCCGCCGACCGACACGCCGGCGCCCTGTCCCATGCCGACGCCTGTGCCGAACCCGCCCGGCGCGGGCGTGATGACGACGCCGTCCTGACCGACGATGACTTCCTGAATTCTCTGCTTCTCCTTAACCTGCTGTTGCTGCGCCACGACGCCCGCACCGCTGCTGGTGGCCATCAGGCCGGCCAGCGCGAGTGTCGTCAGTCTCGATTTTTTCATCAACATCATCTCTGTAGCTCCTCTCAGAATCGTTTTCGGTATCATTGCCCCGCGGGCACGCCCGCTATTAAAAATTCACGTCCCCTCGCTCTGAAGATGTCACTGCACGAAGCGTATCGCGCGGGCCATGCCGTCCTCGCCCATGAGCACGTCGGCCTTGACGCGCCCGCCCGCGCGGTCGGCGTTGACGGGCAGGCCGAAGGAGGCCAGCGCCGTGCGCGGCACCTCGACGCGGATGACGTGGCCGGCGTCGCCGGGCGTGAGCTGGCCGCCGTTCATCAAAGGGAAGAAGTTAGTGGTGATCTCCTCGGTCGCGTCGGCGCCCGCGCCCGTGGCTGCCGGCCGGCGCGCGCCGCCGTTGCCAAACTTCGCCATCTGGAAGTTGGGCCGCGCGCCGCCTGCGCGATTGTTCCTGCGCGGCGTGAACACTTCCGGCTCGCGTCGCTCCGGCTCAACAACGTCGGCGCTCCTGTCTCCCGCCGCGTCCGTCGTGTCGCCCTCGTCCGCGATTTGTGCGGACCTCACTTCCTGTTTCTGCTCGACGACCGCGTTCGACTTTTGCACGTCCGTCTGCGCGACCTGCGCCGGGGGCGGCGACTGCTTGCGGAAGACTCCGTAGAGGCCGACGACGAGGAGCACCGAGGCGGCCGCGACGGCCGCGCCCTGCGCCCAGCGCGGGAGCCGCCAGGGGGAAGCGCCCCGCCTATGGGAAGAGAGCGGCACGACCACCGACGCCGGCGCGTTCGTTTGCGGAGCGTTGTCG
>DASVES010000175.1:0-4997 GCA_036380435.1 Pyrinomonadaceae bacterium | reverse complement strand
GGGATCGGGCGAGGCTAAAAATGTATCTTACATCAACGACGCGAACAGGCGAAAACCCCGGCCGGCGCACCGAAAGCGCGATGCCCGCGTCACTCTCGTCTATCTTGCCCTTCTGCGTCGCGGCCTGCGGGCGCGCGTCGTGGTCGGCGGCGGTGTTCCGTCACGCTCCATGGGCTTGATCATGGCGCCCGCCGCCGCGCTGCGTCGCGCGGACGACGCCATCGTCGTGGCCGTCATCGGGCCGGGGGGCGTCGGCCCCGGCGGCTGGAAACCGCCCGAGCGGACAAAGAGGGCGATGCCGACCTGTAGTTGCAGCGAGTAGTCGAGCGACGTGTAACCGGGGGAGAAGGGTGTGCCGGAACTGATGTTGCGGAAGTAGGTTCTGATCTGCTGGTTCGTCGGGTTCGGCGGCGTGACGCCGGAGATGGTCGGGCGCGGCGGGTTGAGCGAGACCGCGGCGGTCGAATGGCACGACAGACACGACGAGACCGGGTTGTCCACGGGGCCATTCAGACGCTTGTGTCCCCCGACCCCGTAACCGAGGTGCTGTTGCATCCGCAGGTCGGGGTTGATTTTGGTCTGCGTGAGCGGCTGCCCGTTGAAGAGACGCGTCGGGTCGTTGCCCCACATCAGGCCAATGGGGACGAGGCGCTGCCACGGCGTCGAGCCGGGCTCCTGCGCGTCGTAGGTGAAGGTGCCGAAGACCCACCCGGTCGTGCTGTTGGCGCGCGTGTCGCGCACGGCCACGTCGATCTGGAGCAGGCGCATCTGGACGGGCGGCTTGCCGGTCTTGGAGACCTGGTTGATGTCTGTCAGCCACTCGAAGGAGTTCGCGAGATAGGGCACCTGGGTGGCCGGCGCCTGCGTGAAGAGCAGCTTGAAGCCGACCGTGCCGTCGGGGAAGCGGGCGAGCGATGGGTCGGGAGAAGTAGGGTTGGCCCACACGCGGCCGATGACGTAGCCGCCCGGCGCGTTGTACATCCCGACGGCCCAGTTCAGCCACGGTGATGTCTGCAACGGATGCAGCTCGCCCGGGCGCGAATGGCGCTCATTGGTCATGCCGTGGATGAACTCGCGGTTCGGGTGCATCCACGGGGCGTGATACCACTTGCGCGTGGTGTTCTGGTTGATGTCGAAGTCGCCGCTGGACGTGATGTTGCCTTCGAGGCAGTAGGCGAGCACGGCGCGGAGGTACTCCATCGGCTTGGTCTTGAAATCGATTGCCTTCCAGGGGTACGTCTCAGGCGACGGCATCGTGGTCGGGTAGTTCTGACTGAGTCTGAAGACCGGCCCCGTCCAACTTGCCGGAGGGTTGTCGCGCGCGTCCGGGAAGGCGAACGCTGTGGCGGCGGGCGGCGGCTCAGGCGCGGGCGACGGGGGCGTCTTCGATTCGGAGACGAGCAGGGGCCAGGCGGCGAGGCAGGCGAAGGCGACGAGGACTAATTTCTTCAGCATGTGGGTCCTCCGAGAGGTTGAGGTCGAGTTGGAAAGAGCGTTGAAGGCGTCTGCTGGCGACGGGGTGCAGCCCCGCTGGCGGGCGGGGATTATGCGGCGGTTGAGTGCGAGGGCGGTTTCAAATCGTCCCGCGAGTGGTCGGGCGCGTCGTCGCGGCGGGGCGGCGCGGCCGGCGAGAGGGTTCGTGTCGCACGCCCTGAATAATTCCTTTCGGGTGCGAAGTCAAGATGTTTCTTCGCCCGCCTCGGCGACGAGACGGCTGGCGGCCGCGCGCGCCTCTTCCACGTCGCGCACGCGCCCGTCGAGCTGCATCTCGTAGACGGCGTCGAGAATCCGCTTGAAGAGCGGCGAGGGCGCAAGTCCCATCTCGATGAGGTGGCGGCCCATGAGGACGGGCGCGGGCGGCCTTTGCTGCACCTGTAGCTCGCGCGCGCGCGCGATGAACCACTCCTGCGCTTCCGCCGTGTACCACTTCTCCGGCGGCACCCACGGGGCGTTGCGGCCGAGGGAGTCGGCCCGCGCGACGCGGTATAGGAGGTCGAGTTCGCAACGGCGGGCGAGGCGGCGGAAGGCGCCGTCGCCGATCTCGGCGCGCCGGCGGTACAGCTCGCCGGGCTTGAGATGGTCGCGCACGAGGGCGACCACTTGCGCGCGCACGTCGTAGCCGTCGAGCGTGTAAATCTTCAGGCGGTCGAGGAAGCTCTCAGTCGGCGCGACGCCGGCCTCCTCGTGCCCGCGCGAGCGGATGCGCCCCTCGATGAACGCCGTCGTCGCCGGCTTGCCGAAGTCGTGGCAGAGCGCGGCGAGCATCACCGTCACCCGGCGCGAGTAGTCGAGGTCGTCGATGAGTTCGCGCGCGCGGTCGCACACGAGCCAGGTATGGATTTCACAACTTCCCTCGGGATGCCACGCCTCTTCCTGCGGCACGCCGATGAGCGCCTGTATCTCGGGGAAGATTTTTTCGACGACGCCGAGTTTGACCATCCACTCGAAGCCGACCGAGGGGCGGCGCGCGCCGAGGAGCAGCTTCTCCAACTCGCCCCAGACGCGCTCGGGCGGAAGGTCGGTGAGGTCGATTGTGCGGCAGAGCGCGATTGTCTCGGGGTCGATACGGAACTCGAAGCGGGCGGCGAACTGCGCGGCGCGCAGCACGCGCAGGGAGTCTTCGGCGAAGGTGTCGCGCGAGACGGCGCGCAGGAGTTTGCGCCCCAAGTCGGCGCGGCCGTCGAAGGGGTCGATGATCTCTTCGGTCAGGGGGTCTTCGAGGATGGCGTTGACGGTGAAGTCGCGGCGGCGGGCGGCGTCTTCAAAAGACATCGCGGGGTCGCCCTCGATGAAGTAGGAGCGATGCCCGCGTCCGGTCTTGCGCTCGCGGCGGGGGAGGCTTACGTCGAGGTTCTGCCCGATTTTGTAGACGGTGAACGCCTCGCCGACGACGTTGACGCGACCCGCGCGGTCGAGGATGGCGCGCAAAAGCGAAGGCTCGACGCCGTAGACTTCAACGTCCCAGTCTTTCGCCTCGCGCCCCATCAGGCGGTCGCGCACGCAGCCGCCCACCATGAGCGCGCGCCCGCCGGCCTCACGCACGGCGCGGGCGAGCTTCAGGATTTTTTCGGGGATGGGAGGGGGCACGGGTAAGTTTGTGGGCCTCCGCTCGGGGGATGGTCTGTGGCTTGAGTGTGGGGCGACTCGGACTCACCGCAGAGGCGCAGAGAACGCAGAGTTCACGCATGAGCGGCGAGGAAGCGTTCAGCGCAACTCTTCCTTGCCTTCATCGCCGTCTTCGAGGTCGCCATCGGCCGCCTCAAGTTCGCCCTCCTCGTCGTCGTAATCGTCTTCGTCGTCATCGTCCTCCAGAAAATCATCCGGGTCGTCAACGATGACCTGTAGCCCGCGCGTCGAGGGCAGACAACTGATGACCTGAACCCGCTCGACGCGCGCAAGCTCCGTCCGGGCCGCGTGCCAGAGCTTGACCCAGAAGCTACGCGTCGCGCCGTGGACGACGAAGGTCGAGCCGTCGAGCATCACCGGAACCGGCTCGGCCACGGCGCCGGCGCGCAGGGCTTCGAGCAGCTCCGGGATGTACTGTCGGAACGTCTCGAACTGGAGGACGACCGCGCCCTCGCTCACTTCCGCAGGCGGCAATTCCACGGGTTCGTCCGATTCGAGCAGCAGGCGCGTCTCGGTCTGTTCGTTTCTCTTTTTGACTATCGCCATATGTTGGTTCGTGAATCGTCAATCGAAAATCGTGAATCGTGATGGATTCGATACTCAACGCCAATGCTTAATCGCAACGCGGGGAAACTTAGCCTTACCGATTGACGATTGACGATTCACGATTCACGGCTTTCAGCACTTGATGCCGAGGCGTCGCTTGAGGTGCCCCTCCAGTTCCGCCACCTTCACGCGCTCCTGCTCCCACGTGTCGCGGTCGCGCACGGTGACGGCCTCGTCTTCGAGCGACTGGTGATCGACGGTGACGCAGAAGGGCGTGCCGACCTCGTCCTGGCGGGCGTAGAGCTTGCCGATGCCGCCCGTGTCGTCGTAGACGGCGCGCATCGAGGGCTGCAAGGTGCGCTTGATCTGCTTCGCCAGCGAGACGATTTCCGACTTGTTCTTGGCGAGCGGCAGCACCGCCACTTTGATCGGCGCGAGCGTCGGGTGCAGGCCGAGGATGACGCGCTTCTCCCCTTTGTCGTTCACCTTCTCCGTGTAGGCGTCCATCAGGACGGCGAGCACCGTGCGGTTGACTCCCGCCGCCGGCTCGATAACGTAAGGATAGAATCGCTCCTTCGTGGCCTCGTCGAAGTATGAGAGGTCTTCGGTCGAGTCCGGGTTAACGCGCTTCCCTTCGGCGTCCTCGGGTTTTTTGGAGTGCGCCTTGAGGTCGAAGTCCGTGCGGTTGGCGATGCCCATCAGCTCGTCCCACTGTCGCTCCTCTTCCTCACGCTCGGGGAAGAAGCGATAGTGGATGTCAACGGTGCGCTTGGCGTAGTGCGCCAGTTCCTCTTTGGGCTGCTCGTAGAAGCGCAGGTTGTCGGGACTAATGCCGAGCGTCTTGAACCACTCGAAGCAGTAATCAATCCACTCCTGATGGACGCGTTCGTCCTCGCCGGGGCGGACGAAGTATTCCATCTCCATCTGCTCGAACTCGCGTGTGCGGAAGATGAAGTTGCCGGGCGTCACCTCGTTGCGGAACGACTTGCCGATCTGCGCGATGCCGAACGGAATCTTGCGCCGCATCGTCGTCTGCACGTTCAGGAAGTTGATGAAGATGCCCTGTGCTGTCTCGGGCCGCAGGTAAGCTAAAGCGTTCGGGTCGTCCTCCTCAGCCACCGCGCCGATGGTCGTACGGAACATGAGGTTGAACGGCCGCGGCTCCGTCCAGTTCGCCCCACCGCACTTCGGGCACTTGACGGCAGCGAAGTCGGCCGCGCCAACCTCTTCCACCAACTTGTCGGCGCGAAAACGGCTGTTGCAGTTGCGGCAGTCCACAAGAGGGTCGCTGAAAGTGTCCTCGTGGCCGGAGTACTTCCAGACCG
>DASVES010000174.1:0-9384 GCA_036380435.1 Pyrinomonadaceae bacterium | reverse complement strand
CGGGCCGCCCGTGGGCCGACAAGACCTTCGACCTGCGCGTGGACGACCACGCGGAACCCCTGCGCGAGCTGCGCCGCCTCATCGGCTTGCAGCGCGCCTACAACCACATGAACGCGGGCGACGCCGCCGTCGAGCGCAAGGACAACGCCGGCGCGCTGCGCGAATACTCGGCGGCGCAAAAACTCGTCCCCGACAACCTGGAGATGGCCTACTGGCACGCCGTCGCCCTCGTCGGCATGAACCGCACCGACGAAGCCCTCCCCATCTTCCGACGCGTCTTCGCCGCCGATCCCAACTGGCGCACGATGACGCCCCGCCTCGTCAAATCCGGCATCCTCCCCAACGACCCGAAACTCATCGAGCGCATCACGAGAGAAGGGCAAAAGTAAAAAGGGAAGAGGAAAGGTGGGTGAGAAAGGGCTGCGCCCCGGCCGGCGGCGTTCCTTGTCCCGCCTCGGCGGGCATGTTACTTTTCTGCGTTTAGGGTGACGCTGAGTTTTTGAGCTATACAGAGCATGCGCGTCCCCCGCGTAAGTGATGGCAGACGCCACGCATAATTTGAAGGAGAGGGTGCGGGCCTTCTGGCAGGCGAACCCGTGTGGGACGAAGTTCGCCGACGCCGAGGTGGGCACGCGCGAGTTCTTTCGGCGCGTCGAGGAGCACCGCTACCGCACGGAGTGGCACATCCCCGGCGCGGCCGGGTTCGAGAGCGCGCGGAGTCTGCGCGTGCTCGAAGTCGGCTGCGGTCTCGGCACGGACGGGGCGCGTTTCGCCCGCGCGGGCGCCGTCTACACGGGCGTCGATCTGACGGAGGCGGCCGTCTCGCTCGCGCGGCGTCGCTTTGAGTTGGAGGGATTGGCCGGCGAGTTTCGCGTCTCGGACGCGGAGAATCTGGACTTCGCCGACGAGAGCTTCGATCTCGTCTACTCGCACGGCGTCCTGCATCACACGCCGGACACGGCGCGCGCCGTCCGGGAGATTCGACGCGTGCTGCGGCCCGGCGGGCGCGCCGTCGTGATGCTCTACCACCGCGACTCCTACAACTACCGTATCAACATCCGACTCCTGCGCCGCCTCGGCGCGCGCCTCCTCCGTAGCGAGGCCGGCGTCGGGCTGGCGCACCGTCTGACGGGCGAGCCGGTCGAGTCGCTTCGGGAGCACGTCGCGGGGATGAAGACTGATGCGGAGAGCTACCGCGCGCCCGGCGAGTTCCTGAGCCGGAACACGGACGGGGCCGGCAACCCTCTGTCGCGCGTCTACTCAAGGCGCGAGGCGCGCGAGCTTTTCCGCGACTTCGCCGGCGTCCGCCTCGCGGCCCACTTTTTGAATAAGCGTTGGCTGCCCCTCGTCGGCCCCGCGCTCCCGCGCTCTCTCGAAGCGCGGCTCGCCGCCCGCTGGGGCTGGCACCTGTGGATATACGGGGAAAAGTGATAAGTGATGAGTGATAAGTGATAAGAAGAAGACAATCTCTTTCTTATCACTTATCACTCATCACTTATCACTACTAAAGGTATGCGAAAGATTCTGGTGACAGGTGGAGCGGGTTTCATCGGTTCACACCTCGTCGAGCGCCTGCTGGGGGAGGGAGGCTGGCGCGTCACCGTCGTTGATGATTTTAACGACTTCTACGACCCGGCCGTGAAGCGCGCGAACGTCCGGGCGCACGTTGGGCGTGAGGACTTCCGGCTGGCCGAGGCCGACATCCGCGACCACGCCGCGCTCGAACGCGTCTTCGCGGAAGAGGGCTTCGACTGTGTCGTTCATCTGGCCGCGCGCGCCGGCGTCCGCCCATCGCTCGCCGAGCCGGTGCTCTACGCCGAGACGAACATCTCGGGGACGCTCAACCTGCTGGAGCTGGCGCGCGCCTCAGGCGTCCGACAGTTCGTCTTCGGCTCATCGTCCTCCGTCTACGGCGAGAACGAGAAGACGCCGTTTGCCGAGGACGACCCCATCTTCAAACCCATCAGCCCCTACGCGGCGACGAAGGCGGCGGGCGAGCTGCTCTGCCACACCTACGCGCACCTGTGGGACTTGCGCTGCGTCTGTCTTCGCTTCTTCACCGTCTACGGCGCGCGCCAGCGCCCCGACCTCGCCATCCACAAGTTCGCGCGGCTCATCAGTGAGGGAAGGCCCATCCCCGTCTTCGGCGACGGCACGACGCGGCGCGACTACACCTACATCGACGACATCATCAACGGCGTGCGCGCAGGGATAGACTACGACGCGAGCCGCTACGAGGTCGTCAACCTCGGCGAGTCGCGCACGGTTGAGCTTCGCGAGTTGATCACACTCCTTGAGAAAGAGTTGGGACAAAGTGCCGTCATCGACCGCCAGCCGCTCCAGCCCGGCGACGTGCCCCAGACATTCGCCGACATCACGAAGGCGCGTCGCCTGCTCGGCTACGACCCGCGCACGCAAATCGAAGAGGGCGTCCGCCGCTTCGTCGAGTGGTTCAAGGGACAACGGGCAGAAGGATGATTGTAGGGGCAGGGCAAGTCCGCGGCCCGTTGCTAAAGAAAAAATCAACATGGATGGACACCGATAGTCAGGATGAGGAAAGAGCTGATTGGAGATTTCAGATTTGACCTCTGGAATCTCTTACCCTGCCCATCCTGTCCATCCATGTTTGAATTGCCCTGATAGTTGAGCGGGCCGCGGACTTGCCCTGCCCCTACAGGTTTAACCGCCCGTCTCCATCGTTTATGATGGTGCGGAAGAGGTAGTGAGAATGAAGATTTACGACGAGGAAGAGACCGTGCTCGGCGGGCGCGTCGGCGCGGCCGAGGAGCCGACGCTCGGCGCAAACGGGGGCGGCGGCGACGCCGGAGCGCCGGAGATTTCCGTCTTCCTGCCGGTCTTGAACGAGGAGCCGAACCTGCGGCCTCTGCACATCAAGCTCGACGAGTCGCTCGCGCGCCTCGGCCGCACCGCCGAGATTATCTACGTCGATGACGGCTCGACCGACGGCAGCCTCGAAGTGCTGCGCGAACTGGCGCAGCGCGACCCGCGCGTGCGCGTCATCGCCCTGCGGCGCAACTACGGGCAGACGGCCGCGATGGCCGCCGGCATCGACGCCGCGCGCGGGGCCGTGCTCATCCCCATGGACGCCGATCTCCAGAACGACCCCGCCGACATCATCCGCCTGCTCGACAAGCTCGACGAGGGCTTCGACGTGGTCTCGGGCTGGCGCAAGGAGCGGCAGGACAAGATGGTCTCGCGCAAGATTCCGTCGATGATCGCCAACCGCATCATCTCCTTCATCGGCGGCGTCAAGCTCCACGACTACGGCTGCTCGCTGAAGGCTTACCGCCGCGAGTTTCTGAAGGAAGTAAAACTCTACGGCGAGATGCACCGCTTCATCCCGATCTACGCCAGTTGGGTCGGCGCGCGCGTCACGGAGATTCCCGTCCAACACCACGCGCGGACGATGGGCCAGTCGAAGTATGGTCTGTCGCGCACCTTCAAGGTGATGCTCGACCTGATGACCATCAAGTTCATGGCCTCCTACCACACGAAGCCGATCTACGTCTTCGGCCTCTTCGGCTTCTCGTCGTTCCTCATCTCGATAGTGGCCGGCGTCTGGGCCGTGATGCGTAAGCTGGGCGGCGAGTCGTTCATCCGCAACCCGCTTTTGGTCGTCGCCATCGTGATGTTCGCCGTCGGCGTGCAGTTCATCCTCATGGGGCTGCTCGCCGAGATGCTCGTTCGCACCTATCACGAGTCGCAGGCCAAGACCGTCTACGTCGTGCGCGAGCGCGTCGGGTTCACGGACTGACGGACGGGTTATTGACTGCCGCCGCTTCGCGCCTCGTTCGCGCTCCCCCGTCTGTTGTATCTTGGCGGGCGATGCAGGAGGAGTTCGAGCGCGTCTACGAAAAACTTTCGGCGTGGTGCCGCGAGCGCGACTACGCCGGGCACGACCCGTTCGACGCGCTCAACAGCCGGCTCTTCCGTTCCACGCCGCTGCTCGGCCGCTCGCGTCTCGCCCGCCTCGCGTGGACGCAAGCCCTCAAACGCTCGCCCGTCAACTTGCGCCGCCCCGCGCTCGTCCCCGCCGAAAGAAACTCGAAGGGCACGGCCCTCTTCGCCCTCGCCGCGCTCGCCCGCCACCGCGCGAACCGCGACGACGCGGCAGCGGAGCGAGAAGCGCGCGCACTGCTCGACGACTTACTCGAAGCCCGCGTGCGCGCCCCGTCCGGCGCGGCGTGGGGCTACAACTTCGACTGGCAGGGCCGCGCCTTCTACGCGCCGCGTGGCACGCCCACGGTTGTGCCAACCGCCTTCGCCATCCGCGCGCTCGTCGAGGGGTCGCAACTCTTCGACGAGCGCGCGGACGGAGGCGCGCAAGGCGATGCCGAGGGCGCACGAGACAAGTATTTGGAGGCCGCGCGCGGCGCGTGTGAGTTCATCCTGCGCGATCTGCATCGCGGCGACGGGGGCGGCGACGACGAGGTCTGCTTCAGCTACACGCCGCTCGACCGGACGCGCGTCTTCAACGCCTCGCTGCTGGCCGGCGAGGCGTTGGCCGCGGTCGGGGCGCGCACAGGCGAGCGGGCGCTTTTGGAGACGGCCCTCGCGGCGGCGCGCTACGTCGTCCGGCGACAGCGCGCCGACGGCTCGTGGGCCTACGGCGAGGCCGACTTCCAGTCGTGGGCCGACAACTTCCACACGGCCTTCATCCTCACCTCGCTCGCGCGCATCTGCCGCGCTCAGCCGGCGGCGCGCGCCGAACTCGGCGACGCCGTCCGGCGCGGTTACCGATTCTGGCGCGAAAACTTCTTCCTTGCGGACGGTTGGCCGAAATACTACCATCGCTCGGCGTACCCCGCTGATGCACACTCCGCGGGCGCGGCCGTCGTCGCGCTCACCGAACTCGGCGAGGACGACCCCGACGCCTTAGAGTTCGCCGCCGTCGTCGCGCTCTGGGCCGTCCGCCACCTCTTCGACGAGCGCGGCTTCTTCTACTACCAGCGTCGCCGACGCTACACCGTGCGGACGCCCTACATGCGCTGGTCGCAAGCCTGGATGGCTTATGCGCTGGCGAGACTTTTGGAAGTGAGCAGTAAGCAGTAAGCAGTAAGCAGTAAAAACTTTTCTTCTGCTCACTGCTCACTGTCACTGCTCACATGCTTATTTGGATCGATCTGGCGAACTCGCCGCACGTGCCTTTCTTCCGCGCGCTCGCCGTTGAATTTCGGCGGGCGGGGCATGAGGTCGAGACGACGGCGCGCGACTTCGCGCAGACCGTCGAGCTGGCCGAGCGCGCGGGTTTCGCGCCCGCTATTGTCGGGGGCCACGGCGGGCGAGAGTTGGCGGGGAAGGCGGGGAACCTTCTGGGGCGCGCGTGGGGTCTCGCGCGCTGGGCGCGTGGGCGCTCAATCGATCTGGCCGTCAGCCACAACTCTTACTCGCAGATAGTGGCGGCGCGGCTGACGGCGCTTCGCTCCGTGACGCTGATGGATTACGAGCACCAGCCGGCCAATCATCTTGCCTTCAGGCTCGCCTCGCGCGTCATCGTCCCCGCGGCGTTCCCCGAAAGTGCGCTTCGGCGCTTCGGCGCGCGGCCCCGGAAAGTTCGGCGCTACGACGGCACGAAAGAGGACGTGTATCTCGCGGACTTCGCGCCCGACCCGACTTTCGCGGAGACTCTGCGCGCGCTCGGTATCGCGGAAGGCGACACGCTCGTCGTCGCCCGACCGCCGGCGCGCGACGCCCTCTATCACCGTTTCGAGAACGAGTTGTTCGACGAACTGATCGAGCACTGCGCGGCGGCGCGGCCCGGCGTCAAGGTGCTGATGCTTGCGCGCACCAACGGGCAGCGCGAGGAGTTGCGCGCGCGCTTCCAATCCGAGAGCTTCGTCTGGCCGCGCGAGGCCGTGGACGGGGCGAACCTCGTCGCATCGGCCGACCTCGTGGTGAGCGCGGGCGGGACGATGAACCGGGAGGCCGCGGCGCTGGGCGTGCCCGCCGCGACCGTCTACGCCGGGCGCTGGGCGGCCATCGACGAACAACTCGTGCGCGAGGGCCGGCTCCGTAAAATCTCCACGCGCGAAGACGTGTGCGCGCTGCGCGTCGAGCGCAAGCCGGCCGCCAACCCCCGCCGCGCCACCCACGTGCGCGCGCAGGTCGCGGAAAGGATATTGGAGTGATAAGTGATGAGTGATAAGTGATAAGAGCTGTTAGCTCTAAGCGATTAGCTAACAGCCAACAGCTAACAGCTAACAGCTTCCTTTCTTTCTTATCACTTATCACTCATCACTTATCACCTTCTTGAGATGAGAGCTGAGCGTCTGAACAAAGTGCGTGTGGAGGTGAGCGAGGTGCGGGCGGCAGCGCGGGCGCCGGGGTGGGTGATGCCCGCGGTGAAGGCGGCGCTCGTCGCGGCGGACGCGGTGCTGGCCGTCGCCTGCTTCGTCGCGGCTTACGTCATGCGCGAGGGCGGGGCGGTGCTGTTGGGCTTCAGCCTGCGCGAGGGGTTCGCGTGGGCGCCGGAGTTCGAGCCATACGGCTCGCTGCTGTGGCTCGTGCTGGTCATCCGACTCATCGCGCTTGGTTACTACGACCTCTACCGTCTGCGCGGCGAGTTCTCCTACGTGGACGAGGCGGCGCGCGTCTTCAAGGCTCTGTCGGTCGCCTCGCTCCTCGTCGTGGCGGCGGCCTTCCTCTATCGCGGCGGAATGGAGTTTCGCGCCTTCTCCTACTCGCGCGCCGTCTTCGTCTTAGACTACGCGCTCGCGCTCGCCGCTTACGGCTCGCTGCGCCTCGTCGTGCGCGGCGTGCAAAGCGCGGTGCGCCGGCGCGAGGTCAACCTGATCCCGACGCTGGTGGTGGGGCGCGGGCGCGAAGCCGCGCTGTGCGTGCGCGAGATGCGCGAGCGTCGGGAGCTGGGCTACCGCGTCATCGGCGTGGTGGAGAACGGGGAGGCGTCCGCGCCGGGCGTGCCCACGGAGTTCGAGGGCGTCCCCGTAGTCGGCGGCGTAGGCCAACTGCACGAGTTGATTCTGGAGACGGGCGCTAACGAAGTCATCATCACCGACCCGTCGGTGTCGGGCGACCTGCTCTTCGACGTGATGATGCGCGTGGGGCGGCGGCGCGGCGTCGAGTTCCGCATCGCGCCGAGCCTCTTCAACTGTCTGCCGCGCAAGACCGAGATCGACCAGATCGGTGCGCTCCCCGTTATCACACTCTTCCGCGAGCCGCTCGGCGGCGCCGCGCGTCTCGTCAAGCGCGCCTCGGATGTTTTAATCGCGTCGCTTGCGCTGTTCGTCCTCGCGCCGTTCTGGCTGCTCATCGCCGTGCTCATCAAGCTCGACTCGCGCGGCCCCGTCGTCTACCGGCAGGAGCGCGTCGGGATGGACGGCCGCATCTTCCTCTTCCTCAAGTTCCGCACGATGCTCACGGACGCTGACGACCGCGAGCACCGCGAGTTCCAACGCCGCTACATCGAGGGCCACCCCGAGACCAACCTCGGCGACGCCGAGCGCCCCGTCTTCAAGCTCTACGACGACCCGCGCGTGACGCGCACGGGGCGCGTCCTGCGCCGCCTGAGTCTGGACGAGATGCCGCAGCTCTTAAACGTCCTGCGCGGCGACATGAGCGTCGTCGGCCCGCGCCCGCCGATTCCTTACGAGGTGGAGGCTTATGAACTCTGGCACCGCAAGCGGCTCGACATGAAGCCGGGGCTGACGGGACTCTGGCAGGTCTCGGGCCGCAACCGTCTCTCCTTCGACGAGATGGTTCGCCTCGACCTCTTCTACATCGAGAACTGGTCGCTCTGGCTCGACCTGCGTATCATCCTCAAGACCCTCCCCGTCGTGCTGCGCGGCGACGACGCCTACTGAAGGGATGAGGGATGAAGGATGAAAAGGCGGCGGCGAAAGTCGAACAGTTCATGTCTGGCCTGAAATCTTCATCCCTCATCCCTCATCCCTCATCCCTCGCCGCGTGGCTCGAACGCGCCCTCACGCTCAGCATCTTCCTGCTGGTGGTGTGCGCGCCGCTCACCATCGCGGGGACGCAGGGGGCGTGGCTGCTGGCGGGACTGCTGTGGCTCATCAGACTGGGCGTGCGCCCCAAAACGGGGCCGCGCCGCACGCCGCTCGACTACTGGCTGCTCGGCTTCTTCGTCCTCACATTCTTCTCCGCGCTCCTCTCCTACGACCCCGACGTGTCCATCGGTAAACTTCGCGCCGCGAGTCTCTTCACCATCGTCTACGTCGTGGCCGAGAACGTCACGTCGCCGCGCGTGCTGCGCGCGCTCGTCATCGCGCTCGTCGCGTCGTGCGCCGCGAGCAACGTCTACACGTTCGGCGTCTACGTCATCGGGCGCGGGGTGCGTATCGACGCGCTGGCGGCCGACAGCCCGCTTCACACGCTCGGCCTGCGCCCCGGCGACACGGTGCTCGAAGTCAACGGTCAGCGTCTGCGCGGCCCCGAGCCCCTGGCGCGCGCGCTCGACTCGCGTGCGGCGCCGGACGGGGGCGCGCTCACCGTGCGGCTGCTCGTCCACCGACTGGAGGCGTACCCGCTGCTCGACTACCCGCGCCTGCCGCTGCCCGAAGGCCGTTCGGCAGCCGAGCGCCTCGGCCTCGTGAGCTGGTCGCGCGGACGCGACGTGCGGGCCGCGGGCACATACGGTCATTACACGACCTACGCCGAAGTTCTCCAACTCGTCGCGTCGCTGGTGGCGGGACTGCTGGTGGCACTGCGCCGCAAGGCGAGCTGGCGGGGCGTGTTGTTGGCCGCCGCGCTCGCCGGGATGTGCGGCGCGCTGATCCTGACGGTGACGCGCGCCTCGTGGCTGGGGCTGCTGTTGTCGGCCCTCGTCATCGCCTCGGCCGGCGCGGGCCGGCGCACGTTGCTCATCGCCGCCGGCCTCGCGCTCCCCCTGATCTTGGGCGCGCTCTTTGTCCTGCAACAGAAGCGGCAGGTCGGCTTCATCGACCCGCAGGAGGGATCGACCGCGTGGCGTCTGACGGTGTGGAGCGAGGCGGTGGGCGTGCTCGTGAGCGAGCCGCGTCACCTGCTCGTCGGCGTCGGCAGGGACACGCTCAAGCGGCACTGGAGAGAGTGGGGGATGTTCGACGGCGGGCGCCTGCCCTGGGGCCACCTGCATTCGACGCCGCTCCAGATAGCTTTCGAGCGCGGGCTGCCGGCGCTGCTCGTCTGGCTCGGCCTACTCGCCGCCTACGCGCGCATGCTCTGGCGTCTGGCGCGACGCGGCGGCGGCGGTGGCGAAGAGTCGCTCGGTTGGGTTGAACGCGGACTCGCGTTGGGGGCGCTCGGCGGCACGGTCGGCTTCTTCACGAGCGGGCTGGTTCACTACAACCTCGGCGACTCCGAGGTGGTCATGGTCTTCTACCTCGTCATGGGCCTCGCGCTGGC
>DASVES010000173.1:0-4159 GCA_036380435.1 Pyrinomonadaceae bacterium | reverse complement strand
TTCGTCGAGCTACTGAGCGGAACGCGCGGCACGAAGAGCAAGAAAGCGTTGGTCGTCGAGGCGCTGCGAAACGCGACGCCGCTCGAAGCCAAGTATCTCGTCAAGCTGCTCACCGGCGACCTCCGCATCGGGCTGAAGGAGGGGCTGGTGGAAGACTCCGTGGCGCGCGCCTTCGAGCGCCCGCTCGCGGAGGTCGCTCACGCCAACATGCTCACGGGCGACATCGGCGAGGCGGCCGTGCTCGCGCGCCGGGGCGAGCACGCGGGGCTGACGATGCGTCTGTTCCACCCCATCAAGTTTATGCTCGCGACGGCGGCCGAAGACCTCGCGGACGTGGCCCGGCAGATGCCCGAAGAGTTCTACGTCGAAGACAAGTTCGACGGCATCCGCGCGCAGGCGCACGCCGAACGTGGGCGCGTCGCCATCTACACGCGCACGCTCGACGAGGTGACGCACCGCTTCCCCGAACTCGTCGCGCCGCTCGCCGCGCTCCCGCCGGGCGTCCTCATCGACGGCGAGATCGTCCCCGTCCGCGGGCCTGAGATTCTGCCCTTTCAGGAATTGCAGAAGCGTCTGGGCCGCAAGACCGTGGGCGAGGAACTGCTCGCCTCCGTGCCCGTCGCCTTCATCGCCTACGATCTCCTGTACGCGGCGGGGCGCGTCCTCATCGGCGAGCCTTATAGTGAGAGACGGCGCGCGCTCGAAAGTCTCGTCGGGGGAGACGGCGCGGGCGCGTTGCGCCTGTCCGACGCGAAGCTGTTCGGCGATGTGGTGCTCCTCGACGACGAGTTCGACGCGGCGCGCTCTCGCGGCAACGAGGGGTTGATGATTAAAGACCCGCGCTCGTCCTACAAGCCGGGCAAGCGCGGGCGCGAGTGGCTGAAGCTCAAGCGCGCTCTCGCCACGCTCGACGTGGTCGTGACCTCCGTCGAAGTCGGCCACGGCAAGCGCCGGCACATGCTCTCGGACTACACCTTCGCCGTCCGCCGCTCTGAAGAAGACGCGGAGCTGCTGGGCGTTGGCAAGGCTTATTCAGGGCTGACGGATGCGGAGATCGTGGAGCTGACCGAGTGGTTCCGCGCGCACACCGTTCAAGAGTTCGCGCACGGGCGCGTGAGGGTCGTCGAGCCGAAGATAGTTCTGGAAGTCACCTTCGACCGCGTGCAAGAATCAAAGCGACACAAGAGCGGCTACGCCCTGCGCTTCCCGCGCATCGTGCGACTGCGCGACGACAAGACGCCCGACGAGATCGACACGCTGGAGACCGTTCGCAAGCTCGCGGGATAAACTAAAGAAGGCAAAAGTAAAAAGGCAAAAGGCAAAAGTTAAAAGGCCAAGCCGCAGGCGTCGCCGCCGAAGGCGTCCATGAGCCGCGGAGCGGCGACAGCAGTGTAGCCCCAGTCGTGAGACGGGGGGTAGAGTGCGAATAAAAAATCGGAAGCCCCGGAGGGGCGAAAGAACTTTCACGCGCCGCGACGTGCAGCGTTGAGGTTCTTCCGCCCCTCCGGGGCTTCCTTATTTTATCGCGGACTGTTCCCACGGCTCACGCCGTGGGCAACACTGCTGCCGCCGCCTCCGGCGGCTCGTCGGCGCCTGCGACTCGGCTTCTTCAACTTTTGCCCATTGCCTTTTTACTTTTGCCTTACGCGCTCTGCGCGTTGGCGGTTGTGCCCTCGTCGGCGAGGAGGCTGCGGAGCATCCACGCGGTCTTCTCGTGGACTTGCAGGCGCTCGGTGAGGAGGTCGGCCGTTGGCGCGTCCTTGGCGTGCTCGGCCACCTCGATGACGGAGCGCGCGGTGCGCGCCGTCGTCTCGTGGCCCTCGACGAGCTGGCGCACCATCCCGGTTGCCGCCGGCACTCCCTCGTCTTCCTTGACGGAGGCGAGACGCGCGAACTCTTTATACGTGCCGGGCGAGAAGAACCCGAGCGCGCGGATGCGCTCGGCGATGAGGTCGCCGGCCGTCCACAGCTCGTTGTACTGCTGCTCGAACATCAGGTGGAGCGTCTGGAACATCGGCCCCGTGACGTTCCAGTGGAAGTTGTGTGTCTTGAGGTAGAGCGTGTAGGTGTCGGCCAAAAGGCGCGAGAGGCCGTCGGCGATCTCGCGCCGGTCTGCCTCCCCGATGCCGATGTTGATGGGCATCGGAGATACTTCGGGCGTGGACTGTTTTGACATATGAATGCTGCTTCTCTCTTTCTTCCGGCGCCCCGCCAGGCCCGCGGGCCGACAAAACGCCGAAGATAGATTAAGCACTAAAAATGTGGGCATAGTTTCGCCATTTCGTCACATGAGTTGTTCGATTTGTGGCGAGGGATGAAAAGGGAAGGGGTAAGGGAAAAGAAGTTCATCTTTCCCTTACCCCTTCCACTTTAAACCTGACACTTTTCAGACGGCTTCGGACTGCGAGGTGAAGTTGAACTTTTTGATTTTGAGCGCGGGCATGAGCGAAGCGCCGCCGCCGCCGCCCTCGCTGGAGCCGACGCGCTCGGGCTTGCCGATCATCTCGACGTTGCCGGGCGCGAGCATCTCGGTCATGCTCTGGTTGAAACGGAAGTTTTTGACGGCGTGTTGAATCTTCCCGCCTTCGATGAGCCAGACGCCGTCGCGCGTCAGCCCCGTGGAGGCCGCCCGCCGCGGGTCTGTGCCGCGGATGTACCAGAAGCGGCTGACGAGCAGGCCGCGCTCGGTCGAGCTGATCATCTCCTCCACGCTCGCCGCCGCGGCGGCCGACTCCATGATGATGTTGACGGGGCCGGGCGTCGGCTTCTCATTTCGCTTCTGCGCCCAGAAGCGCGAGTAGACCAGACTCTCCAGAACGCCGCCCCTGACGAGGAAGATTTTCTCGGCGGGGAGTCCGGCCTGCGCGGCCTGCGAGCCGGGGAGTTCGGGGTTCCAGGGATCGCTGTAGATGTTCAGGCGCTCGTCGAAAATCTTCTGGCCGCGGCGCGTCTTGCCGTCGGGCGCGGAGTAGGCGCTGCGGCCCTCCTCGGCGTTGCGGGCGTCGAAGGCGAAGCCGAAGTTGAGGAGGTCGGCCACGGCCTGCGGTTCGAGGATGACGGTGTAAGCGCCGGGTTCGAGGGCGCGCGCGTTGCGGCCTTCGAGGGCGCGGCGGATCGACTCGCGGGCGATGCGTAAGGTGTCGAGACGGGCCACGTCGAAGTGGCTGCGGAGGAAGTAGCCGGAGCTGTCGCCCTCGGGCGTGCGGGTGGTCATCGAGAGGCTGACGTTGCTCGTGCGCTCGTAGGCGAAGTTGCCGTTCTTCGTCGCCGTGGCGCCGGCCGCGCCGCGCGCCTGATGGAAGCCGGCGGCGATGACCTTCGCGCGCTCGGCCTCGGTGATGATGTCGCCGATGAACTTCGCGCGCGCGGCCGGCGAGATGTTGGCGGTCGCCTCGGCGAAGCCTTGCGTGGGTCGGTAGGTTTGCGGCCCCAGACTCGGCAGATACTCGCGGTCGGGCGGCGAGAGAGCGGCCACGCGCTCGGCTTCGGCGACGGCTTCGCGCAAGGATGCCTCGTCCAATGCGTTGGCGGAGGCCGCGCCGCGCTTGCGGCCCGCCCCGGCGCCGGCGTCCTTCCAGACGGCGACCGTGGCGCTCACGTTCTCGCGCCGGCCGCTCGTCTGGAAAGAGTTGGCGGCGAAGCGCAGGTGCGAATAGATTTCGCTCCCGACGGCGACGACGGCGTCGTCGGCCGTGACGAACGAGAGCATCTTTTGGGTGGCGGCGCGGGCTTCCTTCTCGGTGAGTAGCATGTTTAGCACCTCAGCGGTTAGCTATTAGCGGTTAGCTATTAGCTTTAAGAGAGCGAACCAGTATGTTGTGTCTCGACCGCGGCGCGCCCGGCGGCGTCTGCCGTGAGCTAACAGCTAACAGCTAACCGCTATTAGCTCTCCTACGACCGTCGCGTGTTCAGCACGTTGATGTTGCGGAAGCGCGCGATGGGGCAGCCGTGCGAGACGGCGTTGGACTGACCCGGCTCGCCCTTGCCGTCGTTGAAGCTGCCGCCGAGCTGATAGGTAGCCGGGCCGCCGAGGGCGTCGAGCGAGTTCCAGAAGTCGGTGGTGCGCGCCTGATAGGCCACGTCGCGCAGCATCCCCGTGATCTTGCCCTTTTTGATTTCCCAGAAAGTCTGCCCGCCGAACTGGAAGTTGTATCGCTGC
>DASVES010000172.1:0-11739 GCA_036380435.1 Pyrinomonadaceae bacterium | reverse complement strand
CTGTGACTTTTCCAGCGTGTCGTCTGAGTCGTCCGAATCTTTAGCGGCGGGCGCACCACCGACATCACCCGCGATTGGCTGCCCCTCAACGGTCGCCGGCGTGCGCTCGCCGCCGGGCACGACGCCGGACGACTCCGTCTCTGAACCGTCGCCGCCCGTCTTCACCGGCTCCTGTGTGTCTTCCTTCCGCGCGGTCGTCGCTTGGGCCGAGCCGGCTTTAGAGAGGATGTCGGAGATATCTTCGTCGGCCTCGGCGATGACCGCGATGATCGCGCCGAGGGGAACGGTCTCGCCGGCGGGCACGAGGATTTTTCGCAGCACGCCGGTCGTCAGCGCCTGCGCCTCCATCGTGGCCTTGTCCGTGTCGATCTCCGCGATTGGCTCGCCGACGGAGACCTTGTCGCCCTCCTTCTTGAGCCAACGCGCGAGCTGCCCCTCTTCCATCGTCGGCGAGAGCTTGGGCATTACAACCTGTGTAGCCATAACATCATGGAGTCAGGAGTCAGGAGTCAGGAGTCAGAATGAAGACAAGTTTTGCTCTTCATATTCTGACTCCTGACTCCTGACTCCTGACTTCTTCTCCTTTAATCCATGTAACAGACCTCGCGCACGGCGGCGACGAGGCGTGGCACGTCCGGCAGCGCGAGACGTTCAAGGTTCTTCGCGTAAGGCATCGGTGCGTCAACGCCGGAGAGACGCTTGACGGGGGCGTCGAGATGGTCGAAGGCGTTCTCCATGATCTGCGCGCTCAACTCTGCGCCTACGCCGCAAAAAGGGTGCGACTCTTCGACGATGACGACGCGGTTCGTCTTCTTCACCGAACGGATGATGGTCTCCGTGTCGAGCGGCCGGATCGTGCGCGGGTCGATGACCTCGCAGGACACGCCCTGCTTCTCCATCTCCTCCGCCGCCTTCAGGGCGATGGGCACCGTGAGCGAGCGCGCGACGATGGTGCAGTCTTTGCCCTCGCGCTTCACGTCGGCCACGCCGAGCGGGATTGTAAAGTCGTCACCGTCAGGCACCTCGCCCTTGAGGCCGTACATGCGCTCCTGCTCCATGAAGATGACGGGGTCATCGTCGCGGATGGCGCTCTTGAGCAAGCCCTTCGCGTCGGCGGGCGTCGAGGGCATCACGACCTTGAGGCCGGGGAAGTGCGCGAACCACGACTCAAGGGACTGCGAGTGCTGCGAGGAGACTTGATAGGCGGAGCCATTGGGGCCGCGGAAGACGATGGGGATTTTGAACTGGCCGCCCGACATGTAGAGCATCTTGGCGGCGGAGTTGATGATCTGGTCGGTGGCGAGGATGGAGAAGTTGAAGGTCATGAACTCGATGACGGGGCGCAGGCCGACCATCGCGGCGCCGACACCGAGACCGGCGAAGCCCAGCTCGGTAATCGGCGAGTCGATCACGCGCTTCTCGCCGAACTCTTCGAGCAACCCCTTCGAGACCTTGTACGCGCCCTGATAGGCCGCGACCTCTTCGCCCATCAGAAAGACGCCCTCGTCGCGGCGCATCTCCTCCGCCAACGCCTGATTGAGCGCCTCGCGCATCGTGATGATGGCCATTCGGAAACCTCCAAAAGCAGTGATAAGTGATGAGTGATGAGTGATAAGAAGCTGTTAGCTTTTAGCGATTAGCTAACAGCCAACAGCTAAAAGCTAACAGCTTCTTTTCTTTCTTATCACTCATCACTCATCACTCATCACTTTCCTAACGGATTGGCGTAGATGTTTGTAAAAAGCTCCTCGGGCGCCGGCTCGGGGCTTTCGTCGGCGAACTTGAGGGCGCGCTCGACCTCTTCCTTGACGCGCTTCTCGATTTCGCTTAGGTCAGCGTCGCCGATGACTTGCTTCTTCTTCAGGCTGTCGGCGAAAAGCTTGATGGGGTCTCGCTCCTGATGCTTTTCGATCTCAGCGCGCGTGCGGTAGTTGCCGGGGTCGGACATCGAGTGTCCCATGAAGCGATAGGTGCCTACTTCGAGCAGCGTCGGCAGCGAGTCGGCGCGCGCACGCTCGACGGCGCGTTGTGTCGCCTCCCGAACCGCGAGCACGTCCATGCCGTCAACGAACTCCGAGGCCATGTCGTAGGCGGGGGCCTTCTCCACCACTTCGTGCAGTGACATCGCGCGCTTGACGGCCGTGCCCATGCCGTACTGGTTGTTCTCGCAGATGTAGATGCAGGGTAACTTCCAAAGCTGCGCCATGTTCAGCGACTCGTGGAAGGCGCCCTGATTGACGGCGGCCTCGCCGAAGAAGCAGACCGCGAGCTGGTCGGTGCCGCGATACTTGGAGGCGAAGGCGACGCCGGTGGCGAGCGGGATTTGTCCGCCGACGATGGCGTGGCCGCCGAGAAAGTTGGTGTCGGCGTCGAAGAGATGCATCGAGCCGCCCTTGCCGGCCGAGCAGCCGCCGGCCTTGCCGTAGAGTTCGGCCATCACCTCGTCGGGTGAGGTGCCGAGAATCAGGGCGTGGCCGTGGTCGCGGTAGCTCGTCAGGACGTAGTCGTCTTTACGCAGGGCCGAGATGACGCCGACGGCTACGGCTTCCTGCCCGATGTAGAGATGGCAGAAGCCCCCAATCTTGCCGAGCGTATAGGCTTCCGCCGACTTCTCCTCGAAACGCCTGACGAGGATCATCTGATAGAGCATCCGCAATAAAGTCTCGCGGTCGATCTCCTCGACACGGTGTTGCTGCTCCTGCCGGCGGCGCTCATGCACTTCGATGGGCACGACCGGGGCGTCAGTTCCAGCCGCCTCACGCACCTGTGCGCCCTGCGCGCCGGCTTCGGCAGAGCTAGTGCGCGGCTTCATCGGAATTACTTTCAGCTCACTCATTTTCTTCTCACCCGTGGAAAGCGCGTCCCCGGCCGCCGCGCAGACGCTGCTGCGCCTCGACTCGATGGCGCGAGTTCGGAATAAAGCTGTCTGGATGATTTGCCTTCGAGGCCGGATTATACGCGAGTTGCGGGTTCGGGCGCAAAAAGACAAGGAAAAGCCCGCCGGACACTTGCCGGCGGGCGACACTGTTTTCGCTGTTGGTGGGGAATTAACGCAATGCGTCAGCGGGCGCAAGCCCGGCCGCGAGGGACAGCTCAGGGTTGGGTTTGCGTGCGCTTTTGTCGCGACGCATGTTCCGGTCGGCCGCCATGAGCAGATCGTCGGAGGTCTCGCCGTCGGTGGGGAAGTTGCCGACGCCGATGCTTACGCCGATGCCGATTGAGCGCCCCGTTCGGACATAAAACTTATGTGCCTCGACCGCGGCGCGGATGCGCTCGGCGACCCTGACCGCCACGTCGCCCGGCGCCGTCGGCATCACGGCCACGAACTCGTCGCCCGCGAAACGAGTCAGCACGTCCATCTGCCGCACCTGTCGCTTGATGATCTCGGCGGCCCCCGCCAGCACGCGGTCTCCGGCCCCGTGGCCGTAGGTGTTGTTCACCTCTTTGAAGTCGTCGATGTTGATGGTCAACACTGACAGCGGTGTGTCCTTCTGCCGCCGGCACTCGGCCATGCGCTGCCCCAGCAGCAGGTGGAGCGCGCGGGAGTTGGGCAGCCCCGTGAGGGCGTCGTTAAGCGCGCTCTCCTTTGTCCGCTCGTAGATCAGCGCGTTGTTGAGCGCGTTCGACGCGTGGTGCGCGACCGATTCGAGCAGGCGGACGTGCTCGGCCGTGTAGGAAGAGAGTTTGTCGGAGTAGAGCGTGATCGCCCCGAAGGAGCCGTCCTCGCGCGTGAGCGGGGCGACGAGGACGCCACGAATCTTCGCGGCCACTTCCGCCGCGACGCCCGCGAGGTCAAGCTCCGGCGCGGTGTTACACATCGAGCGCGAGTTGGCGATGACCCATCCCGTGATGCCGTCGCCGATGGAGACGCTGCGGCTGGCGAAGGCTTCGGCGTGCTCGCCGGCCGCGTGTACCGCCCGCGCCTTGCCCGTCTTCTCGTCAATCAGGAAGATGACGCAGGTGTCGAACGGGACGATGGAGCGCAGCTTGCTCGCGACCAGCGTGGAGGTGTCCTGGAGATTGAGTGAGCCGCCGATGGTTTGCGCGATTTCGTGGAGGGCGAAGACTTCGCGCTGCGCCTCGGCGATGGAGCGGAAGCCGGCGTCGCCGTGCGAGGCCGCGAAGTGGTCGGGCGCAAGCCCCGCGTCAGGGCTTGATGTGTTCATGCCCGCGGGCGGCGCCGAGGGCACCTGCTCCTGTATGTCCTGCCGGGCGATGAGGCTGTCGAGATAGTCGATGTTCTCGACGAACGTCTCGACCACGCGCGGGTCGAAAGACTTCCCGGACATTCGCTGGAGGAGGCCGATTGATTCTTCGCGCTTCATCCCCATTCGGTACGGGCGGTCGCAACGTGTGGCGTCATAGAAATCAACGACCGAGATGACGCGCGCGACGAGGGGAATCTGATCTCCCTTGAGTCCTCGCGGGTAGCCGCCCCCGTCCCACTTCTCGTGGTGATAGCGCACGATGTCCTCGACGGGGTAAGGGAAATTGACGCGCCTGATGATGTCGCCGCCGACGACGGTGTGAATCTTCATCTTCTCGAACTCGGCGGCCGTCAACTTGCCCGGCTTGTTGAGAATGTATTCGGGGACGGCCAGCTTGCCGATGTCGTGCAGGAGCGCCCCGGCCCGCAGCGCCTCCAACTCGGTCGGCGTAACTTCGAGCAGCTTGCCCAACTCCATCGCGTAGACCTGCGTGCGCCGGACGTGGCCGTGTGTAGTCTGATCCTTGGCGTCGATGGCGATGGCCAGCGACTCGATGGTGTTCAGGTGTAAGGCCGCTATCTCCTGAAGGTGTTGAAGCTTCTCGGCCTGCGCCCGACGCACTTCTTCGAGACGCTGCTCACTGAGCCGGTAAAGCCAGAAGGCGTGCAGGACTATGAGTGAGCCGAGGAAGAAATAGGCGATTCCACCGCTGGCCCAGGCGTGATACAAAACTGCCGCCGCGGTGGCAACGCTCCCCACGAGCGTGCAATTTCTCATTCGCTTCTGAATCATGCGGCTGATAGGTTTCGCTGGTGGAGAAGAGGCCAGGAATAGATTCGACCGGGGAGGAGAGAATTCGCGGAGCAAGCAGATGTGCCAACAACGTTGGCCATGTAAAAATAACGCTTTTCTCCTTAAAGGTCAAGCATTTATCCTTGCGATTCGGGTCGGGAAAGATTCCGATTTGTATGCAATACTTACCAATCATCATGACCAAAGATGTGTGCGGCTTAGGGGGAAAAATAATATCCTCTTCGGGCGAGCGTGGGGTGCGGCAATGGTGTCGGAAGAATCGCCGATTGGCGAGGAAGGACTGCGAAGATGGGCGAGGGCGGGGAGGTACACGGAGTTCGCTATTGCTTGCACGACGACGAGAGTGCTCTGCGGAAGGCTCTCGACTCTTTTCCGTCAGGAGGGGTCGTCGGTTTAGACACGGAGACTTTCTGGGATCGCTCCTCCAACAACAGGTCAAGCGTCTCGCTCGTCCAGCTCGCCGCCGCCGAAGGAGAGATTCTCGTTGTCGATGCTCTGGCGACCGGAATCGAACCACTCCGGCCCGCGCTTGAGTCACCCGAATTATTTATGGTGGCGCACAACGCGCGCTTCGACCGGATGGTTCTCTCAGGCGCGGGAGTCCAAACCGCGGGCCTGATCGACACGCTCCAGATGGCGCGTATGACGTTGCGGCTCGTCTCCTACAGTCTCGCCTCCGTTGTCGAACACCTCTTCGGCCTGCCTCTTGATAAGACTTACCAGACATCGAACTGGAGACGGCGCCCACTCTCGAAGGCGCAGGTGTCATATGCTGCTCTCGACGCGTTGATAGTCCTACGGGTGTATGAGGAACTGAAGTCGCGTCTGACGGGTGAGGGGAGATTTGAAGAGGCGCTAAAGGCTTCGACCTTGAGCAACCGGCCGTCGCAGGGCGCAAGACAAAAACGCCCGAAGATCGATTTGTCGCCGCCGCTAACCGCCGAGGAAAAGCGAGTCGTGTTGAAACTCAAGGCGTGGCGGTTGGAGCGGGCGCAGTCTGAGAATCTGCCGGCCTACATGGTCTGTCAGGATCGAACGCTCGAACATCTCGTCAGGGTGAGGCCCGAGACGTTGGAGGCGCTGGGCGGGGTGTACGGCCTCGGCTCCGCGAAAATTACTCGTTTCGGTGACGACTTGCTCAAAGCCCTTCGCGACGCTTGTTCGTAAAAATATCACCCCGCCCCCGCGACCTTCTCACCAGCTTCTTTAACTGTCGGCGCCAGCACCTTCTTCGAGTTGGAGGGCAAGCTCCCGCGCGTCGGTAACGGGCTGGCGACAACTGTAGTTCTGACACACGTAGGCCGTCGCCCTGCCGCCCAATGCGGGGCGCTCCTGTAGCAGCGGAATTATCCGCGCCGATTCTTCATCGCCCTCGCGCGCCTGAGCGACGACCTTGTCAGGGATGTACCTGCCCCACACTTCTCGGAGAAGGCTCTCACCGGCCTCCGTGTCGGAGCCGCTGATGATGGCTATCTCCTTCGGGGCGGAGATGTGGAAGTGTAAAGCCCCGAGGAGTTGGCCGAAGGCGGAGGGGTGTCGCGTGAGGGCGTCGCGCGTCACCCGGAAGATGGTTGTGGCCCTTCGTCTGTAGTCCTCGTTGGCCGTGAGAAGCGAAAGCCTGACTAGCGCGTCGGCCGCGACGGAATTGCCGGCGGGCGTTGCGTTGTCGAAAAAATCTTTGGTGCGGACGATCAATTGCTCCCCGCTCCGGCCGGCGTAAAAGAAGCCGCCTTCCTCCTCGTCCCAGAACTCGTCGATCATCTTTTCACAGAGGGCCGTCGCCTCCTGGAGCCAGCGCAGCGTGCCGGTCGTCTCGTAGAGGGTGACGAGGGCGGAGACGAAATAAGCGTAGTCGTCGAGAAAACCTTTGTGCTTAGCGCGGCCGTCCTTGTAGACGTGGAGAAGGTGTTCGCCGTCCTTTAAGTTTTCCAGGATGAACTGTGCGTTGCGTTCGGCGACGGCACGATAATCCTCGCGTCCGAGTGTGGCGCTCGCCTCAGCGAAGCCTTCGAGCATCAGGGCGTTCCATGCCGTCAGCACCTTTTCGTCGCGGCCGGGTTTGACGCGTCGTTCTCGGGCCGCGAATAAGACCTCACGCCCGCGCCTTAAAACTTCATCGAGTTTTTCGACACTCACGCCCGCATCAGCCGCGACGGCTTCGGCCGGACGCGTGACGTTCAGGATGTTTTCTTCCTCGAAGTTGCCTTCATCCGTAACGTTATAGAAAGTGCTGAACAGACGAGCATCATCCTCGCCGAGCAAGTCTTTCAACTCGGCCTCGTCCCAGACGAAGAACTTACCCTCGATGCCTTCGGAGTCGGCGTCCTGCGTGGAGTAGAAGCTGCCCGAGGGGTCGGTCATCTCGCGGACGACGTAGTCGAGCGTCTCCTCGACAATTCTTTTGAAGAGTTCGTCGCCCGTGGCCTGATAGGCGTGAAGGTAGAGGCGTGAGAGGAGTGCGTTATCGTAGAGCATCTTCTCGAAGTGCGGGACGAGCCAGTGGGCGTCGGTCGAATAGCGGTGAAAGCCCCCTCCGAGTTGATCGTAGATTCCGCCGAACGCCATTTTCCGGCAGGTGTGCGTGACTATCTCAAGGAGGTGTGGGTCACGGGTGCGCCGGTGGGTTCGCAGCAGGAAATCGAGAGTCATCGGGGCAGGGAACTTGGGGGCGCCTCCGAAACCGCCGTGCCGTGGGTCGAATGTTTTCGCGACGGCGCGGGCGGCGTCGTCGAGTATGGAAACGGTAAGGGGTTCGTCCGACTCACGCGTCATGGACATCCGCCGGAGTTCATCTAACAACTCTGCGGCGCCCTCGGCAATTTCGCTTTGCCGGGTGCGGTAGGCGTCGGCGAGGTGCGAGAGGATGCGCGGGAAGCCGGGCATGCCGTGGCGGTCTTCCGGGGGGAAGTAGGTGCCGCCGAAGAAGGGCACGAGGTCGGGGGAGAGGAAGACGGTGAGGGGCCAGCCCCCGTGTCTCTGCATCAACTGGACGGCGTTCATATAAATCTGGTCGAGGTCGGGACGCTCCTCGCGGTCAACCTTGATGTTGACGAAATGCTCGTTCATCAACCCCGCGATCTTTTCATCCTCGAACGACTCGCGCTCCATCACGTGACACCAATGGCAGGCGGAATAACCGATGCTCAGAAGAATCGGCTTGTTCTCGCTGCGCGCCTTTTCGATGGCCTCATCGCCCCACGGATACCAATCGACAGGGTTGTGCGCGTGCTGCAACAGATATGGACTCGTCTCGTCGGCGAGCCGGTTGGTGTGCTTGTGAGCTGACATATGATTGCTTCCCCTCGTCGCTTGTTGTTGGAATTGTTGGAGGAATTATGTCCCCTTTGCCGGCGCGGGGCAAACGGCATTCACGACGGGACTGCGGGGAACACGGATTAAACGGATGAGAGGGATAAGCACGGATTTGATCCGTGCTTATCCCTCTCATCCGTTTAATCCGTGTTCCCATCTGGCCGAATTGAAAGTGCCTGTGGGTTCGGTCATAAAGTGAAACCGGCCCATTACTGGAATCAATAACTTACGCGGCAGATTCGGTCCTTAAGTGAAAATCTTTTCTGGCATAACATGAAAGTTTCCTACAGTATTCGGTCATTACTTGAAATTTACTCGCCGCCCTTGATCAAAGCTCTTCGTACTCGGAATATCTTAGTTTCAGTTCCTCACCACGGATTAGGGATTCGCGCATTGCAATGAGAGAGGTGGGACTCGCGAGGGCTACATTCCCTTCCTTCGGACACGCGTTTTGTTTTCTTTCTCCTTAAAACGCGGAATTAAGATCACCGACTTCGATGCGTGAGACTGCCGCAAAAACGTCCTGGAGCATTGAGCCCGCGACAGCGTCAGAGGATCACGTCCCGGTCACACGCATCGATGAGCGGATGAAAACGCCACTGATGTTCCAGTAGTTTCTGATTCGCAATCGTCACATCCGCTCTCGCCTCCTCAAGCGCGTTTCGCAGGCGCAGGATCACATCAGGTGCCCCGCCGCCCGGCAGGCAGTGCTTATCGTACTCAGTGGGCCCGTTTTCTGGGTGGCAGTTGGTATTGGTCCAGTCGCCGTTCCAGCAGCCAATTTTGAGGCAGATTTTGACCGGGTGAATCTCGTTGTAGCCGTCATGCAGTGGATCGTAGACCCATGTTCCGTGAACATAGAGTATGTCTTGATCTTTGTGAATGGTGGCGATGTCAGGGTTGACGTCAGACGGCGAGCCGGGATGAGTCACCTGAGACTCGTACATGCCGCCCACGATCACGATAGCGAGGATGGCCAGAATCCAGCTGAGTAAAGAGATCCAATGGGGAAGGAGCACGCACACTCCGAACGCGAGGACGGTGATCCCCAACATGGCCTGCATAAACAGATAATAGTCGTGGATGACGGAACCTTCCATCTCACAGTGCAGCGTCGCGGAGTTGGGGGGGCGCCCAGGGACCATGTAGCCCCCGTTTTTATAGCCGGGCACCTTTGACCCCAGGGCGAGTATCACAGGTTTTTTTTCTATGAGCACACCGTACGGCGAATTCTGCAATGCCGCATCGCCCTCCTGAACCCCGAATTCAGTGCACTGGAGCAGGAGGTTGAAGCAATAGTCGTTGTCCACGTCAAAGAGATTCGCAGTGAATTTCGGTGGGTCTACCTGGACGACCAGGCCGATGGCATCAACATCGCCGCCAATGCAAATCAGCCGTTCGTAAAGCCAGTTCTCGCAGTAGAGTATCCACAACATGCACCATCCAATCTCGACCGCGAAAAGTGCGCACCACGGGTGTCCGGTGAGCACGGCATATGCTGCAAAGACGCCTGCGAAAGCGGTTGCCATCGCTATCATTTTGATGCGTGAGCGCGGTTCGAATCTTTCCGGCTCGATGCACTTCGTGAATTGTTGGACTGCCATAGTTCACGGCTCCTTTACAGTGGTGAGGGTCACGCCCCCGGCGAATCCCTGTTCGTGAAACGCATTGATGTTGAGAGCTTGCCTACCGACAAAGCCGGCCGGAGGTTCAACGCTCACGTTAATCGTCGCGCTGACTCCCGGATCCAGCGTTGGCGTGGACGGCTCGATCTTCACGACGAAGCCGGCGGGGACGGGATGCGCTTCGGGCCGGTGACGTCTGAGTGTGGCGGCATCATCGGGCCTTGTGTCGCCGCACTTTGGCAGCGCCGGGATCTCGTACGCGTCAACTTCAAAATGGTAACGGCGCGATTTCGGGGTGTCGTTACGAAGAGTGAACTCAAACAGCGCAGGCGAGTGCGCCTTCCTGACATCCGTATTCTCCTGACCGAGATTATTCAAACGTTCAATGTCATCGACAGGATCCAGTAAGACCTGGAGACAGTAGTGACCGGGCGTCGCCGGGGTCGTCCACGGGATAATGACAAAACCCGGATGGGTGACGCTGCCCTTGACGCCGACGTCCACTGCGCCGCTGGCAATCGGGATGGGCTGGTTGCCCACACCGAAGTTCCGGAAGGACAGGTGCACGGGCATGCCAACAACCGGCGCTTCGAGAGAGTTATTCCAGATGCGCGCGGTCACTTCATATGTAGTTGCCGGTTCCAGATCATGCGAACTCACGAGTACACCACCCTTCGACAAACTGATATCGGGGTTGTTGTAAGTCACCGCAAAGCCATGTGCCTTGAGGTAGCGCTGTGAGTACAGCAATGGATCAGGCCGAACAAACGCCGGATGATCGATTTGGAGACATTCGAGCGGGGTCTTCGGCGGACGTGCGCATCTCTTCCGGCAGAACTGACATAACAATTTCAAGAACTGCCACAGCGCGATCACCCAGCCGTAAATAATCACGCGCAAGAGTGAAGTTAATCCTGACCAGAACATGATGGTCTCCTTTGGGGCCCCAGAATTGAACTAATGAAACGTAAGAGTTGCCTGTCGTCTCGCGATAGATAGTCTGGACGCGAGCTTTACGACATCGTGGTTTCAGATATCCTGTCCCGCAGGCTCGACATGAGTGGCGATAAGATTCCGGGTTGGGAGGCAGAGGCTCCGGACTCAGCTATTGATGATAACGCGCGGACAATATCCCCCTCATTAGAAGAAGTCAATACATCAAGTTGAAATCAAGCCTCAGTGCGTGGGTCGCAAAACTGCTATGGCACTTGTAAATATTCCTGATGGAGTCCACCCTACAAGGATTTCACTTTATGACCTACGAATTTCACTTTATAACCGAACCCACATTGCCGGCCTTTTGCTATTTCTCGGGGGCGAAGATAAACTGAATGGCGATTCATTTTTGACCCGTGCGCGGCAGTTGAATAGTCGCCGGATGATTCGGCGGCAGGCGTGCGGGCGTTAAAGCATTGATACCGGAGCGTGGAAGAAATGGAACGTGAAAGCATCGAGATGGACGTGGTGTTCGTGGGCGCGGGGCCGGCGAACCTGAGCGGTGCCCTGCACCTCGCTCGGCTCATTAAAGAGCACGACGAGGCGGTCGGGGCCGGGAAGCGTGAGGGGAAGCCGCTGGGGGAAATTCAGATCGCGGTCATCGAAAAGGGGGCGACCATCGGCGCGCACATCCTCTCGGGCGCGGTCATGGACCCGAAAGCTTTGGCCGAGTTGATGCCTGACTTCGTCGAGCAGGGCGCTCCGCTGGAGTCGCCTGTGACGGAGGACTACTTTCTCTATCTCACGAAGAACCGGGCCATCAAGTCGCCGATCACGCCGCCGCC
>DASVES010000171.1:0-6338 GCA_036380435.1 Pyrinomonadaceae bacterium | reverse complement strand
CAAGTGATGAGTGATGAGTGATAAGTGATAAGACAAAACCTGTCTTCTCCTTCTTATCACTCATCACTCATCACTCATCACTATGTCTAAGATCATCGGCATCGTCGCGGTTGACAGGAACGGGGCCATCGGGCGCGGGGGCGCGCTGCCGTGGCACTACCCGGCGGACATGAAGTTCTTTCGGGAGCAGACGACGGGCAACGTGTGCGTGATGGGGCGGCGGACGTGGGCGTCGTTGAAGAAGCCGCTGAAGGACAGGTTGAACGTGGTGCTGACGACGCGGGGCGAGGTCGAGCCGCATCCCACAGTTGTCGTCCTGCGCGACCGTGCCTCCGTGCTCTCGCTGAAGGGTTATCTGGCGTGCGACATCTACGTCATCGGCGGCGCGCGGGTCTACGAGTCGTTCCTCGCGGACATCGACGCCTGGGTCGTCACCGAAGTCCCCATCGCGGTCGAGGGCGCGGACACGTTCATGCCCGTGGATTTTCTGAGCGGGTTCACTCCCTCCGACACGCGGCAGCTCGACGACGATTTGAAGGTTATTTTTTACGAGCGTCGCTGAAGAGCGTTTCGCGCCCTCACGCGCGCGGCGGACGCAGGCCCCCCGCGCGCTCGTAAATTTTGCGTCCTTTCCACGTCACCCCGCGCCCCGTCGTGACGGCCACCGCCGAAGTGAGCATGACGGCGCACGCGAGCGCGAAGCCGAGCGGCCCGGCCAGCGCATAGGCCGGTGGAACGCGGAAGCGCACGCAGACGAGCGCGAGCAGCGCGACGTGCAGCGCCAGCGCCAACGACGACGGCACGAGCAACTCGCGCCACGGGCCTTCGACGCCGGCCGTTATAAGCGTCGCACTCAATCCCAGAAGAATCGTCGGCCCGACGGCGACCGAGAACGTCCAGACGAGGTACGCGAGTGTGAGCGCGTAAGAGAACTTCAGCGCCGCGAAGAGGTTCTTCGTGCTGCCCTCCCACAGCTCCCGAAGGTTCGAGTACATCCGCGTCCGTATGAGGTCGGGGGCGAACTCCACACGCAGGTATGCGCCCGAACGCTTCAGCTTCTCCGCCAGCCTCACGTCCTCGATCACGTCCGCGCGGACGGACGCAAAATCGCCGATTGCCGCCAGCGCCTCACGCCGCATCAGGACGAAAGCGCCCATGCCGATGGCGAGCCGCACGCCGCGGCGGCGGTTGACGAGGTCGAGCGGGAAGAAGACGAGCAGACCCCAGACCCACGTCGGCGTGAAGACGCGCTCCCAGAACGTGCGCGTCTCGAAATGCGGGAAGAGCGAGACGGCGTCGCAGTCGTGCGAGCGCGCGTATGTCAGGGCCGTCCGCAACGCCGACGGGTGAAAGATCACGTCCGCGTCCGTGGTGAGCACCCAACTGCCGCGCGCCGTTTCGAGCGCCTGCCGGAGCGCGTTGGGCTTGCCGAGCCACCCGTCGGGCAATTCGCCGCCCGCGATGACGCGCAGGCGCGCGTCCTCTTCCGCGAGCGAGCGCAGCAGGGGGAGCGTCGCGTCCGTCGAGCGGTCGTCCACGGCTACAACCTCGAAGCTCCCGTAGTCCTGCGCGAGCAGCGAACGCACGCAGTCGGCGAGCACCCGCCGCTCCTCGTTGCGCGCGGGCAGCAGGATCGAGACGTGCGGCGCGTCTTCAGTTTTTAGTCGGGAGTCGTCGGTCGGTTTGAGGAACTTGAGGCGGGCAAGGGCGGCGAGCGTGAGGGCCGCGCCGAGCAGCCAGGCGAAGGCGATGGCCCAGGCGATCAGTACGATGTAAGTCAATCGGCGTCACTGCCCGGTCGTGTCCTAAAATCAACTCTCTGCGCGGCCTTTGCGCCCTCCGCGGCTCTGCGGTGAGTGTGGCCGGGCAGTTATTCACCGCCGAGGCGCAGAGGGCGCAGAGGCCGCGCAGAGAACATCATCGACTTAGGACACTACTCACCGCCCGCGACGTTAGCCGCGCGAGCCGGCGGGCGCGTCGAGCACGTCGTGGCGCGTGATGATGCCGGTGATGCGGCCGTACTCACCGACTAAGACGGCGGGGCTTGAATGAAGGTGTGTGAGCACCTCGGCCCAGGCGGCGTCCTCGTCAACGACGGGGAAGCCCTTCTCCATCACCTCGCGCACGGGCGCTTCCATCAGCTCGCGGTTCTTGAGAATCTTCGCGAGCAGACGGTTTTCCCGCAGACTCCCGACCGAGCGGCCGTCGTCCACCACGGGAAGCTGCGTCAGACCGTGCTCGCCCATCTTCGCCAGCGCCGCCGAGACGAGTTCGTCCGGCGCGGCCGCGACGAGCTTGCCCGGCCCGCGCTCGCCCTTCGTCGTGCTGATGAGGCCGGCGGTCATCTTCTGCGTCTCCAGCAGACGCTTCTCCTTCATCCACTCGTCCGAGTGATGCTTCGTCAGGTAGTGCTCGCCGGTGTCGCAGACGATGAAGACGACCACGCCCGTCTCGTCGAGCGTGCGCGCGAGCTTGAGGGCCGCCGCGCAGATCGTCCCCGTCGAGCCGCCGCAGAAGATGCCCTCCTGTCGGCCGAGCTGCCGCGACATCTCGAACGACTCGCGGTCGGTGATGTTGATGACCTCATCGACGTACTTGATGTGGCAGTTCTCGGGGATGACTTCCTGTCCGATGCCTTCGACGAGATAGGGCGTGACCTCGTGCGTCTTGCCTGTCTCCTTGTAGGTCTTGAAGACCGAGCCGTAGGGGTCTGCGCCGATGATGCGGATTGCCGGGTTCTTCTCCTTGAGGAACCTGCCGGCGCCGGAGATCGTGCCGCAGGTGCCCATCCCCGAGACGAAGTGCGTAATCTTGCCTTCGGTGGCCTCCCAGATTTCGGGGCCGGTGGTGCGGTAGTGGGCCTCGGGGTTGGCGGGGTGCGCGTACTGGTTCGGGTAGAAGCTGTTGGGCGTCTCGCGGTGGATGCGCTGCGCGGTCGAGACGTAGTGGTCGGGCGTGCCCGGCTTGGCGGCGACGGGCGTGATGACCACGTCGGCCCCGAGCGCCTTCAGGTAGCGCACCTTCTCGGTCGATGCCTTGTCGGTCATCACGAAGATGCACTTGTAGCCCTTAACGGCGGCGGCCAGCGCGAGGCCGATGCCGGTGTTGCCCGAGGTGGCCTCGACGATGGTGCCGCCCGGCTTGAGCGCCCCGTCGGCCTCGGCCGCTTCGATCATGGCGATGCCGATGCGGTCTTTGACCGAGTAGCCGGGGTTGAGGTTTTCCATCTTGGCGAAGACCTGCGCCTTCAGCCCGCCGGCCATGCGGTTCAGACGGACGAGCGGCGTGTTGCCGACCAGCCCGAGGATGTTCTCTTTATACCTCATCGAAATCTCCGGCGCGCCTTTGTTCGTGTGGATGTGTGCGGCAACATTTATACAACGGAATCTCGCCGCCCTGCCACTTTCAGGCGAGACGACCCACGCGCGACGGAGTCTCACACGGCCGAGGCGCGCGCCGGAAGGTTGTGTTCCACGTCGCGGGCTGTGGGAAGACGCATTGAGCGGAAGGACGCCTCCGGTCGTTTGAGCGACGGAGAGAGCGATGACTCAATTCGCGGCTTTGAGCGACGATTCAGTTCGCGACTTTGGAGGACTCGCGACCGCCGCGCGACGCTTTCGCGCTCCGTCTCGGGCGCCGCTTCCCCGGTTCTTCTCCGTCCACGCCTTCGGCCGCCTCGCCCTCCGCGGCGGCGCGCACGCCCTCCGACCCCCGCCCACTGACGCACGCCCGCAGCCGCGACTCGAAGTCTTCACGCCCCCACGCGCGCCAGCGTGCGAACGCTTCGCGGTAGTGCAGATTGCGCCGCTCGACGAAGTGGTCGAACAGCCACGCGGAAGTCTCCGCACGTCCCGCGCGCGCGCCCGCGTCGGGCGACTTTGCGTCGTCGGCGGCGTCGCGCTCGCGCTTCGCCAACCCGACGCCGAGCGACGCGATCCACTCGTCGCAGTCGTGAACCTCCCCGAGCGACTTTTGCAGATGCGCGACCTCCCTGGCGAAGTCCTTGAGTTCATCGCCCATGCACGGCGTGAACAGCTCCAACGCGTAGCGCAGGCGCTTGGCCGAGATGCGCGTCTTGTGAAGGCGCTTCGTCTTGAACGGGCGGTAGAGCGAGCCGGCGCGCTCCCGCAACTCCTCCCAGCGCGCGACGATCACCTGCCGGCCGACTTCGCCGAAGCTCCCTCCACGTCGGCCCGCGCCGCCGCCGCCTTTCCCCTTCCGACGCTCACGCGCCGCGTCGAGCGCGTTTGCGAGCGCGTCGGCAAACTCCTCGCGCAGACGCGCGAGACCATCCTCGCCAAGCTCCCTGGCCAACTCCTCGCGCGCCTCCGCGCTCCCGGCCAGACGCGCGCGCGCCAACTCCTCGACGCCCGCGCGCACCGTCTCGGGCGCTTCCCGCGCGGCCTCTTCGAGCGCCGCCGCTTCCACGTCGATGTCGCGCACGCGCCCCAGAGCGTCGGCCAGCTTCTTCAACTCGACGCGGACGCCGGCCACGCGTTTGTCGTTCATGTGGGGCGCGAAGTCGCGGAGCGCGCTCCGCAGGCGGCGTGAGGCCACGCGCATGTCGTGGACGCCTTCGGGGTCTTCCGCCACGAGCGCGGCGTCGCGATAGGCGAGCGTTTCGTCGATGCGCGAGGAGAGTACGAGCCGGATGCCGCTGGCAGCGTCCGCGCCGCAATCAAGCCCTTCGATCTCTCTGGCTTTGGCCATTGGTTAGCAGTCAGTCGTCAGTAGTCAGTAATCAGTTATAGGTGTTTGGTAAACACCGCGCTAAAGGTTAATGCTCAAGATTGGAAACGGAAAGCAACTGACTACTGACAACTCATTCAGCCGACGCGCCCGCCCGGAGGACTGTAGGCGCGGCGGGCCGGGACGCTCAGGAATTTGTCTTCTTCGATGACGTAGGCCGTCAGCTCGTAGCCGTAGACGCAGCCGGTGTCGAGACCGATGGCGCGCAGGCCCCGTCGTGGCACGGGCGCGGGCCAGTGGCCGAAGAGCGCGGTGCGCTCGCCGTCGTAAACATCGTACCACGGCGTCCCCTCGCGGTTCGTCCGGTCGGGGCCGAGCGTGCGCAGCTCCGTCAAATCGTCCGCCGACTGCTCCGCGAGCGCGACGCCGGGACGCAGGCCGGCGTGTACAACGACGTGTGAGCCGAGGTCGATGGAGAGCGGCAGCGTCGAGAGAAACTGTGCGTAGCGCGCGCCTTCGGGTTGAAGCTCTTGCAGGCACTTCTCCTGCGCGGGCTTGAGCGCGACAGCTTCGCCGCGCAGGGCGCGTAGCACGGCGCGGTCGTGATTGCCGAGGACGGAGGAGAGGCGCGCGTCCCGTATGAACAGGTCGAGTACTTCGCGGCTCTTCTCGCCCTTTGTGACGAGATCGCCCACACAGACGAGACGGTCGCCCGCGCCGAACGCCGCGCGCTCCAGCAGCTCCGTCAGCTCGTCGTAACAGCCGTGTACGTCCCCGACGACGATTGTGCGCTCGCTCTTCGTCACTTCCCCTCCGCGAGTGGATTACAACATACCGGCCGCGATGGTAACAAACACATCGTGGTATTTTCAGGAGACCCGATGCGTGTGTGTAGCGTGCATGAGTTCACCGCAGAGGCTTGAGTTGATTCAACGCCTCTGCGCCCCCTCTGCGCCTCTGCGGTGAGCCCGAGCCGCCCTATAATCAAGTTTGGAGTTATATGACCGCTACGAGGAAGGTGGAATTCCGCCAGCGATGAAAACGCTTTTCGTTCTGCGACACGCCAAATCGAGTTGGGATAATCCGGGGCAGAAAGACTTCGAGCGCCCGCTAAACGAACGCGGCCGCAGGGACGCGCCGCGGATGGGCCGACTCATGCGCGAGCGCGCTCCGCGGCCCGACGTGATCCTCTGCTCACCCGCCGAGAGAACGCGGCAGACCGTCGCGCTCTTCGCCACGGCCGCGGGCCTCGACGCCGAACCGCGCTTCGACGAGCGCATCTACGAGGCGAGCGCCGGTCGCCTGATCGATGTGGTGTCGGAAGTCGAGCGGGGGGTGGGGAGTGTGTTGCTCGTCGGCCACAACCCCGGCGTGGAAGAGTTGATAGAAGCGCTCACCGGCTCGCGCGAGCGCATGACGACCGCCGCGCTGGCCCGCGTCGCCCTCGACATCGACGCGTGGGATGAGGTTGGCCCGGAGTGTGGTCGCCTCGAATGGGTCGTCAGGCCGAAGGAGCTGGGCGACGGCTGAGACACGGCCGCGCCACCCGCGAGCGACTATTCGGCCGTCTTGCGCCCGTCCAACACTTCCGGCCGGAGGCGATAGAGGGCGATGTTGTTGGCGCGTCCCCACGCGTCGATCTCCGTGAG
>DASVES010000170.1:0-9458 GCA_036380435.1 Pyrinomonadaceae bacterium | reverse complement strand
CCGGAAGTCGTGACGTGTCACCGAGTTCCATCCCGGGGCTGTGATGCGGCGCCGCGGGCGCGTCGTTGCCCCTTCCCTTCCCTAAATTTAGCGCGCGCGCCAAAGTTCGTTTCGTCCGGGAACATTTCAACTGCGTGTGTAAGTCGGAAAGTGTGTCGGCCGAATTATTCGCCGCCGGCGGCCATTGACCTTCAGCCCGTCCAGCCTCTCGGCGTCCATGCGGCCAACCACAGCATACGGTCGCGCGCCGTGCGCTGACAAGCCCCGGCCGCGTCATCACACTCTACCCACAGTTATGTAGCCGCAGCCGTGCTCCATGAAGCCTGTGCCCCAACTGTTGCGAAAGACCTGACAGTCGCCCTCCGGCATCGACGCGAAGCCCCCTCAGCGCCGATGCTATAATGCCTCAACGCGGACATGACGGCGCACGCGGCCCAGCCGGTTGAGAAGTGGTCGGAGACTGAGCGCGGCGGGCCGTCTTCCCACCAAGTGTAAGAGGACACAGGGCAGGAGAGAGTGGAGCAGGCGAGGAGAACGCTGATGGATAGTGATTCGGTCGCGGCGTTGAATGATGCCGGCGCGTCCGGCGCCGGCGAGCACCTCCTCTCGCGTATCTTGCTTGGAGACGTGGAAAGTGTGCGTTCGCGCCTTGCCGACGGGCTTGAGCAGCTCGGTTACTACGTGCTGAAAGAGGAGCCGTTAGTAGCTCGACGGGCGGCGCGTGGCTGGGCTTCGTGGATCGGTTCCAACAACGTCCTCAATTACTCGGTCGCTCTGACCATCGCCGTCAAACCTTTGAGCGCCGGAGTTGCACGCATCACCTTCTGCTATGCGCTCAAGCATCGGATGTTGACGAATAGCGGTCGGCAGACGCTGACGCGCGAGGCGGAAGCGATGATCGCCCTTGCCGCGATGCGCTCGGCGTCGGCCGGGTGTGTCGCCTGTGGCGCGACGGCCGCGGTGGGTTCACGTTTCTGCCGCCAGTGCGGGACGCCGACGGTGTCATCAGAACCGGCGGAAGTCGAAGTGCTGAAAGTGACCGCCGGACTGTGCGCGGGCTACACCCGCACCGTGTTTGGCGCAATCATCCTCGCACTCACTTTCATTGCGTTGTTGCTGGGCATGACCACAGCAGCATTGCCGCGCACAAATGTCGTTGTTGGAGTGTCGCTCCTGCTGGGAGCATTGGGTTGGGCGTTACTCTTGACGGGGCTGCGGCGTTTACATTACACACTGAATCCCAAAGGTGAAACGGGTGTCGTGTTGCCGGTGGGTAATCCGCAAACCGGCGCGCTGTCAGATATGGAAGCGTCACATTCAATGCGTGTGCCTTCGGAGAAGACCACTGCATTACTTTCGGGAGCGCGAGATGGCCAACTGCCGCCCGCCCCGAAACGAGACCGGGAAGACCACGTCTAACCATGAACTGAAAAACTTTACCGATTCAATCTCCAACCCGCACTCAGCGAAATACACGTCCTCCGGGCTAACGCCTCACAAGCATCCACTTCACTTTCACCTCCTCCGACTCGCCTGAATGCTCATCGCGCGGGAAAGCCTTGACATCCTAGGCGTGCGGAACTACGATGCCTCGTCGTTCTAGGCATCAAGCCGTTTTACGCGAATTCACCCGGAGGGCTGCAAGTGAGTCAAGTTAAAGCCGATCTGTTGCAAGGCACGCTCGACATGCTGATCCTGAGGGCCGTCTCCCTCGGGCCGTTGCACGGCTACGGCATCATCCAGCGCATTCGGCAGATGTCCGAGGAGATGCTCAACGTCGAGCAGGGGTCGCTCTACCCGGCCCTCTACCGCATCGAGCAGCGCGACTGGCTGACTTCGGAGTGGGACACGAATGAGACCGGCCGGCGGGCCAAATTCTACTCGCTCACGAGGGCCGGCCGGCGGCAGCTCAAGATCGAGGAGGAGAGTTGGGACCGGCTGGCGTTGGCGATTGCGAAGGTGAGACAGGCCACGTAAGGGAGTGTGTGGCGGATGGAGTGGTTCAACGTCATCTCGGCGCGACTGCGTGCCCTCTTCGGCCGCGAGGCGGTCATCAGCGACATCGAGGAAGAGTTGCGCCTCCACGTCGAGATGGAGACGGAGGCGAACATCGGCCGGGGGATGACGCCGGAGGAGGCGCGCCTCGCCGCGCGGAGAAGTTTCGGCAACCCCGGCCGCATGGCGGAGCGGGCCTACGAGGTGCGTGGAGGAGGCATTGTGGAAACTTTCTGGCAGGACATCCGATACGGCGTGCGCTCGCTGTTGAAGCAGCCCGGCTTCGCGGCCGTCGCGGTGCTGACGGTGGCCCTCGGCGTCGGCGCGAACAGCACCATCTTCAGCTTCGTCAACGGCGTGCTGCTGCGTCCGCTTCCCTACAGGGAGCCGGGGCGACTGGTTCTGCTCGACGAGACGGCCCCGAAGCGCGGCGTCAACGCGATGGGCGTGTCCTTCCCGAACTTCGAGGACTGGCGCGAGCAGAACCGCGTCTTCGAGGACATCGCCGCCTACAACGCGGGCAGCTACACACTGGTGGGTGACGGGGAGCCGGAGCAGATGAGGGGGGCGAGAGTTTCCAGCGGCCTCTTCGAGATACTGGGCGTGGCCCCGACGATGGGCCGGACGATTCGCGCCGAAGAAGATCGCCCCGATAACGACACGGTGGTCATCCTCGGCCACGGCCTGTGGCAGAGCCGCTTCGGCGCGAACCCCGAAATCGTCGGCCGGACGATTAGCCTCAACAACCGCCAGCACACAGTTATCGGCGTGATGCCGCCTGACTTCCGATTCCCTGAAGTCGCCGACCTATGGATTCCCATGGCGCTCGACGAGCAGAGGTGGACGCGCAACGATCACGGCCTCGACGCGGTGGCGCGGCTCAAGCCCGGCGTCACGCTCGAACAGGCGCAGGCCGAGATGGCCGCTATCGCCGCGCGCATCGAGGAGCAGAACCCGGTCACTAACGAGGGCTTGAGCGTCAGCGTCTCCGGCCTGCACAAAGGGTTGGTCGGCGACTACCGACAGGCGCTTCTGATCCTGCTCGGCGTGGTCGGCTTCGTGATGCTCATCGCCTGCGTGAACGTCGCCAACCTGCTTCTGGCGCGGGCCTCGGCGCGGCAGAAGGAGATTTCCATCCGCGCCGCGCTCGGCGCCGGCCGCTGGCGCATCGTGCGACAGTTAATCACCGAGAGCCTTGTGCTGGGTCTTGCGGGCGGCGCACTCGGACTGGTGCTGGCGGTGTGGGGGCTGGAGCTTTTGCTGGCGGCTATCCCTATCGAGTTCCCCTTCTGGATGAAGTTCAATCTGGACTGGCGCGTGCTCACCTTCACGGCCGGCGTGTCGCTCCTGACAGGCGTCGTCTTCGGCATCGCGCCGGCGTTGCAGGCATCGAAGGTCGATCTAAACGAGACGTTGAAGGAGGGCGGTCGCAGCGCGGCGGCGGGGGCGGGGCACGGGCGCGTGCGCTCGCTGCTGGTGGTCGCGGAGGTGGCGCTCTCGCTCGTGCTGCTCATCGGCGCGGGGCTGATGATGCGTAGCTTCCTGCGTCTGCAACACGTCAATCCGGGGTTGAACCCGGAGAACGTGCTGACGATGACCGTCTCGCTGCCGCGGGCCAAGTACAAAGAGCAGGAGAAGCGCCCGGCATTCTTCGGGCAGTTGCTCGAACGCACGAGGGCGCTGCCGGGCGTAGAGGCGGCGGGCGCGGCCTCGAACCTGCCGCTGAGCGGGTCGCTCTGGGGCCGAAGCCTCACGGTCGAGGGTCGCCCGGTGCTCTCCGTCGGGGAGGCGCCGATGATCAACTACTGCGTCATCACCCCCGACTACTTTCGCTCGATGGGCATTCCCATCATGACGGGCCGCGACATCTCGGAGACGGACGCGAAAGACGCGCTCAAGGTCACGGTCATCGACGAGCGACTGGCCCGCGAGTACTGGCCGGAGGAAAGCGCCGTGGGCAAGCGCGTCCGGTTTGGGCCGCCAGAGAGCAACGAGCCGTGGTTCACGGTCGTCGGGGTGGCCGGGGAGGTGCGCCACGAACGCCTCGACCGGCAGACACGGAAGACCGTCTACGTCTCCTACCAGCAGATACCCGAGCCACAGATGACGCTCACGGCGCGTACTTCGTCCGACCCCGCCGCGCTGGCGACGGCCGTGCGCGCCCGTGTCAAAGAGCTTGACCCGGATCAGCCTGTGACCAACGTGAGGACGATGAAGGAGGTCGTCGCAAGGTCGGTCTGGCAGCCGCGTCTCTACGCCATTCTGTTCGGCGTCTTCGCGGCGGTGGCGCTCGTGCTGGCCTCGGTCGGCATCTACGGCGTGATGTCCTACGCCGTCTCACAGCGCACGCACGAGATCGGCATCCGCATGGCGCTGGGCGCGCAGGCGCGCGACGTGCTCAAGATGGTTCTGGGGCAGGGCCTGCTGCTGGCGCTCATCGGGATCGTCATCGGTCTGGGCGCCGCCCTCGCGCTGACGCGACTGATGGCGACCTTGCTCTACAGCGTAAGCGCCAGCGACCCCACGACATTCGCGGCCATCGCGCTGCTCCTGATGGGCGTGGCGCTCCTCGCCTGCTACATCCCCGCGCGACGCGCCATGAAGGTTGACCCGATGGTGGCGTTGAGATACGAGTGAGTTGAACCCCGACGAGTGAGTGGGTCAGACAGCGGCGCTTGCTGCCGCCGACGCGGCGCGACGATTGTGCCACCTGCTTAAGAGTGCTTCCAGAGCTACTCCGAACGGTAGCCACATCAGCGCGACGATAACGCCGGACACCATGATTTGTGTGATGAGGGCCGGGCGTCCCGTGAGTTGTTGGCCGGCGGCCTGCGCGAGCGGATACCACGAGCACAGCATCAATAGAACCCCGTAGACCAAACCGCGCCGTCTCAGCAGGCGTCGGAACAGTCCGTCGTACACGACGCCCAGCACGATGCCAAAGCTTGCGAACGTGTAGACGACGGTAAATGAACCGGACAGCGTGAGGCTCGGCGCGTCGCCATTGGCGACGGTAATGGCGCTCATCCCCGTGCGCGCCCCGACGCCGATGAAGACTCCCGCAAGCAGGCCGAGCGCCGCCCCCGCCGCGATGCTTTTGACGACGTAGAGCAGCCCTCGCCGACGGGCCATGAGAATGTATTGCCACGCGGTCGGGAGCAGGACGGCGGCTAACAGAAACACCATGACGTGGAAGCCCTCCTCCTCGCATTACGTCAAATTCACGGTCGCTGTTCACGCCGCATAACACCCGCCCCCGACCTTCGCACAAGCCCTTCTACACCTCATTGTCAGATGAAAGGTCAAGCACCTTCCCTGTAGCAATTCAGTTGTACAGGTGGCAAGACAGACTCACCACAGAGGCACATCGGAGTTATACTTAAGTCACAGACGGAACGAGTACAGAATTCATCAAGGAGATGTTCGAGGTCATCAATCTATGATAGGCCCTTCATACCCGGCCGCGCGGGCGGTCGCCGCCATGGTGCAGGCGCACTTCGCCCGCCACCTCGCGGCGTTGCGACAGTACGGCCCCGAGGAGGTGTCGCAGCGACCCGACGCCGAGATCATCGAAGCGATCATCGACGCCGCGTTCTGGGCGAGCCTCCGGCGCGAGGAAGGTTATTCGCCGAAAATATCTCTCGCCTTCCTTCCGCCCGGACGCGCCGGACAGTCGCTCATGTTCCAGCAACCGCTTTCGCTCACCCCGGCGGCTCTGGCGCGGCTTGCGCCGGCGGTGGAGCGTCCCGGCATTCACCTCGGCGTCTGGCTTAACGGCGAAGGGCTGCACGTGTGGGGCACCACCCGCACGATTCCGAGGTTCTGCTTCGTGCTGGAAGTCATCGAGCCGGGGCTGCTCGTGGTCAAGTACCGACGCGGTCAGGAGTCAGGCAAGTTCGTCAACGTCGTGGTGCTCAAGGGCGACCAGATCAAGGAAGTGGACGAGGCGGGCACCAGCCTGCCGGACTGCCCGGCACTCGTCACTTCTCTGCTCGGCTTCGGCTCGTCCGCCTCCGGTGAGGACTCCTTGAACGTGCTCGTCCAACTGGCCGCCTCCATGCGCTTGCACGGGCGCGGCGGGTCGCTGCTCGTCGTGCCGCAAGACACCGAAGCATGGCGAGAGTCAATCGTCTGGCCCGTCCCCTACTCCGTGGCGCCCCCTTACTCCGAGCTGGCCGAACTCATCCGGCAAGACCCGGCGGAGAGAAACAAGCGACTGTGGCAAGAGGCGCTCATCGATGCGGTCGAGGCCGTCGCGGGCCTGACGGCGGTGGACGGCGCGACCGTCATCAGCGATCAATACGAGATACTCGCGTTCGGCGCGAAGATCGGGCGCCGCAAGGGTTACCCACAGGTCGAGCAGGTGGTTTTGACGGAGCCGGTGATCGACGGCGTGTCCTCGGTCGTCCCCCCCATACAGGTCGGCGGGACGCGCCACATGTCGGCGGCGCAGTTCGTACAGGATCAGCATGACTCGGTCGCGCTCGTCGCGTCGCAGGACGGACGCTTCACGGTCTTCGCGTGGTCGCCGTGTGAAGAGATGGTACACGCGCATCGCGTCGAGACGCTGCTACTCTAGCCGCCCGCCGGGCGAGTGGGTTCGGGCATGATGGAGGCGGAGAATGATCATTAGTGTCCGTTGCAAAACTGTAGGGGCAGGGCTTATCCCTGCCCGCGAGTCGCGGAAGCAATTAACATGGATGGACAAGATGAGCAGGATCAGAAGATTGGAAATCTCAAATCTGAAATCAGCCCTTTCTTCATCCTTCACATCCTGTCCATCCATGTTAATTATTCCTCCGACAAGACGGGCCGCGGACTTGCCTGCCCCTACATTCATCACCCGCGTTGAGTTGTTGAAACGGACTGTCGCCTTCTGCCTGAGCGCGCTGCTGTGCGTCTCGCCGTTATGTGCGCAGGCTCAGCAGCCGGCCGCAAGCGCGGCGGAGGTGGAGAATGTCGAGTTGCGCCGGCGCGTCCGCGAACTCGAAGAGCGTTTGCAAAGGGCCGAAGCCTTGCTGAAGCCGGGGCGTGACGCGGGAGCGTTAGATGCGGGCGCAACGTCGGTGCAAAGAGCGCGCGAGCCGGAGGACGAGCCGGCTGCCTCAAGCGGAGGGCCGCGTCAGGAACAGCCTCAAGAGAACGAACTGCTCCGGTTTTTCAAATCGACCACGGTCAACGGCTACATCGACACCTATTACGCCTACAACTTTAACCGGCCGCATGACGCGCTCAACTCGCTGCGGGCTTTCGACACTCGCCACAATCAGTTCTCGCTCGCCGCCGTCGGGCTGGCCTTCGAGAAGACGCCGGACGCGGCCTCGCGTGTGGGCTATCGACTCGACCTCCTCTTCGGGCCGGCGGCGGACTACCTCGCGTCGGCGGAGCCGGGCGGGATCGAAGTCTATAAACACATCCATCAAGCCTACGGCAGCTATCTCGCGCCCGTCGGTTCCGGTCTCCAGCTCGACTTCGGAAAGCTCATCTCGTGGAGCGGCGCCGAATCCGATCAGGTTCTGGAGAACTGGAATTATTCACGCGGCCTGCTCTACTCGTTCGCCTCGCCCACCTACCACATGGGACTGCGCGCCACATACTCGTTCGGCCCGAAGGTCACCGTTATGGGCGCCGTCGTCAACGGTTGGAATAACGTCGAAGACAACAACGGCGGCAAGACCGTCGCACTCGCCCTCACACTCAACCCGACAAACAAGTTCTCCCTGACGCAGAACTACATCTTCGGGGCCGAGCAGCCCGGCGACCGCCGCCACAAACGCCACTTCTTCGACACGATAATCACTTACGACTTCAACGACCGCCTCGCCTTCCTCGGCAACTACGACTACGGCTTCGATAGGCTGGCCGACGGCTCGCGTGTGCGCTGGCAGGGCGTGGCCGCCGCCCTGCGTTACGCGCCGGCCGGGCGCTTCGCCATCAGCCCCCGCGTCGAGTGGTACGCAGACTATGACGGCTTCACGACCGGCGCCGCGCAGCGTCTTCGGGAGGCGACCCTCACGGGCGAGTACAGGGTCGGCCACGGCCTGACGGCGCGACTCGAATACCGGAGAGACTGGTCGGACAAGCACGTCTTCGAGACCGCGGCCCCGTCAATTCTCAAGCGGACGCGAGCGACGCTGGCGAGCGGTCTCATCTGGTCGTTCGACTCAGCCGAGCGCAAGCCGCCGGAGCCGGAGCAGTCACCGCCCGCAGCGCCGCCCGCGACGACCACTTCCAGAGCAACTGCCTCAGTCGCTCGAATTGAGAATCCCGCCCCACCGCCCGTTCCTCAGAATCAAGATGACGCGGCCCTGAGAGTTATCGCTCGTCCCGCGCCCCCGCCGCACCGGACACGAGAGAGACGGCGCGGCGCGGTGACGGATGCTCCCGCCGTCTTCACGGGGAGCCTCTACGGCTTTCAATCGCCGACGAACAGGCAGGATTGATGAGGTTGCTTTGAAGACGCCGCTTCCGGTAGTCGATGGGGTCGGCCCGAGTTGCCAGTGGCTTCCGGCGGGGCCGTGGAAAACCGTTCTGGATTTTCTGAAGGAGCGATACCCCGGTGTGGAAGTGGCGACCTGGCTCGCTCGGATGCGGAAGGGGCAGGTGGTGGATGAAACCGGGCTTCGCCTTGATCGGGGAAGCCCTTACCGCGTCGGGGCCTGCATTTTTTACTACCGCGAGGTCGAGTCGGAAACAATCGTTCCCTTCGACGAGCACGTTCTTCACAGGGACGAACACATCCTCTTGGCGGACAAGCCACACTTCCTGCCCGTCGTTCCCGCCGGGCGATTTCTCCATGAGACGCTTCTCGTCCGCCTGAAGAAAAAGTGGAAACTCGAATGGCTCGTCCCCGTTCATCGTCTCGACAGAGAAACGGCCGGGGTCGTCATGTTCTCTCTCAACCCGGCGACCAGAGGCGCTTACGTGTCGCTCTTTCGCGAGCGGAAGGTTAAGAAAATGTACGAGGCGCTGGCGCGCATCCGTCCGGGCCTGAGTCTTCCGCTGACACGGCGGAGCCGGGTGGTGGCGGGCGAGCCTTTTTTTCGGATGCGTGAGGTTGAGGGGGAGCCGAATTCCGAGACTCACATCGACGTGCTCAGGAGATTGAACGGCGTGGGTCTATATCAACTGCGTCCCGTCACCGGCAGGAAGCACCAGCTCCGCCTGCACCTCTCGGCGCTGGGGATTCCGATTGTCAACGACAAACTCTACCCCGAGATGTGTGACGCGGAGGACGATGATTTTTCCAATCCCCTCAAACTGTTGGCGAAGTCGATTTACTTTCTCGACCCGTTGACGGGGCGGGAGCGCTATTTTGAAAGTGGTAGAGAACTTTAGAGCACTTTTCGCTTGAGTGTCCGGCGAGCCGCGTTCACCGCAGAGAGGCGTAAGGGCAAGGATACACAGTACCGCGAGCGGTAGCGAGCGGGTGTGGTTACGCAAGACGCAACCCGCTCGCTACC
>DASVES010000169.1:0-18241 GCA_036380435.1 Pyrinomonadaceae bacterium | reverse complement strand
TGACAATCGAACAGGCCAAAGACTTGTTGGACCGTCCCGCCGTCAAAGCGGCCTTCGCCCACGTAGATCGCGAGCGCGCGGAGACGTTGCGCGAGTGGGTGGCGATCACGGAGATCAACGCGCCGTCGGGCAAGGAGCGCGAGCGCGCGCTCTACGTCGAGAAGCTCCTGCGCGCCTCCGCGTCGCTCGAAGTGCGCTCCGACTCGGCGGGCAACCTCGTCGCCACGCGCAAGGGGACGGGCGGCGGCCCCTTGGTCGTCATCGACGCGCACCTCGACACGGTCTTTCAGGAGGGCTTGAAGATCAAGGCCGAGGTGCGCGGCGGGCGCGTCTACGCCCCCGGCGTCGGCGACGATACGCGCAACATCGAGGCGATGCTGGCGACCATTCGCGCGCTCGACGCCGCCAACGTGAAGACGAAAGGCGACCTCGTCTTCGTCTTCACGGTCGAGGAGGAGACCACGCTTCGCGGCGCCGAGGAGTACGTCAAAGACAACAAGGGGCGCATCGACTTTTACATCGCGCTCGACGGCGGCTACGAGGGCTTCACCTACGGCGGCATCGGCATCAACTGGTACAGGCACCACCTCATCGGCCCCGGCGGTCACACGCGCTCGCGCAACCCGCCCTACTCGGCCGCGCTCCCCTTGGCGCGCGCCGTCCGCCGCATCTACGAACTCGAATTGCCCGAGAACCCGCCGACGCACGTCAACATCGGCATGCTCGGCGGCGCCGAGGTCGTCAACGCCAAGGCGGCCGACGCGTGGTTCACCGTCGATCTGCGCTCGACGAGTAACGAAGTGATCGGGGAGTTGGAGAAGAAGATTGCCGACGTGGTGCGGGAGGAGGCCGAGCGCGAGAAGATGACGGTGAAGACCGAAGTCATCTCGAAGACGCCGGCGGCGCAGATACCGGGCCTGCGCGAGTCGCCTTTCGTCAAGCTGATGGAGGCCGTTCACCGCGAGTTGGGCTTTGAGGGCGCCATCACGATGACGGCCTCGAACAATTCCATCGCCGCGCTCCTCGCCGGCATCCCCTCGATCTCGACCGGCGCCGGCCCCTGCGGCGACTCGCACGCCCTCACCGAGTGGTGCGAAATCGAGCCGCTCTATCGCGGCATCAAGAAGCTCCTCGTGATGGAAGTGGCGGCGGCGCAGTTGAGCACACGCTAAGCGCCGACCCCGCCTAACGCTTGCCGCGCACTTTCGAGACGACCCACGCACCGAGGACGACGACCGCCTTGCCGAGGCTGAAGGAGCGCGCGGTTCTTTTCGCGGTTCTCATCTCTTCAGAATTGAGGCGCGAGCGTCCCTGAGAGGCGTTGCTTGTCAGGCCCGCGCCGGAGTCGCGGCCCCGGCGGGCAGGTACAGAACTTTGTGCAGACCTTCCCGCCTTCTCCGTCTGCTTCTGTGGCTTCTTCACTGCGACCGCGTCGGTTTTCCTAGCGACGGCCGTCCCTCCCGTCGCATCGGCTGACGCCTTCCCTCTCGTCCCCTCTGCCGACGCGGCGGCCTCGGGCTTGCCGTCGTCCGGCGCCTTCTCGCCCTTCTCCTTCGCGTCGGGCGCTCCCTGCTTGGCCATCTCGTTCTCGATCTCGGAATTGATCTCGCCGCCGACGAGGATGGCGAGGCCCGTGAAGTAGAACCAGAGCATCATGATGATGACAGCGCCGAGCGAGCCGTAGGTGGCGCTGTAAGTGTTGAAGTATTGCAGGTAGGTGCGGAAGGCGAAGGAGACGATGAGCCAGAGCGCGACGCCGAGGACGGCGCCGGGCGAGACCCACTTCCAGTCCTGATCGTGGAGGTCGGGGGCGAAGTAGTAGAGGAGCGCGAAGGCGAGGAGCACGAAGGCCAGCACAATCGGCCACTGCAAGACCTTCCAGCCAAGCTCGAAGGCGCGGCCCAGACCGAAGCTGCCCGCCACGGTCTCGGCGATGTTATGGCCGTAGAGCACGAGGACGAGCGCCGAGAGGATGAGCAGCGCCAACGCGAACGTCAAACCGATGGCGACGATGCGCGCCTTCCACCACGGCCGCGTCTCCTTCACCTCGTAGGCGACGTTGAGGGCTTCGAGGATAGCGCCCATGCCGTTGGAGGCGGCCCAGAGCGTCGCCAGAATGCCGAACGAGAGCTTGCCGCCGCCGCTGCCATCGATCACGTCGCTGACGAGCTTCGACGCCTCACCCGGCATCACCGACCCCAGGTACTCGAAGAGGCTCTTACGCAGCTCGCCGTTCTCGTCGGCGATGAGGCCGAGGATCGAGGTGAGAAAGAGCAGGAGCGGGAAGAGCGCGAGCAGGAAATAATAAGAGAGCTGAGCGGCGCGTCCGAAGACTTCGTCCTCCTCTATCTCTCTCCAGACGCGCTTGCCCAACTCGGCCCAGCTCAGGCCACCGAGGCTGAGTGCTTTAATCATTTTCTCCCCTCCTTACGGCGAGACATTCTTACTCCGGGGGAAGGAGAAAGCGTCACGAGACGATTCTTTTTGTTTATTTGACGAGCGTGCCCGTGCGGCCCCAGCGCGAGTTGGAGACGAAGTCACTGAGGGCGTTTAAGGGGAAAGGGGCTTCGCTGCGGGGCAGGCTCTCGTCGAAAGACCAGTAGACGAACATCGCGCGGCCGATGACGAGGTCGCGGTGGACGTAGCCCCAGTAGCGGCTGTCCTGACTGTTCTCGCGATTGTCGCCCATCACGAAGTAGTGCTCCTCGGGCACGGCGAACTTCTCGCCCGCCGTGGTCGTGGCGGCGCGCGACGCGCGGAACCTGTCGGGCCTCCAGTAAACTTCGTAGGGGCCTTCGCCGACCGCTGGGATGTCGGCGGCGACGCCGAGCGGGGCGCCGCTCTCGTCGCCGCTCGTGCGCTCGTCGTCGTCGTCGGGCGGGTTCGTGGCGGGGACGCGCCGCTCGTCGAGCGGCTGGCCGTTGATGAGCACCTGCGAGCCGCGAAGTTCCAGCACGTCGCCGGGCAGGCCGACGACCCTTTTGACGTAGTTGATCTTGAAGGGAATGTTGTCGGGGCGCGTGTCGTCGATGAAGTGGCGCTCGAACTGCGGGTCTTTCGACTTGCCGGGGTACTTGAAGACGACGATGTCGCCGCGTCGGATTTCGCGTTGCGGGAGGAAGAAGACGGGCGGCCCCGGCGCGAAGATGAACTTGTTGACGAGGAGGTGGTCGCCGATGAGGATCGTGTTCTGCATCGACCCCGTGGGCACCTTGACCGCCTGCACGACGAACGTCATCCCGAAGAGCGCCATGATCGCCGTCACGACGAGCGACTCGAAGTATTCGCGCAGAACCCCGCGCGGCGGCCCCTGCGGCGGCCGCGTCTCTTCCGGCGCGCTCGCGAGCGGCCTTCTCTCTTCCGATGCGCCCGCAGAGTTTGCGTAAGGGTCGCCCGCACTGGCCGGCGGCGGCTCGGCGACGCCCGTTCCCGTCTGCTCGTTGTCCATTACAGATGAATGTAAGAACGAAATCGGGGGCGGTCAAGTGACGCAGTGACGCGGGGCAGCGCGGCGGCGCGCGTAGCTTCAGTCCGCGGCTTCGTCTCGAACGGCTTCGGGCGCGGCGGCTTCGCCGGTGGGGGCGGCGCCCATCTGCTCGATGGCGCGGCGGGCGGCCTCGGCCTCGGCCGCCTTGATGGTGCCGCCCTCGCCGCGCACGGCCCGTTCGTCCCAGCAGACTTCGACGTGGAAGACGCGATGGTGCGGCGGCCCCTCGGTCTCGATGAGGTTGTAGACGGGTGCGACGTGGCGCTCGGCCTGAAGTCGCTCCTGAAGCAACGTCTTGGTGTCGAGGGCGGCGGCCCGCTCGGGGCTGGCCTGCTCGATCTCCTCTTCGAGCGCACGGAGGACGAAGGCGCGCGCCGCCTCCAGCCCGCGGTCGAGATAGACGGCCGCGAGCACCGCCTCGAAAACGTCGGCAAGGAGCGCGCGCTTGCGCCGGCCGCCGGTCTTCTCTTCGCCGCGCCCCACTCTCAGGTGCTCGCCCATCCCCATCCGGCGCGCGACGCGGGCGAGCGTCTGCGTGCTCACCAGACGGTGCTTCATGCGGGAGAGTTCGCCCTCGGTCACTTCGGGGTGCGAGTGGAAGAGCGCGTCGGCGATGACGAGGCCGAGCACGGAGTCGCCGACGAACTCCATCGCCTCGTTGTGCAACTGACGGGCGCGCGCCTCCTCGCCCGGCCCCACGTGCTCGTGCGCCCAGGAGCGGTGCGTGAGGGCGCGCTCCAGCAGCGCGCGGTTCTCGAAGTCGTAATCGAGCGCCTGTTCGAGCGCGTCGAAGTCGGTTGCGGTGTCGGTGGGCGTGTCGTCGGTCATGCTGGGGCGGGATTGTAACAAAAACGCGCCGGGGACGCCGTCCGAAAAACTCGGATGGGCGCCCCCGGCGCGTTAGCGACTGCCTGACCCGCGCTTGCGAGTCAGGCTGCTTGGAGAGTTGGCAGCGCGTCGGGAACCGAAGACCCGGCGCGGCCCTACTTAGGGCTTCGGCTTGGCGGCCGTGCCGTTAGTGGGCTTGGGCGTCGGCGTCGTGGTGCTCGTCGTCGCCGGCTTGGCGGCGTTGGCCGGCGCCGGCGTCGTCGTGGTCGTGGCGGCCGGCGTCGTCGTGGCCGTGCCGGGGTTGCTGGTGGTGGCAGACGGCGTCGTCGTCGTGGTCGAAGGCGCCGGGGCCGGCGTCGGCATCGTCTGCATGCTCGGCAGGAGCAGCGGCTTCGCCTGAATGCCGGCGACCAGCTCGTTCATGCCGTCGATCTTGTCCTCGTTTCGGAACCTGTAGAAGCCCTCACGCTCCTTGAGGCGCGCGGCCTTCGCCGTCGCGTCCGTGGTCAGGGAGACGAGGCGCGCGTGCGCGTCGATGATGCGGTCAACGACGAGGTACAGCGTGTCGAGCTTCATCTTGCACTCGTCGTTCAGCTCCTTACCCTCGCAGGCGGCCTTGTAGGCCTGCGCCTGCGGCGCGTACTCCGCGGCCTGATAGGCCAGTGAGAGGTAGTAATAGCCGGCCGGGTCTTTCTTGTAACGGCCCTCACTCTGCACGGCCTTCAAGGCGTACTTGGCCGCCTCGGCCGGCTTCGTGTCGAGGCTGTAGAAAGCCGACAGGTTGTTGAGGAAGCCGAGCAGCTCGGCCTTGTTGCTGGCGAAGGGAATGCCCTTCCACATCTCCGGCGTGAAGGCGTCGGCCTTTCCCGCCTCGACGAGTTGAATGGTTCTGCCCGCGGCGTTCAACGACTCCGCGAAGAGCGTCTTGTCCTTACTCGAAGAACCGGCGGCCGTCAGGTTGAGATAGAGCGTCAGGTTCTCGGGGTCTTTCGCCGCGAGTTGCTTGCCGGAGTTGAGAATGCACTTCCAATCGCTGGCCTTCACGCAGTCGTCGTACTGCTTTTGCAGTTGATCGCCCTGCATGGCGGCCTCGTACTTCGGAATCCACTTCTGGACGTAGGAGAGGTACTCGTCGCTCGGGCACTGAGTGACGAACTGTTTGCCCACCTCGTAGGCGATCTTCTGCTTCGCGGCGTCGCCCTTGTAGTTGTCGCGCCACTTCGTATAGAGGTCAGTACAGGCCGCCTTGGCCGCCGCGTCGGCGTCGGGCGTCGCGTTGGGTTGCGCCGGCTGCACCTGCGCCGACGCCGAGAGGGCGCAGGCCGCCACAATCGCGTTTAGCGTCATGAACCGTAAAAAGTTCTTCATCGGTCTAATGTCCTCCAAGCGATGTCGCTGCAAATTTTCTGACGGGGGCGCGAGGGCTTTCAGTCGCCTGCGTCGCTTAACTTTTAAGATGCGCCGGCTTTGCGGGCAGTTGCCGCTTTCGTGTCGGGCGGCGCTCCAGGCCGCGCCACCAGGGAGATACGAGAGCCGCCGGCTCAGGGGATTTTCGGTCGTTCAGGAGATTTCGTTCGTGATACTGCTACAACCTGTCGGAGAGTGTCAAGCCTTATGGAAACGGCGGGCCGCCCACCGCCAAAGCTACATCAATTGTTCACACAAAAATAATACTCCCAGGCGCGTCACCCTGATTTCTCGGGGGCGACGGGCCTGGGAGCGCGGAGCCTGACGGAGGGAGCCGCGTCGGCGATTACTACTGCTGCTGCTGCGGCTGTCCCTCGGCGCCGACGCGGCGCGGGCGGGTGGCGCCGGCGGGCGCGTTGGTCTGCGCGGGCGCGGGGGCGACGGTCACGGGCGCGGAAGTCACGGCCGGCTTCTCGTAAATCTTCGCCGTCCGCTTGACGTTGTTCTGCTGTCCCTCGAACACCTGTCGCACGCCGACGTTGCCGGCCTCCTTGACGACGTAGGCGTCCGAGTTCACGGCGTTCGACTCGGCTTCGGCTTCGGCCTCTTCATCGTTTAAGACGGCGGCCTTGCTCGGATCAACCTTCGGACGCGGGATGAGCGTCTCCTCGGCCAACATCGGCCGGTCGCCGGCGCGCGGGCCGTAGCGGTGGCTGAGGCTGCGGTAGACGCGCCCGGCGATGCCGGCGGCGATCTTGCCGCGCTGGCTGGAGCCGCGCGTGACGACGGCCACGGCGAGACGCGGGTCGTGGACGGGCGCGAACGAGGTGAAGAGACCGAGCCAGGTGCGGGCGGCGTCCTGACTGATGCAGGTGCCGGTCTTGCCGGCGATGGTCTGCGCGGGGTCGTAGGCCGTGCGGCCCGAGCCGTAGTTGACGGCGCCGATCATGCCGGGGAGCATCCGGCGCAGGTGCTCCTGCGGGACGTTAACTTTGGAGCGCACGACGCGCTCGAAGCGCGTGGTCTCGGCGGGCGTGCGCGGCAGGTGCGGGACGAGGCGCTCGCCGCCGTTGGCGATGGCCGAGGCCATGTTGGCGAGCTGGATGGGCGTGACCTCGATGTCGTCGCCGTGCGACGACATGCGGTTCACCGAGAAGCCCTCCTTGATGAGCGGCAGGCGGCCCGCCGACTCGCCGGGGTGGTTGATGCCGGTCGGCTGGCCGAGGCCCAGCTCACGCGCGTAGTGCATCATGCGGTCGAAGCCGACCTGACCGCCGACGCGCTGGAAGTAATGATTGTTCGAGTAGGCGAGCGAGTCGGTGAGGTCGATGCTGAGCGTGCCGGCGGAGGTGTTGACGGTCTGGACGGGGTCGATGACGTTATCGGAAAGTCCGGCGAGGCCCGTCACGAGCTTGACGGTCGAGCAAGGCTTGAAGCCGCGGCGCAGGCCCCAGTCCTGATTGACCACGGCGAGGACGCGCCCCGACTTCGGCTCCATGACGACGACCGAGCCGGCGTTGTTGCCGAGCGCCTCGATGGCCGCGCGGCGCACCTCCGGGTCTTCGCCCGTCGTCTCGTCGCGCCGGATGTTGGCCTGCGTCTCGTCGCGCCACGCCTGATCCTGCGCGCGGATGCGTGCGAGATAGATGGCGCGGGCGATGGCGGCCTGACGGGCGCGCTCTTCGGCCTCACGGCGGCGGCGTGCCTGCTCGCGCGCGGCGGCCTCGCGCTCGCGGCGCGACATCCGCTTGGAGTCCTTGCGACTTTCGCGCGCCTGCTCGCGTCGCTCGGCGCGACTCAAGCGGCGGTCATTCTTCGACGCGCGCTCATTCTTCGAGGCACGCTCATTCTTCGACGCGCGGTCGTTCTTCGAGGCGCGGTCGCGGCCCCGGCCGGCGCGCTCGTTCTTCGAGGCGCGGGCGTCCCTCTGGCGCGAGTTCTTTTGGGCGACTTCCCTCTTCGACGAAGCCTTCTCGCGCCCCCGACGGTCGTCGCGGGCCGACTTCCGGGCCGCGGCCTTCGGGGCGGGCGTCTTCTTCGGCGGCGTCTTTTTCGCGGAGGCGGCGACGGGGACGACGGCGAGACTGATGAAGATGAAAAGGATGGCGAGCGCGGAAGCGGGGGACACTCTACGAGTCATAGGACTGTCTACACTCCTGGGCGAATGGAAACTTGACGGCCTCGACGCGGTTCTTCAGGGAGGGGCGAACCGGTCGATGCCGCCGGGTTAACGCTTATGATGCGCTGAACAGGTTTTCGTTTGCGTGCAAGGACGGACGGCGTCGCCACGGGGGCGCGCCGGGGTCGAAGTTTTGAAAGACGTTGACGACAAAGCTCTTTCGCCTTGGATCACTCGATACTGCTCCGACTTTAGAATCCGTCGCCGACAGGGCTGGAGAGAAACTGTCTCCGGGAGGGGTTTGCGCTGGAGACAGCTCGGAATATAACATCCGGGTGGCGGAAACGGCAAATAAAAAATATCGTCGCCCCGCCGCGCGCTCCCCCCGCGCCGGCGCTCGCGACGTGCCGACACGCCGGGGAAAGTGGGACAAAAAGACCGCGGATGAAACTGCCCAACCTCTTCTACAGCTTCCGAATGCGCCTGCTGCTGGTGCTGGCGCTCCTGCTTTTCGCCACGCTCGGCGTCCAGTATTACCTCTTCTACCGCGAAGAGATGCGGCGCGCCGCCATCATCTCCGAGCAGGAGCAGGCGCTGGCCGCGAGCACGGCGCTGGCGCTCGAAAGCATCACCACCCCGACGAGACAATATCTGTGGGAGATGGACGAGACGCGCCCCGTCTCCTTCCTCCAGGAGCAGGCGGGGCGTGTCCAGAACGTCCTCGTCATCAACGAGCAGGGGCGGGTTGACGACAGCCTCGACCCGCAGTTCGCCCCGCGCACCGTCAACGGCGAGGCCCGCTATTATCACGTCTCCGAACTCAACCTGCCGCGCCTCGTCGTCGCCGGCCCCGTGACGGAAGACTTGATGCGGCTCATCAACGCCCCGGAGGGCAGCGCCGCCACGACGACCCCCATCGCCGGCGAGCCGCGCGCCTTCACGATGCAGGTCAGACTCATCGACGAGGAGGGGGGCCCGACCGTGAACTACATCATCGTCGTGCTCGGGGCGACGAAGACGCCGCAGAACGACTCATGGGAGGACATCCTGCGCCCGCTCCTGCCCACCCTCGCTGTCCTCCTGCTGGCGACGACGGCCGCCGCCATCCTCGTCTGGCGCTTCACGCGTCCCATCAAGGCGCTGTCGCGCGCCACGCAGCGCGTCGCCTCCGGCCACTTCGACTTCCGCGTCCCCGGCGGCCACCGCCGCGACGAGACCGGCGTCCTCGTCTCGACCTTCAACGAGATGATCGCGGGTCTATCGCACACGCGCGAGCTGGAGGTGAAAGTCAAACAGGCCGAGCAGTCGGCCGTCGTCGGCCGTCTCGCCTCGGCCATCGCCCATGAGGTGCGCAACCCGCTCAACTACATCAATCTCACGCTCGATCACCTGCGCACGAGTCTCGCCCCCGAAGACCCGCAGAAGCGCGAACTCTTCGGCCGCTTAGCCAACCAACTCAAGGCCGAGGTCGCCCGCATCAACACGCGCATCACCGAGTTCCTCAAATACTCGCGCCCGGCCGCCCTCGACCTCAAGCCCATCGACCTCGGCGCGCTCCTCGACGACGCCCTCCGCATGGTGGAGGTGCAGGCCGAGGAGACGGGCGTGCGTACCGCCGTCGAGCGCGAGGGGGGCGCGCTCGAAGTGCTCGGCGACCGGGAGTCTTTACGTTCCGTCTTCACAAACCTTATCATTAACGGCATGCAGGCGATGGGGAGCGAAGGGGGAAGCCTGACGATCAGGCTCTCATCGGACGACGGGGTGGTGCGCGTCGGCGTGTCCGACACCGGCCGCGGCATCCCCCCCGACAACCTCCCCAAGATTTTCGAGCCTTACTTCTCGACCAAGGAGACGGGCACCGGCCTCGGCCTCGCCATCGTCAAGAAGGCCGTTGACGACCACGGCGGCCACATCACCGTCGAGAGCAAGCAGGACGAGGGCACGACATTTACGGTCACTTTACCGATAGGAGAAAGAGGTCAGAGGTCGGAGGTCAGAGGTCAGTAGAAAGCATTTCGGTCTTTCACTAACCTCTGACCTCTAACCTCTAACCACTGATTGACTATGGCACGCAAGAGCATACTCGTGGTTGACGACGAGAAGTCGCAGCGGGAGATTCTGGAAATGATTCTCTCGGAGGCCGGATACGACGTGACGACGGCCAGCTCGGGCGAGGCGGCGCTGCGCATCGCGCGTGAGCGGCGGTTCGATCTCGCGCTCACCGACCTCAAGATGACCGGCATGGACGGCATCGAGCTGCTCTCCAAGCTCCTCGCCTACGACTCTTCGATCATCGTCATCCTGCTTACCGCGCACGGCTCGGTCGATTCGGCCAAGGAGGCGCTGCGGCGCGGCGCCTTCGACTATCTGGAGAAGCCCTACGACCGCGAGACCCTGCTCGAAACCATCCAGCGCGCGCTCGCCCGTCTCGACGCCCTCGACACCGAGATCATGTCGGTCTCGGGCGAGATGGAGGCCGTCAAGAAAATGATCTTAAAGGTCGCGCGCTCAAACTCGACCGTGCTCATCCGCGGTGAGTCCGGCACGGGCAAGGAGCTGATCTCGCGCGCCATTCACACGCAGAGCCTGCGCGCCGACCAGATGTTTCAGGCCGTCAACTGCGCGGCCATCAACGAAAACCTTTTGGAGTCGGAGCTGTTCGGACACGAGCGCGGGTCGTTCACCGGCGCGCACGCCGAGAAGAAGGGCCTCTTCGAAGTGGCCGATAAGGGCACGCTCTTTTTAGACGAGATCGGCGAACTCGACGTGTCCATGCAGGCGAAACTTTTGCGCGCCTTGCAGGAGCGCGAGATTCGCCGCGTCGGCGGCACGCGGGCCATCAAGATCGACGTGCGGGTCGTCGCCGCCACCAACCGCGACCTGCGCGCGATGGTCTCCGACGGGCGCTTCCGCGACGATCTCTACTACCGCATCAACGTCCTCTCCATCGACGTGCCGCCGCTTCGCGAGCGACGCGAGGACATCGATCTCCTCATCGACTACTTCATCAAGAAGCACACGCGCAACACCTCGCGTCTCGTCCGCGGCATCACCCCGGACGCGCGCCTCCTGATGAACGACTACTCGTGGCCGGGCAACGTCCGCCAGTTGGAGTCGGCCATCGAGCGCGCGATTCTTTTGGCCGAGAGCGACCTCATCACGATTGAGGACTTGCCGCTCGAAGTCCGGCAGGAGGCGCGGCCCTCGCCCGAGGGCGGCTTCAAACTCCCGGCCGAGGGCTTAGTCTTTGAAGACATGGAGCGCCAGCTCATCCTTCAGGCGATGGAGCGCACCGACTACAACATCACTAAGGCCGCCAAGCTCCTCGGCCTCACCTTCCGCACCCTCCAATACCGCCTGGAGAAGTTCGGCATCAAGCGCGCGGACAAACACGGCGGCGACGAAGAGGAGGAAAGTGCTGAATGATGCGGCGGGCGTCAGTTGACGATGTGAAAGGTGGCAAGAAATGACCGACGAGGAAATCAACAAGAAGTTTGACGTGGTCGCAGAACACCTCGCGACTCTGGCGGTAGGACAGCAAAGGCTGCAAGAGACTCAGGCACAGACTGAGCAGATCGTGAACCGGCTGGCGGCGGCCACGCTTGAAGGCTTCAGAGATGTTAACGCGAAGATCAACGCGCTGGTCGATGCCCAGATGAGGACTGAGGAGAATTTGAAAAACCTGACGGCTGTCGTTGACCGCTATTTCAGCGAAGGTCGGAACGGAAGGTCATAGCGTTGTTCCTCATTTCAATTCGATGAACGTCATCGCCATTCTCGGCACGGCGCTCGGCGCGGCGTGGACATCGGGCATCAACCTGTACGCCACGGTGGCCGTGCTCGGCCTGCTTCAGCACTACAAGTTCGCGCAACTGCCGGGCGGGCTGGAAGTGCTCGACAACTGGTGGATCATCGGCGTGGCGCTCGGCCTCTACGTCGTCGAGTTCGTCGCCGATAAGGTGCCCTACGTCGATTCGGTGTGGGATGTTGTCCACACCTTCATCCGCGTGCCGGCGGGCGCGGCGCTGGCGCTCGCTGCGACGACCGAACTCGCGCCGGCCGTGCAGGTCGTCGCGCTCCTTTTGGGCGGCACGCTCGCTCTCTCGACCCACGGGACGAAGGCGACCGTGCGCGCCGCCGCCAACACCTCGCCGGAGCCGGTGACGAACTGGGCGCTCTCGCTCGCCGAGGACGTGGTCGCCGTCGGGGCGATTGTGCTCGCCGTCCTCCACCCGCTTGTGATTCTCGCCGTCATCTTCGTCTTCCTCCTGCTGCTCGTGTGGCTACTGCCGAAGGTTCTGCGACGCCTGCGGAAGATGCTCGCCTCCGCGCGCGGCCTCTTCGGCGGCCGCGCGCGCGCAGAGTCCGCGCGCAGGTGACGGCCACACCCACCAGACCGCGCCGCCCACATGGCGCGCGCCCCACGTCCCGAGACATGATCGCGTCGGCGAACGAGGACGCAAGCGGGAGCGCGCCGGGGCGTTCCTGTGGCGAACGGATTTTCGGAAGCCGCGGAGGTTACACATGCGTTTGAAGACTGCATTGTCGTCGGTGCTGATCCTGCTCGCCCTTGCGGGTTGCAGCCGCAGTGAGGGCGGGGCCAATTCGGCCTCTCGGCCGGCCGCACCTGATTCCGGCGCCTTGACGACCAGCGGCGGCAAAGCCGAGCGGTCGAGCGCGGGCGCGACGGCGGAGGCGGAAATCAGAGACGTGTCGCTTAGTCAGGCGGACGCGTCGCAGGCGGCGAGCGTGCCGACGGAGCGGAAGATCATCCGCAACGCGGCGCTCACCATCGAGAGCGACGCGCCCGCCGAGGGCCAGCGCCGCATCGCCTCGATTGCCGAGCAGCGCGGCGGCTTCGTCGTCACCTCCGAGTCGAGGCATCAGGACGGCGACGGTGAGCGCGGCTACGAGGTCGTCACGATGGAAGTGCGTATCCCGTTCGCGCAGTTCGACGCCGTGCTCGGCGAGATTCGCGGCGTCGGCAGCGCGGTCGTTGACGAGAAGATCACGGGGCAGGACGTGACCGAGGAATACATCGACCTCGAGGCGCGCGCGCGCACGCAGAGGGCGTTCGAAGCGCAACTGCTCGAACTGCTGAAGCGCGCCGGCGGGGTGACGGAAGCGCTCGAAGTGCAGCGCGCGCTGGCGACCGTGCGGACGGAGATCGAGCGGCTCGAAGGGCGCCGACGCTTTCTGGAGAACCAGTCGAGTCTTTCGACCATCAAGGTGACGCTCCGCCCCGCGGGCGTGCTGGCCGGGGCGAGCACGCGCGGCTTCTTCCCCGGCCTGAAGCGAGCCTTCGCCAACGGCATCGACGTGGCGCTCTCCATCACGCTCGGTCTCATCCAGGTCATCATCGCGCTCATCCCCGTCTTCCTGCTCATCGTCCTGCCGCTCATGCTGCTGTTCCGTTTCTCAATGCGTCGCCGCCGCCGGAACGCGCCGCCGCCGCCGACTGCCGCAGCGCCGCCGGTTGGATGAGATGGAAGCCAAAAGGCAATAGTTAAGAGGCCGAGCTTCGGGCGACAGCGAGCCGCGGAGCAGCGATAGAATGTAACCCACGGCGTGAGCCGTGGGGACACGCGGGACAACATTAAGTAAGCCCCGGAGGGGCGATAGAATCCTAATGCTGGCGTATTACGCATGCCGAGGTTCTTTCGCCCCTCCGGGGCTTCTCATTTTTTGTTGCTGTTACCACGGGCTGGCGCACGTGGCTACATTCTTTCGCCGCTCCGCGGCTCCTTGTAGCCCATGCTCCCGCTTCTCACCTTTGCATTTTACCTTTTTACTTTTGCCTTCCCTCCGTGGTGCGCTCGTCTGCAATCTGAGCTAGACTCCGAAACATGTTTCACAGAGCGACTTTTCTTTTCATTTTTTGTGCGATGACGTTTCTGGCGTCGTGCGGCGGGGCGGGCGAGGGCAACCGGAATGCGACCCCGGCGAACGCGGCTCGGACGGCGGAGCAGGCGTCGGCTCCGGGCGCCGACGCGGTGCGCGCGAGCGTGTCGGAGGTGAAGCTGGCGGCCGGCGGCTCGGGCGAGGCGGTCGTGCGTCTGAACATCGCGGACGGTTTCCACGTAAACAGCAACGCGCCGGGTGACAAGTTCGTCATCCCGACGCGGCTCGAAGCGACGCCGGCCGCCGGGATTAATGCGGGCACGGCCGTCTACCCCGAAGGCGTGAAAAAGAAGTTCCCCTTCAGCGAGCAGCCGCTCTCGGTCTACGAGGGCGAGGTCGCCATCAGGCTGCCGCTTTCGGCCGATGCCGGCGCGTCGAAGGGGAGACACACGGTGAGCGCCGACCTCACCGTTCAGCCGTGCGACGACCGCGAGTGTTTCCCGCCGCGCAAGATCAACGCCGCCGTCCCCGTGGTCGTCGAATGACGGCTGGCGCTTGAGGGTCGATGGAGGGATTTACAGAGAAGGCCGGCGCTGACGTGACGGCGCGGCAGAGGTGGAGCGTCGCGGCGATGCTGTGTCTGGTCGCGGGCGGCGCTCTCTTTTTGCTCGGGCGTCAGGATTGGGCTTTCGCCGCGGCGGTGCTCGGCGTCGTCGCGTGGTTTCTGAACGTGCGCGCCCAGTTGCACCGCGCAAACGTCGGGCGGGACGAGGAGCGCGCAAGGGTTGAGGACGAGGATGCAGACGATGATACAGAGGAAGAGGCTGGCGGTTATTAAGAGGGCGGGGCGCGTCGCGCTCGCCGTGTTGACGATCCAGTTGGTCGGCGCGTCGGCGGCTCAGGCGCGCGGCGCGGCGCAGGGCGGCGTCGAGGGCGAGGCGCGGGCGGCGCTTCAGCAAGCCTTCGAGCTTCTGCGGGCGGGCGACTACGGCGGCGTCTACGACGCGTTGCCTTCGGCCTCGCAGCGGCGCGTCACGCGCGCACGTTTCGTCGAGGCGCTGGGGAAAGCGCGTGGGCACTTCGAGTTGAACGGGATGGAGATCGAGCGCGCGCACGTCGCCGGCAATCTGGCGGTGATGGACACGGTCGTCTACGCGACGGTACGCAAACCCATGGAGGCCGAGGGTAAGATCGTCTCGCGGCAGTATATGGTGCGCGAGGGCGGGCGCTGGCGCGTCACGACGGGCGACGGCTCGACCGTGCGCCCGCTGCTCGCCGCCAACCCGGCGTTTGCGCGGCAATACCCGGCGACCGAGCCGCGCGTCTACCTCAAGCGCGACGGGCGCTGGATCAACCTCAGTGCCCTTCAGGGTTCGCGCCGCCGCAAGTAGTTAATAGAACACGGATGAGAACGGATGAAGACGGATTTGATCCGTGCTCATCCGTCTCATCCGTGTTCCCTTTTCCCGCCCCGGATGTGCTCAGGCGGGTTTGTGCTACTCGAAGAAAGACAGTTGTGAGTCGTCCGCGCCGTTGTCTTCAGCGCGAGTGGAGCGGCGGGAGCGACGGGCGCCGTCGAGGGCTTCGACGACGGCCGCGAGGCGGAAGCGGATGATGTGGGGCGTGATGCGGATCGAGGGGATGCGCCCCGAGTGCGCGAGGCGGCGCACGGTCGATTCGCTCACCTGAAGGACGGCGCCGAGCTGGCGCGCCGTCAGAAATTCGGTTCGCGTCTCCCCGTCTTTGTGGGCTTCGTCTTTCACGGCAAGTGGGACTCACACGCTCGCTACTTCGCCGCCGGCGCGAGTGACAAAGCGACGCGGTAAATGGCCGCGCCGTCTACCGTCACCTCCTGCGTCGCCGGCTGGCGGCCGGGGGCCGTCGCCGTCAGGCGGTAGCGCGCCGCCTCGGGCGTCAGCTTGAACACAAACCGCCCGGTCTCGATGGACGACAGGCGGCTCTCCAACTTCTTCGCGGCGCCGTCGGGCGACAACAAGGCAAGCTCGACCTTCGCGCCGGTCAAGCTTTTCCCATCTTGATTGAAGACGCTCCCCTGAATGATGGCCAGCGCGCCCTCGTCCATCGACATGTAGAGACCGCCGCCGAGCGAGCGCACTTTGCCGGCGCGCACTTCGACGCCCTCCACCTTCCCGACCTTCAGCCCCGTCTTGCGGAACGTCAGGCCGTAGGAGCCGGGCTTGAGGCCGCGCACTTCAAACTCGCCGCGCCCGTCCGTCGTGGCGCTCCTGACCTCGTCGTCACCGCGGCGGACGACGACCGTCACCCCCGCTGACGACCCGGTCTCGACGCGCACCTTGCCCTTGACGCCGCCCGTCGTCTTGTCCTGCTGCTGAGCGGGCGCGGCGACGGCCGTCGCCGCCGACAGCAGCAGCAGTGATAAGAAAAGTCTCGTTATGCTTTTGATGTTCACGCTCCGAACTCGCAACCCTTAGCCGGGAATCGGCGAAAGCTCCCCGTGCGGTTGGCCGGCATTATACATCCGGCGGATTGGGCCGTGAAGCTCTCGGCCCGGAGCAGTGTTGATGCCGTGCCGGGCGAACGTGTTGCCAAGCCTCGCCCACAGGGACGTTGGCGCATCGTTGCGCGTGTCCGTATAATGCTCCGCATCTCTCCGTGGTTTTCACGCGCGTCCCGGAGTTTTATGTCGTCTTCCCCTCCAAAGAAAAACCTCTCCCGAGTTGCACTCGCGCCGTGTCTGTTCTTACTCGCCCTGCTGCTGCCGCTTATGCCGAACGCGCAGCAGAAGCCGCCCGCGCGCGACGCAGGCATGCCGCCGCCCGCCGGTCAGGAGATCGACGCGGACGAGGTGCTGCGTATCGACACCGACCTCGTCCTCGTAGACGTGCTCGTCTCCGACGCGGAAGGGCGGCCCGTGCGCGGCCTGCGCCCGGAAGACTTCAAAATCTACGAGGACGGCGTCGAGCGGCCCGTTGCTTTCTTCAACGTCGAGCGGCGCGGCGGCGCGGAACGCCCCGTCGCGGTCGTCTTCCTGATCGACGTGTCGGGGAGCATGACGGCCGGGGAGATGGAGCGCGTCCGCATGGCGCTCGACGAGTTCGTGCGGGGAATGTCGGCGCGTCCCGCCTCGTTCGCGTTGATGGGCTTCGGGATGAGCGCCAAGGTCTACCAGAATTTCACCGCCGACCGGGCCAAGCTCACGCGCTCCTTCACGCGTCTGGCGCGCGAGATGAACGGACTCTCCACGCACACATACGACGCCGTGGACGACGCCGTGCGGCTGCTCGTCCGCAACGCGCCGCGCACGCGCGACCGTCAGGTCGTCAAGCGCGCCGTCGTCGTCATCACCGACGGCTTCCCCGTCGGCGACACCGTCCGCCCCGAGACCGTCATCGAGCGCGCCAACGCCGCCGGCGTCAGCGTCTACTCCGTGACGCTCCCCTCCTACTCGCGCGCGATGGCCTCGGTGGGCGGCCCGCTGCCCACGCCGCTCGACGTGAGCGGCCTCGCCGAGCGCACGGGGGGTGCAAGCGTCTACGCCAACCGCGAGGACTACGGCCCGCTCTTCAGGGAGTTGGCCGAGGAAGTCACTTCGACCTACGTGCTGGCCTTCTACCCGCCCGAAGAAAAACGACGCGACGGCCGCCATCACACCGTTCGCGTCGAAGCCCCGCGCGGCCTCAGCGTCCGCCAGAGCCGCGGCGGGTACAAGAGTAGTGATAAGTGATGAGTGATAAGTGATAAGAAGGAAGCCTTGCTGTTAGCTAACAGCTAAGAGCACTTATCACTTATCACTTATCACTTATCACTGTTTTCAGTACTCGTCCTCATCGTCGTCTTCGTCGTACCCGCTGTCGTCATCGTCCTCCGCTATGTCGAGTTCGACGGGGTCTAGTCCGACGACCTCCAAATGCGTCCCGCACTCGTCACACGTGACGGCGTCTCCCTTATCGGAGTCGATGTCCACGTGTACGTCAGCATCACACTCTGGGCAAGTTCCGGTCGGCACTACGCACGCTCCTCCAGTGGTCTTACATTGCCTCGGCCGGCGCGGGCTAACGCCCTGCCCCGCCCCGCCGCGGCCCCGCCTCGAAAAAGTTTATACGAACAGCCGACAATCTACGCGCGCGCGCGTTTTTTTTCAACACTCAACTTGCTAAAAAACTTGTGTGCGGGGGCAGGCGGTTCGGCGTCTCCTTCTCTGAAGGGACGAGCGGGGCGGCGTTCGGCCGGCGTGCGGGGTGAAGAAACCTTCGTTATCGAGTGAAAGAGGCAATAAAAAACTTTTCCCGGCCGTGTCATTTTTCGACGCCGTCTCCCGCGTTATTGGATGAAACGGTCATCCGGTGCGCGGCCGGCATTGTTTTCGAAAAACGTTGACTACCGTTGCGAAGGAACTTATCATTCGCCGCCAGTTGAAAACGCACGCGTCGCCCGACGCTCACCGAAGCAAGACCGCTCTTTAACTCACGCGCAATATCTAAAGTCCCCGCGGCAATCTTGCGGGGAATATACCCGAAGCGATTCAAAAAGTGAGGATGAGATGAGATCGTCAAACAACTGTGTCAACCGCTCCCTCA
>DASVES010000168.1:0-6953 GCA_036380435.1 Pyrinomonadaceae bacterium | reverse complement strand
GACAAAAGGCAGTTTCTTAAAGACCGCAAAAGTTCTATACTCCACAGGTCTCGTCTCCCCAGTTTTCCCAATATCACACCCGGCGCAAAAACGTTTAAGGGAGGAGTCTGTCTATGTCGAGAAGGTCGGGAGTGTTGCTGTCAGTGCTTCTGGCGGCGTTGGCTTTGACGGGGGCGCAGTTTTCGTCGGGCGCACAAACCGAGGACGCCGCGCTGACGAGCGCAGCCGAGCTTCCGACGCTCGCCATCACTTCTCCCATCTCCGGCTTCAACCAGCCCGTCGTCATCACGCACGCGGGCGACGCGAGCAACCGCCTCTTCGTGGTCGAACAGGTGGGGCGTATCCGCATCGTCAAAAACGGCGCGCTCCTGCCCGCGTCCTTCCTCGACATCTCGACGCGCATCAGTTCGGGCGGCGAGCGCGGCCTCCTCGGCCTCGCCTTCCCGCCGGGGTACGCCGCGAAGGGCTACTTCTACATCAACTACACGAACCCCGCCGGCGACACCGTCGTCTCCCGCTTCCGCCGCAGCGCCGCCAATGCAGACGCGGCTGACCCCGCGAGCGAGCAGGTCGTCCTTACCATCGCGCAGCCCTTCCCGAATCACAACGGCGGCCAGCTCGCCTTCGGTCCCAACGACGGGATGCTCTACATCGGCATGGGCGACGGCGGCTCGGGCGGCGACCCCGGCAACCGCGCGCAGAACCCCAATGAGCTACTCGGCAAGGTGCTTCGTATCGACACCGAGACCGGCGCGCCCCTCACTTACACCGTCCCGCCCGGCAACCCCTTCGTCAACCGCACGGGCTTCCGCCCCGAAATCTGGGCGCTCGGTTTGCGTAATCCCTGGCGCTTTTCGTTCGACCGGCTCTCCGGCGACCTCTACGTGGCCGACGTGGGGCAGCAGAATTGGGAGGAGGTGAACTTCCAGCCCGCATCGAGCGCCGGCGGTGAGAATTACGGATGGCGAATAATGGAAGGCACACACTGTTTCGACCCGAATATCATTTGTTCGACGTTTGGTCTGACGATGCCCGTCGCCGAGTACGACCACACGCAGGGGTGCTCGGTGACCGGCGGCTACGTTTACCGCGCCACGACCTTCCCGCGCATGCACGGCCTCTATTTCTACGGCGACTACTGCTCGGGCCGCATCTGGGGCCTCCGGCGTGAGGCCGGGCAGTGGCAGAACACGCTTCTGCTCGACACCTCCATCAACATCTCCACCTTCGGAGAAGACGAAGCCGGCAACCTCTACGTCGCCAACCACGGCGCGGGTCAGGTCTTCCGACTCGTTGACACCGCCCCACCGCCCACGCCGACGCCCACGCCCACGCCGACAACCGGCCCGCCGACTTTACAGTTCAGCCAGGCCAGCCTCTCAGTCACAGAAAATTGTACGGGCGCCGCCTTCACCGTCACGCGAACGGGGACAACGTCAGCGGCCGTGAGCGTCGAATACGTGTCGAGCGACGGCACGGCGAAGCAGAAGAGCGACTACACCTACGCGGCCGGGCGTCTCAACTTCGCCGCCGGCGAGACGAGCAAGACTTTCAACGTCTCGATCTCCGAAGACGCGCTCGACGAGACGGACGAGACGGCGACCCTGTCGCTATTGAACCCTTCGAGCGGGGCCGTCCTCGGCGCGCAGAGCACGGCGACGCTCGTCATCGAAGACGAGGACGTTGGCGACACGGCGTCCAACCCCATCGAAGACCCCGAGACCTTCGTCTGCCAGCACTATCACGACTTCCTCAACCGCGAGCCGGACGCCGAAGGTCTCAACTTCTGGACTTCGCAGATCGTCTCGGCCGTCTGCGGCTCCGACCGCGCCTGCCTCATCGACCGCATGGAGAACGTCTCGGCCGCCTTCTTCCTCTCCATCGAATTTCAGAACACGGGCTACCTCGTCTACCGTTACGAGAAGGCGTCGTTCAACCGCCCGCCGCGCTACACCGATTTCCTGCGCGACACACGCCGCATCAGCGAGGGCGTCGTCGTCAATCAGGGCGACTGGGCTGAGCGTCTGGAGCAGAACAAGCAGACGTTTACGGACGACTGGGTCGCGCGGCCCGAGTTCCGGGCGCTCCACGACGGGAAGACCAACGCCGAGTACGTTAATGCGCTCTTCGCCAATTCGGAGGTCGCCCCCACGGCGGCCGAGCGCGACGCGTTAGTGTCCGGCCTCAACGCGGGGACGGAGACGCGCGCCACGGTGCTGCGAAAGGTGGCGCAGAATAATGCTGTCTTCAACAAGCAGTACAACTCGGCCTTCGTCCTCATCCAGTACTTCGGCTACATGAGGAGGAATCCCGACGATGCGCCCGACACGGATTTGACCGGCTACAACTTCTGGCTGCGAAAGTTAGATGAGTTCACGTTGCCGGGTGAGGACGCGGGCGTCGAGAGCGTGGCGCTCGGCAGGATCAGGCGCGCACAGATGATCAGGGCGTTCATCGTCTCAGGCGAGTACAGGGAGAGATTTGGGAGACCGTGACCGGCGGGAAGACAGCGGGCTAACACAGTACCGCGAGCGGTAGCGAGCGGGTCTGGATGCACGAGGCGGGCCTCTCATCGCAGGCGCACCCGCTCGCGGTACTGTTGCCGATACCGCCTCTTAAAGTTTGCCTGACAGGGCGCGCTTGAAGTCGCTGGCGGACAGACGGTGCTTGAAGACGACGCGGCCGTTAATGACGACAACGGGAATGTCCCAGCCGTAGCGTCGCCGGAGGTCGGGGTCGGCCTCGATGTTGACCTCTTCAAAGGTGTAGGAGCCGGCGCAGTCGGCCGCGGCTATGGCGAGCTTCGCGTCTTCGCAGAGGTGGCAGCCGGGCCGGGTGTAGAAGATGACGTGTGGTCTGGTGGTCATGGCCCCAATAGGTTGGTGCTGGTGTGCGGCCCGTTTTTGAAATAACATCTTGCCACGGGCCGCCCGAAAATAGTATAAATGCCGCAAGCCGAGTCATTCTATTATCTTTTTCGGGCACGGCGCACTTCATGTCACGCGTATCAATTGAATAAGAAGGGCTGTTAAAGAGGCCTCGCCTCTTTTTCGGTGACTTGTATCGCCTGCGCGTGACGTCCCCGGCCCAGGCGGTTCGATGACTGATCCGACGACACTTTGGGCCACTCGCAAGCCAAAACACTGAGAGGGAGGTCGCGGCGTGGATAGCGAAAAAAATCCAACACCGCCCGCCGGAAGTGCATCCGACGGCGAGAAGGCGACGGACGCGTCGCCCGCGCCAGTCTCGCCCGCCACACAGCAAAACGTAGATGAACTCCTCGACGCCGCCCGCGGCGAAGTGAAGCCCCGCCCCGCCTCCGCGTCCGCGCGGACGCCCGTCACCCCGTCGGCCAAAGAAGCATCCGCCAACACCCGCGCGGAGGCCGCGCCCACGGGCGACGCCCCCGGCAAGGAGACTCCCGCCACCACACCGGCCGCGGCGCGCGCCGCACCCGACACCGGCGCGTCGAAGACGACCTCCACGCCCACGCCTTCGATCAACAAAGGCGTCTCGGAGGGCGTCGCGGCGAAAGTGCCCGCGACCACAGCCAAACCGGCCGCGGCGACAGCCAAATCCGCGGTGGCCAAACCGCCCGCCGGCGCCGTCGTGACAGCGCCCGTGGCCGATGGCGACGAGGCGATCTTCAAGATGCGCCGCCGGATCATCTGGGCGAGCGTGGCCGGATTCCTGGCCGCGAGCTTTCTGATGTTCCTCCGCTTCTTCCTCCCGCGCTCGATCACCGAGCCGTCGAACGTCGTCCGCCTCGGCTTCCCCGGCGACTACAACTTCGGCGTGGACACCAAGTGGCAGCAGCAGTACCGCATCTGGGTGGTCAAAAACTCCGAGCGGCTGTTCGTCATCAGCGCCATCTGCACGCACCTCGGCTGCACTCCCGATTGGAAGGAAAGCGAGAACAAGTTCAAGTGCCCCTGCCACGGCAGCGGCTACGACAGCGAGGGAATCAACTTCGAGGGGCCTGCGCCGCGACCGATGGACAGAGCTTTCGTGGAACTCGACGCCGAGGGCCAGATCGTCACCGACAAGGGGCGGCTCTTCCAGTGGCCCAAGGGCGGGAAGAATGGGTTCAACGACGACGGCTCATTCATCCGCATCGCGTAACAGTTTTTCCGGCTGGAGGTTTTCAAGAGGGAAGCGTCGCTCGCGTCGATTTGACGTTTAGCACGAAGGGGAGGCAATCGAGTGGATCCCGAACGCCCTGAATCCAAAAACGGCGACGAGAAGACTCCGGCCCCGGCCCCGGCCGCGACGGGTCTGGTCGAGAGGGCGCGCGGGCAGGGCCTCGCGCTCAAGGAGCAGGGCGTCGCATTGAGCGAGCGCGCCAAGAAGGAGATGGAGGCCCTCAAGGACCCGCAGCAGACACAGCTCTGGAAATCCATCTTCCGCGTCACGCACGACCGCGGCGACCCGCGCAACCGCTCTCTGGCCGTCCTCTCGAACGTCTTTCTCCACCTCCACCCGGCGAAAATCAATCGCGACGCCGTCCGCTACAACTTCACGTGGGGCATGGGCGGCATCACCTTCTACCTCTTCATCGTGCTGACCTTCACCGGGGTGCTGTTGATGTTCTACTACCACCCGACGAAGGTGCAGGCGTTCCGCGACATCCTCTATCTCGAACACGACGTGCCTTTTGGCAAGCTCCTGCGGAACATGCACCGCTGGGCCGCGCACCTGATGGTGATTACGACGTGGCTGCACATGTTCCGCGTCGTCCTCACCGGCTCCTACAAGCGGCCGCGCGAGTTCAACTGGTGCGTCGGCGTCGTGCTGCTGGTGCTGACTCTGTTGCTCTCGTTCACGGGCTATCTACTGCCGGACGACCAGCTCGGATTCTGGGCGGTGACGGTGGGGACGAACATGGCGCGCGCCACCCCGCTGCTCGGCAGCGAAGGCCCGTTCGGCCCGCAGCTTGGCATCACGGCCTTCAACGACGTGCGCTTCGGCCTCTTGGGCGGCTCCATCGTTGACGCCAACGCCCTTCTGCGCTCCTACATCTGGCACTGCATCGGCATTCCGCTTGTCGCCTCCATCTTCATGGCCGTCCACTTCTGGCGCATCCGCAAGGACGGCGGCATCTCCGGCCCTGCCCCTGTGATGTTAGAAGCAGAGATGAAGGCGGTGAAGAAGTGAAGAAAGCAATTAGCTATAAGCTGTTAGCTTTTAGCTAAAAGATGGCGGACGAGGGCGTTCGCCATTTGAAGACGACGCTCCTGACGGCTTCAAGCATGAGCTGCTGCTGGCTAACAGCTAATCGCTAACAGCTAACAGCCACTCCGAGAGGACTTAAGTCATGGCCGCGGTGATGACCGATGAAAGCAGGCCCCGGCGGGGACGCGGCGCACTTGTCGCGCTCGCCGTGTTTATCGTCCTGATCGCGCTGAGCGCCCTCTTCGTCGAGGATTGGGGACAGCTCTGGACGATTATCTCGACGCCGGACAACGTGCCCATCGCCGGGATTCTGGTGCTCGTCCCGTTCTTTACGTGGCTTGGATTCAAGCAGGCGAGCGATAACGACCGCCTCGTCGAGAAACTCGAAGCCGACCCGGCGCTCGCCAAGACTCACCACCGCAAGGCGCTGCCGTGGCGGCCCGGCTGGGCGCGCGAGCTGCACGTTTGGCCGTTTCTTATTCGCATCGAATTTCTGGCCGCCGTCATCGTCACCGTCATCCTGTTCATCTGGTCGATCACGCTGAACGCGCCGCTCGAAGAGCCGGCCAACCCGAACCTGACGATGAATCCCTCGAAGGCGCCGTGGTACTTCCTCGGCCTTCAGGAGATGCTCGTCTACTTCGACCCGTGGATCGCCGGCGTCGTCATGCCGGGGCTTTTGGTCGTCGGGCTGATGGTCTTCCCCTACGTTGACTCGAACCCGCTCGGCAACGGCTACTACAGTTGGAAGCAGAGGCGCTTCGCTATCGGGATGTTCACATGGGGGTTCGTGATGTGGCTCCTCCTCATCATGATCGGCACCTTCATCCGGGGGCCGGGCTGGATTTGGTTCTGGCCGGGGCAGCGTTGGGATCACAACGCCGTCGTCTTCGACCGTAACCGCGACCTCCACGATATCGTCGCCGGCTGGGGGCTGCCGTTCCTGTCGCAGGCACCCTTCCGCGAAATCTTCGGCGCGCTCGTCGTCGGCCTGCTGCTCCTGTTGGGCGGGCTGTTCTTTCACTGGCTGATGCTGCGGGGGCCGCTGCGGGGCGAGCATTTCAAGTCGTTCCGGCGATTCAAAGAGTGGGCGACAGTGTCCGACCCATTCGAGAAGAAGCTTCTCCAGCGCACCAGCCTGCTGCAATACGTGACGTTTCAGTTCTTCGCCATCTCGGTGCTGTGGCTGTTCCCGGTCAAGCTCCTGTTGCGGCTGCTCTTCACGATTAAGTACATCTGGGTCACGCCCTGGTTCAACGTCTGAGGCTGAATCGAGCGGAGGAATGCGACGTGGCTGACACCCCTGAGACCGACAAACTCGTCAAGAAGGAGCCGGAGGCGCCCGCGCCCGAGGCCCCGGCGCGCGACCCCATTACGTCGCGCACGACGAGCAGTATCCTCCTCATCAGCGCGCTCCTGCTCACGGGCACTCTCGCCTGGGCGCTCTGGGACGAGGTCTACGGACAGCGCCCCTGGAAGGACACGCAGGCGAGCTTCGTCAAGCGGTACAACCGCTATCTGAAGCGTCTCCAGCGAAGCGGCTTCCAGTCCGAGCAACAGGTCAGGGAAAGCGCCGAGTATCAGGATTTGGATCAGGGCGCGCGCGCCGCCGAGGAGTTGATTAAGCCGGAGTTGCAGGTCATCGACCGCAAGGTTGCGCTCATCGACGACCAACTGACGGTCATCTCCGACGAGTTTCAGGACAGGCGCGGGCGCATCACCGTCAAGAACTATCAAATCGAGTCGGCCGACGCGGGCGACAAAGCGGAGATGCGTCAGGA
>DASVES010000167.1:0-6783 GCA_036380435.1 Pyrinomonadaceae bacterium | reverse complement strand
GGGGCGGATGTCGGCCACGCACGCGGCCATCATCTTCAGTCTGGAGCCGGTCTTCGCCACCATCTTCGCCGTCTGGATGCGCGGCGCGGGCGAGTGGACGGGCGGGCGGGCCAACCTCGGCGCGGCGCTCATCCTCGCCGGTATCATCGTCTCGGAGTTGCGCTGGGGCGAGCGGCGGGCGGCGGGGCGGACGGAAACGTGAGGAGCGGCAGCTAACACCTACGGCTCAATGTGAAAGCCCTCAAGAATAAAAGCCCCGGCCGTGGGCGCTGCGGCGTTGAAGCTTTTACAGCCCTTTTACAAACTTGCTTTGCGGCGTCGGCGGGGTTTCGTTATACTCACAGCCCCGCTTCTTCTTTGAGTAATCCCCAGACCGGCGGCAGGAGACGGGGGCGCGGTAGCGTCTTTCAGGCGCGTGTGCCGCGTAAGACAGCAAGGCTCTTTCCCGAAGGTGGTACAAGCTTTATGACGGAAGCCTCAAAGGGTCAGACGAACAGGGCGGAGCAGGCCATGCTGCGCCGGCTCCGCGTGTGGATCGCCGCGCTCGCCGCGCTCTGTCTGCTCGTCGGTCTGGGCTTGGGCGCGATGCTCGCGTCGAAGCAGGCCGTCGCGCAGAACGAGGCGCCGATTGCCCAGATTGCGCGCGCGCCCGAGGCTCTGTCGGCCTCCTTCGCCGAGATTGCCCGCCGCGTCGAGCCGGCCGTCGTCAACATCGACACCGTCTCCGCGCCGCAGATCGCCGCGAAGGACGACGACGAAGAGGAGGACGAGGCCGAGAAGGAGGCGCCGGGCGGCAACAGCAATCCGCTGCTCGACATGCTCCGGCGGCGGATGCGCCGGCCCTCGCGCGGCGTCGGCTCCGGCTTCGTCATCGACCCCAAGGGGCTGATTCTCACCAACTACCACGTCGTTCAGGGCGCCAGCAAAATTAACGTCAAGCTCCAGTCGGGCGCGACCTTGCGCGGCGAGGTGGCCGGCTTCGACGAGGAGACCGACCTCGCCATCGTCCGCGTCAGGCCGCCGCAGGACTTGCCGGCCGTGCAGTTCGGCAACTCCGATGACGTGCAGGTCGGCGACTGGGTGCTGGCCATCGGCTCGCCCTTCGGCCTTGAGCAGACCGTCACGGCCGGCATCATCTCGACCCGCGAGCGCCAGACCGACCCCTCGGCCGCCTTCCAGCGTTTCCTCCAGACCGACGCCGCCATCAACCGCGGCAACTCCGGCGGCCCCCTCGTCAACATGCGCGGCGAGGTCATCGGCGTCAACTCGCAGATCGCCACCTCGACCGGCGACTACAACGGCATCGGTTTCGCGCTCCCCGCCAACGAGGCCGCCTTCGTCTACAAACAAATCGTCGGCGGCGGCAAGGTGAGGCGCGGCTACCTCGGTATCTATCTCCAGCCCGTGCGCGCCGAGTTCGCCCAGGTCTACGGACTCGCCGAGGCGAAGGGCGCCATCGTCCGCGACGTGGCCGACCAGAACGGCCCGGCCGCCAAGGCCGGCATTCTGACCAACGACATCATCGTCGAGTTCGACGGCCGACCCGTCACGGACGCGCAAGACCTCATCAACAAAGTTGCGGCCACCGAGGTGGGCCGCGCCGTTCAGGTGGCCTACCTGCGCGAGCTAAACAACAAGTTGGAGCGACGCACGGCCGCCGTCACCGTCGGCGAGCGCCCGCCCAGCCGCACCCTTCAGGGCGACCGCAAAGAGGAGCCGGACGCGAAGAAGAAGAAGTCGTCGGCCGCGCCGACCGACCGGCCCACGCTCGGCCTGAAGGTCAGCGAGCTGACCGACCAGCTCGCCGAGGAGAAGAACCTGCGCGGCCTGCGCGGCGTGATTATCACGGACGTTGAGGACGGCAGTCTGGCCGACGACTCGGGCCTCGATGAAGGGGTGGTCATCCTCAGGGTTAACCGCGTGGCCGTCAACTCTCTCGCCGACTTTCAGGGCTTCGTCAACTCGCTCAAGCCCGGCGACGCCGTCGTCCTCCACGTGGCCAACTACCAGAACGACCGCATCCTGCGGCGCATCGTGCAGTTCACATTTCAATAAGTGATGAGTGATGAGTGATGAGTGATAAGAAAGACGGCTTTCTTACTCTTATCACTCATCACTCATCACTCATCACTCCTCTATGTCTCAAGCAAAAAAAGCACTCAGCAAACGCAGCGCGCGCTCGGCGTCGGGCACACAGTCGCGCCCCGTCGCGAAGTCTTACAAAAATTACATCGGCGGCGAGTGGGTCGCCTCACAGTCCGGCGAGTGGTTCGAGAACACGAACCCGGCCGACACGCGTGAGGTCGTCGGGCGCTTCCCCGTCTCGACGCGCGAGGACATCTACGCCGCGGTGGCGGCCGCGCGCGAGGCGGCGGAGCGCTGGCGTCGCCTGCCCGCGCCGCGCCGCGCCGAGATACTCTTCCGCGCCGGCGAAATCCTGCTGCGCGACAAGGATGCTTACTCGCGCGACATGACGCGCGAGATGGGCAAGGTCTTGAAGGAGACCGGCGGCGACGTGCAGGAGGCCATCGACTGCACCTACTACACGGCCGGCGAGGGCCGGCGTCTGCACGGCTTCACCACCCCGGCCGAGATGCCCGACAAGTTCGCCATGTGCGTGCGCCAGCCCGTCGGCCTGTGCGGGTTGATTACGCCGTGGAACTTCCCGATGGCGATTCCGTCGTGGAAGCTGATGCCGGCGCTCATCTGCGGCAACACGGTCGTCATCAAGCCGGCCGAGGACACGCCGCTCTCGACCTACAATCTCATCCGGGCGTGCGAGGAGGCGGGCGTCCCCCGGGGCGTCATCAACATGGTCGCCGGCTACGGCGAGACCGTCGGCGCGGCCCTGACCGAGCACCCGGACGTGCGTCTCATCTCGTTTACAGGCTCGACGGAGGTCGGCCGCATCGTCGCCTCGGCCTGCGCTGAACGCAACGCCATCTGCTCTCTGGAGATGGGCGGCAAGAACGTCATCATGGTAATGGAGGACGCCGACCTCGACCTCGCGGTGGAGGGCGCGGTCTGGGGAGCGTTCGGCACCTCGGGCCAACGCTGCACGGCTTCGTCGCGTCTCGTCGTCCACAAGAAGGTTTACAAGAAGTTCACGCAGAAACTCGTCGAGCGCGCCAGCGCCTTGCGCGTCGGCAACGGCCTCGACGCGAAGACCGAGATGGGGCCGGTCATCAACTCCGACGCCCTGCACCGAATTCTCGGCTACGTCGAAACAGGGCAGAGAGAGGACGGCGCGCGCCTCGCTTGCGGCGGCAACCGACTCGACCGGGGTGAGCACGCCAACGGCTACTTTATCGAGCCGACCGTCTTCACCGACGTGGCCCCGCAGATGCGTATCGCGCAGGAGGAAATCTTCGGCCCCGTCACCTGCGTCATCCCGACGAACTCGCTGGAAGAGGCCGTCGAGATCGGCAACAACGTGCGCTACGGCCTCTCGGCGGCCATCTACACGCAGGACGTGAACCGCGCCTTCCACGCAATGAACGACATGTACACGGGCATCTTCTACGTTAACTCATCGACCATCGGCGCCGAGGTTCACCTCCCCTTCGGCGGCACCAAGGGGACAGGCAACGGCCACCGCGAGGCCGGCACGCAAGTCCTCGACATCTTCACCGAATGGAAGAGCGTCTACGTGGACTACAGCGGCAAGCTCCAGCGCGCGCAGATCGACGAAGTCCAATTTGAATAGAGCTATTAGCGATTAGCTGTTAGCTCTTAGCTTTTTTGTCCGTGGTCAGTTGTCGATTGTTTGTTTCGGGAGACGCGCCGCCCATTAAGTGAGGCTCAAGGCCGGGCGCTGCGAACAACTGACCACTGACTACGGACAGCTCTTAGCTAACCGCTAACAGCTAATCGCTAACGGCTCCCCATGAAAGTCTGCGTCCGCGAAGTGACGAGCGAGAATCGGGAGGAAGCGCTGGCCCTCTCCGTCTGGCCCGAGCAGCGCGAGTTCGTGCCCACGGTCGCCCGCTCGCTCGCCAAGTGTCACCTCAAGCCCGACGGGAAGACTTACGAGCCGTTCGCCGTCTACTCGGCCGACGAGTTGGTCGGCTTCTACACGCTCTCTTACAACCCGGCCGACGCGACGAAGTGCTACCTCGGCGGCTTCCTCATCGACCGCGCGCACCAGCGGCGAGGACTCGGCAGCGCCGCGCTCGCCCAGTACCTCGACGAGGTCGTGCGCCGATTCCCCTCGTGCGAGGAGGTCTACCTGACCGTCCATTCAGACAATCACGCGGCCGAGGCGCTGTACCGCGGCGCGGGATTCGAGCATCTGGGCTTTCAGGTGGACGGCGAGAATGCCATGCGCCTGCGACTGACCAGAGCGCGCGCCGGCGTTTAAGTATTTGTTTGACTCTCGCACGAGTTTGAAGTATCACAGGCGTGTCGCAACGCGCAGGGTCAAAATGAGTTTCCACAAGTGAGCGACTGAAACCCGGACACGAAGTGCGTGCGCCTGCTGCCCCGGCGCGCCGAGGCCCGGATCATATAGAACAGGAGAACACGAACAGTGATCGTCGGACTCCCGAAAGAGATTAAGGACAACGAGTACCGCGTCGGTCTGACACCGGCCGGCGTGCGCGCCCTCACCGACGCCGGACACAAAGTGGTCGTCGAGCGCGGCGCGGGCGAAGGCTCCGGCTTCGAGAGCGGACTCTACGAGAAGGCCGGCGCTCGTCTCATCGACGCGGCCGACGACGTGTGGGCCGAGGCCGAGATGGTCGTCAAGGTGAAGGAGCCGATTGCGCCCGAGTACCCGCGCATGAAGGAGGGACTGCTGCTCTTCACCTACCTCCACCTCGCGCCCGACCCCAAACAGACCGAGGCGCTTCTCCAGAATAAGGTGACGGGCGTCGCCTACGAGACCATCACCGACCGCCGCGGCACGCTCCCGCTTTTGACGCCGATGTCGGAGGTGGCGGGCCGGATGGCCGTGCAGGTCGGCGCGCAGTATCTGGAGAAGATGAACGGCGGGCGCGGCGTGCTTTTGGGCGGCGTGCCGGGCGTGCCGGCGGCGCGCGTCGTGATCATCGGCGGCGGTGTGGTGGGGACGAACGCGGCGAAGATGGCCGTGGGTTTGGGCGCGCAGGTCACGATTGTTGACCGCAACCTCGACCGCCTGCGCGAGCTTGACGACATCTTTCTGTCGAAGATTTCCACTCTGGCGTCGTCGGCCTACGCCATCCACGGCGCCATCTCGGAGGCCGACCTGATCATCGGCGCGGTGCTTGTGCCCGGCGCGGCGGCCCCGCGTCTCATCACGCGCGAGATGCTGAAGGACGTGCCCAACGGCGCGGTCATCGTGGACGTGGCGGTCGATCAGGGCGGCTGCATCGAGACGACGCGCCCCACCACGCACTCGAACCCGACCTACTACGAAGAGGGCGTGCTCCACTACTGCGTCGCCAACATGCCCGGCGCCGTGCCGCGCACCTCCACCTTCGCGCTCACCAACGCGACGCTGCCCTACGTGCTGCGCCTCGCCAACCGCGGCCTGCTCGAAGCCGTCCGCACCGACCCCGGCCTCAAGGCGGGCGTCAACACCTACGCCGGCAAGCTGACTTATGAGGCCGTGGCCGCCGACCAGGGCCATGAATACACGTCCCTCGACGAGATGCTCGGCCTGCCCGGCGAGACGAGCACGACGGCCGGCAGCGCAGGTTAAGACGAGAGCGACGGCGCAGACCGTCGCAACGGCGAGAATCCGAAAAGGGCATCCTTCCGCGCGGAAGGATGCCCTTTCCTGTTGAAGCGCGCGAGGGCGTGCGGACGTGATGGATGGTTATGCGTCGCGTTCGAGCAGGGCCGTGAGACAGCCGGCCAGCTCCTTTGGGCGCACGGGCTTGATCAGGTACGCGTCGGCGCGCTCGGCCGGCGAGGCGCTGGGCGCGGACTGTTCGCTGCCGCTCAGGAGCACGACGGGTAGGCTCTTGAGTTTCGGGTGGCGTCGCAGGAAGCGGCAGAGCGCGTGGCCGTCGAGGTGCGGCATGATGGCGTCGGTGACGACCGCGTCCACGGGCGCGGAGAGCGCGGCCTTCATCGCTTCGAGGCCGTCCGAGGCGACGACGACGCGGAAGCCCGCGCGCTCCAGTGTGACTTGCAGGTAGCGCCGGAGGGCGCGGTCGTCTTCGACGAGCAGGACTGTGGCGGGGCCGCGCGCGGGCGCGGCGTGTGGCGGGGTGACAGCGTGGGGGGGATGGAATTCGGCGGCGCTCATTGGTCTCCGGCGTGAGCTTCTGAAGACAATCCGGCGGGGCGCGAGGAAACTCCGCGCACCGAAAAATGGCAATCCCCGTGCCTCGCGGCTGGGTCAGCTTTGGGGCGAAACGTGGCCGCGCGAGAAAAGCGTGAGGGCGCGTCTGTTTCCGAGAAAAGACTCGATTTTAGAAGATTGCCAAAGACTTTCGGGAGAAGCGAGCCATGCGGCCCGGTAACTTCACCTTAACGATTCACCGCGCCGCCTGTCAACAATTCAATTTGAAGGCCCGGCCCCGGTCAGAATGGCGCGCCGCCGGGGTCAAAAAGGACAACGTGAAAGCATCAAAACGAGTCCTCAGTTGAGCGGGCAAGTCGCCGCAGTTGAGCAGGCAAGCCGCTGCCGAAGACGGGCGGACAAACGGCCGAGCGTGCCCGCGCGCTTGATAGACGGGTGGGTCTTAGCCGATACTTGTAGTTTCTTCGGGGGCCGCCGGCCCCGACCTTGTAGTCGCCATCTGTCCGGGACTAAAGTTTCAAGATGTACGAGTTCGCCGTCACACCCGCCAT
>DASVES010000166.1:0-4835 GCA_036380435.1 Pyrinomonadaceae bacterium | reverse complement strand
CGCGCTACTGCTCTGCGTCTGGCTGCTCTCGCAGAGCACGGGACGCGAGGCGCGCGACGCCGTCATCGCCGTTGCCGTTGGCCTCGTCGTTTATGCAGTTTTCAAGTTAAGAAGAGTGAGCAGTGAGCAGTAGGAGGATGTTTGAACATTCCGGGTTTTGCGCCGGAGGCGCATAAAGAAGGTAGCCAGACGTGAAACGTCTGGGACAGCGGCCCAATAATTCCCCCGCGTTGAAGACGCGGGAAGAAACACCTCGCGCTCCTTCAGAGCGCGATAACCTATTCGGCTGATACCAGACGTTTCACGTCTGGCTACCTTCTTATTGCCGCTTCGCGGCTGAACACAATTTCTAAACATGCTCTAAGCAGTTTCTTTCTTTTACTGCTCACTGCTCACCGCTCACCGCTCACTTCTTCTCGTAGACGACGCGGCCATCGACAATCGTCATCGTGACGCGCGCCTTCTCGATGTCGTTCGCGTCGATCCTGAAAATATCGCGGTCGAGGATGACGATGTCGGCGAGCATCCCCGGCATGATTGCGCCTTTAACTTTTTCGGCGAACTCGGCGTAGGCGGAGCCGAAGGTGTAGGCGCGCACGGCCTCTTCGACGGTGATCTTCTGCTCGGGCACCCACCCTTTCGGGTTCTTGCCGTCGAGCGTGCGGCGGGTGACGGCGGCGTAGACGCCTAAGATGGGGTCGAGTGGGGCAACCGTCCAGTCGGAGCCGAAGGCGAGCACGGCGCCGGCGTCGAGGAGCGCGCGGAAGGCGTAGGTGCCCTTGATGCGCTCGGGGCCGATGCGCTTCTCGGCCCAGCGGCCGTCGTCGATGGCGTGGTAGGGCTGCATCGAGGCGACGACCTTCTGGCGGGCGAACTCACGAATCTCCTCGCGCCGGAGGTGCTGTGCGTGCTCGATGCGGAAGCGGCGGTCGCGCTCGCCGTGTTCGCGCGCGACCTGTTCGTAGATCGAGAGAATCTGGTCGTTGGCGCGGTCGCCGATGGCGTGGATCATCACCTGAAGTCCGGCCGCGTCGGCCGACTGGACGCGCCCCAGCATCTCGCCTTCGGCGAGGCCGCTCCCCAGACCGCGCGTCTCGGGCGCGTCGTTGTAAGGCTCGAAGAAGAGCGCGGTGGTCGAGCCGAGGCTGCCGTCGGAGAAGGCTTTGAGGCCGCCGATGCGGAGCATGTCGCCGCCGAAGTTTGCGCGCACGCCCACGTCGGCGAGCCGCTTCCACGCGCCGAGCGGGGCAACGGCGTAGACGCGCGTCTTCAACTCGCCGCGGTCGAGCAACGTCTGATAGACGGAAACGTCCGAGCCGGCCGACATGTCCTGCACGCTGGTGACGCCGAGGCGCGCGGCGTGCTCGGTGGCGGCGCGCGCGGCCGTCAGTTTCTCCTCGAAGGACGCGTCGGGGACTTTCGAGAAGACAAAGCTCATCGCGTTGTCTTTGAGGATGCCGGTCGGCTCGCCGGTCTTGGGGTCGCGGACGATGAGACCGCCGGGCGGGTCTTTAGTCTCTTTGGTCACGCCCGCGAGGCGGAGCGCGTGTGTGTTGGCGAGGGCCATGTGGCCGTCGAGTCGGCTGACGAAGACGGGCGTGTCAGGCGTGAACGAGTCGATGAGTTCTCTTGTCGGGAGCGGTGCGCCGGGCCAGCGTTCGTGATCCCAGTCGCCGCCCGTGACCCAGCGTCCCTTGGGCGTCTTCGCGGCGAAGGCGCGGATGCGCTCGGCGAACTCTTGCGGGGTGGCGGCATCGCGCAGGTCAACGCTGGAGAGCTGGAAGCCGCCGCCGAGGAAGTGTGTGTGCGAGTCGTTGAAGCCGGGGAGGACGAGCGCGCCGCCGGCGTCTATGACGCGTGTCGCCGGCCCCTTCAGGCGTTCGACCTCGGCCGTCGAGCCGACCGCCGCGACGCGGTTGCCGAAGACGGCGACGGCCTGCGCCTCCGGGCGCTTCGCGTCCATCGTGCGGACGTTGGCGTTCGTGATGATCAGGCTGGCCTTCATCTCCTGGCAGCGTGCGGGGGCGCTGAAAACAATCGACGCCAGCGCGGCGCAGGCCGCGAGACGCACGCTCGTGCTCTTTCTCATGTCAGAAATGATTCCCCTTCGTCCCGGCCCTAACCCAGTGTGTAGATGAACTGCTCGAAGCGCGCCCGCAGGCTCTCGTGAATCTTTGTGATCCGCAGGCCGACGAGATAACCGCTGTCGGCGTCGCCGCCGGGCAGCCGCTCGATACGGGCGGGAGCGGTCTGCACCTCGATCTGCCCCGAGGGGAGGTCGAGTTCGACGAGCACGGTGGCGTCCAAGTCGGTGAGATGGGCGCCGGCGCTGCTGATGTTCGAGACGATGACGGCCAGCCCCGAGGAGCTGACATCGCGCGTGTAGCCGACGAGCGGCGCCGCGGGGGCGTGACGCCTGCCGCCCTCGGCCGACTCCGTGGCGGGGAACAGAAGTCGGCACCGCAGGCGCGTCGTGAATCGCGGCGCAACGCGCTTGTCGTTAAATTCCCACATCTGTGCTCCCGTGCAAAAGCGGCCGTGGCGGTGAGGTCTACCGCTCGACGGTTGCGCGGCCCGCACTTACTTCGGTGACTCCGCCCCATCTCCGGCCCCGGCCGCGCGGCGCGCCTGTTTTGATGGGAAAAGAGCCGTGTGAACACGTCAACCGCGTATGAGGATGCGCTACGCGAGGCAGCGCGCGTAGTGTATCATTAGCCCTGTCCTTCCGGTAGAAAAAAGGTCTCCCGCAAACCGAATCTCGTGGACACACTGGTCGAACAACTGCGCGCCGCAACCGCCGTCGGGCGCGTCCTCGCGGAGCCGCACGAACTTCTCGTCTACGAGTGCGACGCCCTGACGCATTACAAGGCGCGACCGCGCGCCGTCGTCTTCCCCGACTCGACCGAGGAGGTCGCGGGCGTCGTGCGCGTGCTCGCGCGCGAAGGCGTGCCCTTCGCCCCGCGCGGAGCCGGAACGGGCCTCTCGGGCGGCGCGCTCGCGCTGCGCGGCGGAGTCGTCATCGAGCTTGCGCGGATGCGAAAGATACTTCGCCTCGACGCGGCGAACCGTCTGGCCGTCGTCCAGACCGGCGTGGTCAACGCTCATCTGACGCGCGCCGCCGCACCCCACGGCCTGCACTACGCGCCTGACCCTTCGAGTCAGGCCACATGCACCATCGGCGGCAACCTCGCCGAGAACGCCGGCGGCATCCATTGCCTCAAGTACGGCACGACGGTCGATCACGTCGCGGCCGCGCGCGTCGTCCTTTCGGACGGTGAGGTCATCGACCTCGGCGGCGCCGCTTCGGCGGACGCGCCCGGCTACGATCTGCTCGGTGTCTTCGTCGGCTCCGAAGGGACGTTCGGAATCGCGACCGAAGTGAGTGTTCGTCTGACGCCGCTGCCGCAGGCCGTCCGCACGGTGCTCGCCGACTTCCGCGTCATCGACGATGCAAGCCGCGCCGTCTCGGCCATCATCGCCGAGGGGCTAATCCCGGCGGCGCTGGAGATGGTTGACGGCGCGACCATCCGCGCCGTCGAAGCCAGCGTCTTCGCGGCGGGGTTGCCAACGGACGCGGAGGCCGCGCTGCTCGTCGAACTCGACGGACTGGAGGCGGGCCTCGACGCTGAGACGGCTCGCGTGGAGAACATCTGCCGGCGTCACGGCGCGCGCACTTGTCGGCGCGCGCGCGACGAGGGAGAGCGACAGAAACTGTGGGCGGCGCGTAAGGGCGCCTTCGGCGCGATGGGCCGCATCACGCCCGACCTCATGTTGCAGGACGCCGTCGTCCCGCGCTCGCGTCTGCCCGAAGTGCTTGCCGACACTTATCGCATCGGAGCTAAATATCGCTTGCGCGTCGCCAACGTCTTCCACGCCGGCGACGGCAACCTCCACCCGTACATCTGCTTCGACGCGCGCAACGCCGACGAGGTCGCGCGCGTCAAGGAAGCCGGCCGCGAGATTATGGAGACCTGCGTGCGCGCCGGCGGCACCATCACGGGCGAGCACGGCACGGGCCTCGACAAGAGCGATTACCTGCCGCTCGTCTTCTCATCAGATACGCTCCGCGCGATGCTCGAAGTGCGATCCGCCTTCGACCCGTTGGGCTTGTGCAACCCCGGCAAAGTCATCCCCGCCCCGCGCGGCTGCGGCGAAGCCCGCGCCGTCGCGTCTCGCGGCGCGGTGCGAAGCAAGGAAGGAGGAGGACACGACGGGGATGAAGCGAGGACGGCCGGTGAAGCGCGAGATGTTGGTAAAGGTCTGTCGCAGGTGGGCGCGTCGGCGAACGCGAACGCCCGCGCCGCGACGCACATAGAGGCCCACGCCGCGACGCGCGCGGACGCCGACGCTTCTTCAACTTCAACTCACGTCTCTTCAACGCACGTCACTGTTGCCACGCGCGCGCGCGGTGCGCGTGGCCGGTTCGAGCCGGCGAAGGCGCTCGACGCGCTGGCCGAAGTCGTTGGGCCGCAGAACGTCTCGCTCAGGGGTGAGTCGGTCGTGGCCGCGCCGTGTACGACGGCGGAAGTGCGCGAAGTTTTGAGGCTGACCGGGGGCACGGGCTGGCCGGTCGTGCCCGCTGGCGGCGAGACTTGGACTGACGCCGGTAACACGCTCGCGTGCGCCGGCCGCGTCGTTGTCAACACAACGCGCCTCACCGGCGTCATCGAGCACGAGCCGGCAGACCTCGTCGCCACTGCCCGCGCCGGCACGACGCTCGTCCACTTTAACGGCGCACTCGCGCTCGCGCGACAATGGCTCCCACTCGACCCGCCCGACGACGGGCGCGCGACGCTCGGCGGCGTCGCCGCGACCGGCACGGGCGGCGCACAGTC
>DASVES010000165.1:0-4342 GCA_036380435.1 Pyrinomonadaceae bacterium | reverse complement strand
GGGATGATCTACCTGTTGTTCGCGCCGTTCCCGTGGCAGTTGGTCAACCTGCGGCAGAGCCTGACGCTGCCCGAGATGCTGGTGTGGTGGGGGGCTTTCCCCTTCCTCGTCGTCGGGCTGTGGTTCACCGTGCGCTACCGGATGCGGCAGGCGTTGCCGATATTGGTGTTCACGACGATGCTGACGCTGGCGTATTCGGTCTTTCAGGGCAACGTCGGGACGGCCTATCGGCAGCGCTCGCAACTGCTCGTCTTCTACTTCATCTTCGCCTCCGTCGGCCTCGTCATCGCCAGGGAGAGCAGGGACGACAAGCGGCTGGAGGCCCGAGCGGCCAACTTGCGGAATCAGCGCGCGACGGCGCTGGCCATGGCCCGGCGCAAGCAGGCGCAGGAGTGGGAGTCGATTGCCGACCATTTGTCGGAGAAGATAGGTTTCTGAAAAGAGTGCGCGCGCCGCCCCGGCGCTAGTCCTTCCCGCCCTTCCTGAGCCGTTCGGTAATCGCCCCCACGGCCATCGACAACTCCCGCACCGAGAGCAGCCGCGCCGACGCGAAGAAGACCGCGCCGCCGACGGCGATTGAGCCGGCCACGACCGCGAGCCGCGCGCCGAGGCTGGCTTCGCCGAGCGCCGCCGCGAGCGCGCGGTAGGTGAGGTGGCTGGCCAGAGAGAGCGCCGTCGAGGCCAGCGCGATGCGCGCAAACGACGAGAGGATGCGCCGCCCCTCCAGACGCCTGAGCTTGCGCCGCATGAGCAGAGAGAGCGCCGCGAAGTTCAGGAGGACGACGCAGGAGGTCGCCAGCGCCGGGCCGGCGTGGGCGTAGCCGCGCGGCGTCTCCGCCGTCACGCCGTAGCCGGAGAGCCAGTCCATCAGCATACTGCCCAGCGCGACGTTGACGACAATCGAGAGCAGGCTCGTGAGCATCGGCGTGCGCGCGTCGCCGAGCGCGTAGAAGGCGGGGAGCAGAACCTTGATGGCGGCGTAGCCGGCCAGCCCCACGGCGTAGGCGGCGAGCGCGGCCGCGACCATTCGCGTGTCGCTCGACGTGAAAGCGCCGCGCTCGTAGATGAGCGCGGCGATGGGCCGGGCGAGGACGATGAGGCCGCAGGCCGAGGGGACGCTCAGGAGGAAGACGAGTCCGAGCGAGGAGGAGAGCATCGAGCGGAAACCGTGCTGGTTGTCCTCGACGGCGTAGCGCGTGATGGTCGGGTAGACGGCCGTGCCCACCGCGATGCCGAAGAGTCCGATGGGAAACTGCATCAGCCGGAACGCATAGCCGAGCCACGACGGGCCGCCATCGATGCTCGCCGCGAAGTAGGTGTTGACGAGCACGTTGACCTGCACGGCGGCCGTGCCGACGACGGCCGGCCCCATCAGGCGCATCACCTGTCGCACGCCCGGGTCGGTGAAGCTCAGCAAGGGGCGGTAGTGAAACCCGACTCCGAGCAGCGAGGGCAACTGGACGAGGAACTGGAGGCCGCCGCCGATGAGCGTGCCGATGGCCATGCCAATGATGGCCCACTGCGCGGCCGATTCGGGCACGGCTCCGGGGTCGCGCACGCTCGTCCAGCCGCCGCCGCTCAGCCAGTAGGCGAAGAGGAGTCCGCCGGCGATGGAGCCGACGTTGAACATCAACGAGGCCGATGCCGGGACGGCGAAGCGGCCCTTCGTGTTGAGCACGCCCATCGCCACGGCGGCGAGTGCGATGAGCAACAGGAAGGGGAACATGATGCGGGTGAGCGTGACAGCGAGCGCGGCCTTCTCCGCGGGGAAGTCGCCGGCGATGAGGGCGACGATCTGCGGGGCGAAGAAGATTCCGGCGAGGACGACGACGCTTAAGACGACCAGCAGCGCGTTTAAGACCATGCTCGCGAGACGCCACGCTTCCTCTTCGCCGCGGCGGACGCAGTAGTCGGTGAAGGTCTTGACGAAGGCGACGGAGAGCGCGCCCTCGGCGAAGAGGTCGCGCAGGGGGCCGAGTATGCGCAGGCCCACCTGGAAGGCGTCGTTGAGGAAGCCGGCGCCGAAGTAGGCGGCGAACACCTGCTCGCGCACCAGCCCCAGCACGCGCGAGGCCAGCACGGCGACGGAGACGACGCCCGCCGAGCGGATCACCTGCCGCCGCTCGCCCTCGGCGGTCTGCGCGGCGGCGGCGGCCGGCGAGTCTGGCTCGCGGAAGGTGCTCATAAGGTCTGGGGCGGGCGAGGAGGCAACACGGATTAAACGGATAAGGCGGATGAGCACGGATTCAATCCGTCTTCATCCGTCTTCATCCGTTTAGTCCGTGTTCTCTTCAGTCCTGTGGCGGACGGACGCGCCCATCCGCAAAGAGCTATAGTTGTTTCGCCAGAGCGCGCACAAAACTAACATCAGCCGCCCCACGTGAAAAGCGCCCGCGCGCGCGGCGCCGGCACGGCGACCCTTCCCACACCCTTCTGGTGTCGCCACACCACTTATGGTACAAAAACTCATAAAGCAGCGCCGGAGATAATATTTTGTTCATTAAACAGGGCCGCCAGCGTTTGATCGCGGGGGCGGTGTTGATACACCTCGGGTTGGCACTGGCCGTTTTCCTGATTGGCCGCTACGCAGTCCTCGCCGCCTTGTTCGACCCCCACGGGACGGGTCTGCGCTTCGCCTCCGACGGCATCGCCTACATGTCGGAGGTCAGGGCGCTCGTGGACATGCTCACGCGCGAAGGCCCCTCCGTCTGGCTCGCCGCCAACTACCCGCTCCACGTCAAAATCTACTCCGTCTCCTTCGCCGTCTTAAGCCCCATCTTCGGCTTCAGCACGCTGAGCGCCGAGCCGCTGAACCTGTTCTACTACGTCGCCATCGTGTACCTGGTCTTCAAGCTGGGCGAGGAGGCGTTCGGCGAGCGCGCAGGAATAGTCGCCGCCTGGATCGTCGCGCTCTGGCCGTCGTTTCTGCTGCACACGACCCAACTGCTCAAAGACCCGCTCTACATCGCGGCCATGCTGGCCCTGCTGACAGTCAACCTGCGCTGGCTGACGAAAGACCACCCGGCGCGCGGCGCACTCCTCTGGGGACTGGCGGGCGGGGCGCTCTGCACGCTGCTGTGGGTCGTGAGAAGCGAAAACGGGGAGCTGACGCTGGCCGTCGCCTTGATCGGCACGGTGCTGGTCTTAATCCGGCAGTTCGCTCACGGGCGGGCCGCCCGTTGGAATCTGGCCGGGGCGGCGCTGATGCTGTTGCTGGCCGTGGGCGCGCCGCGCGTGATCTACGCGCGCAGGAGTGTGCAGGCGAAACCCGCCGTCGTCGTCGCCGCCGCGCCGTCATCCTCTGTTGTCGCGCCGTCGTCTTCCGTGAACGCCGCGAAGGCTCAGCAGGGCAATTCGCCCGCCGACCGCGTGGCCCGTCTGCGCGTCGCGTTCGCCCGCTCATACCCGAACGCCGGCTCGAACGTCGATGCCGACGTGAGTTTCGACGACGCGGCCGGTCTCGTGCGCCACCTGCCGCGCGCCCTGATGGTCGGGCTGCTGGCGCCGCTGCCCGACATGTGGTTCGCGCCCGGGGCCCACACGGGCCGGGCCGGGCGGATGCTGAGCGGGGCGGAGACGCTGCTCATGTACGTGTTGCAGCTCTTCACACTCTACGGCCTCTGGAGTCAGCGCCGAAGCCTGTCCGTGTGGCTGCTGCTCATAGTGGCGCTCGTCGGCGCGGCGGCGCTCGGGCTGGTGGTCGTCAACGTCGGCGCCCTCTATCGCCTGCGCTACTCCTTCTGGATGCCCCTCATCGTCCTCGGCGCGGGCGGGGCCGTGCAGCTCTACCACGCGCTGGCGGAGAGGCGTCGGGAACAGTCGGGGAGAGACCTGCTTCCCACCACACAGGAAGCCTGACGCCTCGGCCCCGCGGGCCGTCGCCGGGAGCCACGGCCCGCGCCGCTTAGCTTTCGTAAATGTTTGAAGTAACATCTGGCGTGCCTGCGGCGTGAGGCCCGCGCGGGTCTTGTGAGATAACGCAAAAGGGCGCGCCGCAGTGCCCCGCGCAACCGAAGCCATGAACGCGCTGATCATACTGCTGACGCTCGGGCTGGCGGCCGCCGTCGTCTACCTCACGGGGAGTGACGGGGCCGCCGCCCTGCTCCTCTGCATGGCCCTCGCCGTTCCCTGCGGGGCGCTCATCAACCGCGCGGGCGGGCGCTTCCTGCTGCGCGTCTTCGTCCTCGGCGTCCTCGTCCGAGTCGCCGTCGGGACGCTCATCTTCCACGCCGGGATGCAGGAGTTCTTCGGCGGCGACGCGCTGACTTACGACTTTCAGGGCACGGAGGTCTATCGCTACTGGACGGGGCAGATCCAATACAGGGAGATCAGGTTCGACCTG
>DASVES010000164.1:0-9408 GCA_036380435.1 Pyrinomonadaceae bacterium | reverse complement strand
GCAAACGGACGCGCTCCAGACCGCGCTCCGCAATCAGGATTCCTCGCACCTCGCCGACGCCTTGGCTTCCCAGATCAAAATCTCCGTCGAGGACAAGCAGGGTCTTCTGGAAATCTTCTCCACGACGGGCCGCCTTCAGCGTCTCGTCGAGCTGCTCGAAGTCGAGGTGGATAAGCGGCAGCTCGACCGCACCATTCAGGCCCGCGTCAAGCGGCAGATGGAGCGCGCGCAGAAAGAGTACTACCTCAACGAGCAGATCAAGGCCATCCACAAGGAGCTTGGCCGCAAGGACGAGAAGGCCGAACTCGAAGACCTCCGCAAGCGCATCGACGAGGCCGGCATGACCGAGGAGGCGAAGGAGAAAGCCCTCCAGGAACTCCACCGCCTCGAAGCCATGCCGCCGATGTCGGCCGAGGGCACGGTCTCGCGCACCTACATCGACTGGCTCCTGAGCGTGCCCTGGAAGCAGAAGACGAAAGACCTCAAAGACCTGTCGCGCGCCGAAGACATCTTAAACGAAGACCACTTCGGTCTTGAGAAGGTCAAGGAGCGCATCCTCGAATATCTCGCGGTGCGTCAGCTCGTCAAAAATCCCAAAGGCTCGATCCTCTGCTTCGTCGGCCCGCCGGGCGTCGGCAAGACTTCTCTGGGCAAGTCCATCGCCCGCGCCACGGGACGCAAGTTCGTGCGTCTCTCTCTGGGCGGCGTGCGCGACGAAGCCGAGGTGCGCGGGCACCGGCGCACTTACATCGGGGCGCTCCCCGGCCAGATCATCCAGATGATGAAGAAGGCCGGCACCGTCAACCCGCTCATCCTCCTCGACGAAGTGGACAAGCTCGGCGCAGACTTCCGCGGCGACCCGTCGGCCGCCCTCTTGGAAGTCCTCGACCCAGAACAGAACAACACGTTTCAGGATCACTACCTCGACGTGGAGTACGACCTCTCGAAGGTCTTCTTCATCGCCACGGCCAACGTGCTGCACACGATCCCGCCCGCGCTGCAAGACCGTCTGGAAATTATCCGCCTGTCGGGCTACACCGAGCGCGAGAAGTTGCAGATCGCCAAGCGCCACCTCGTCGTCAAGCAGGCCGAGGGGAGCGGCATCAAGCCCGAGCAGGTAGACTTCACCGACGAGGGCATCCTCGAAATCATCCGCCACTACACGCGCGAGGCCGGGGTGCGCAACCTCGAACGCGAGGTCGGCTCGTGCATGCGGAAGACGGCCCGCAAGCTCGTCGGCGAGAGCCACGGCGCGGAGTTCCGCGAGGTGTTGACGGCCGAGCGCGTGCGCGAAATGCTCGGCCCCATCAAGTTCCGGCAACTCACGGCGCACGCCACCAGCGAGATCGGTCTGGCCGTGGGGCTGGCGTGGACGGAGGTCGGCGGCGAAGTCCTCCAGATCGAGGCGACGCTGACAAACGGCCGCGGCGGCGTCAGACTCACCGGCAAGCTCGGCGAGGTGATGCAGGAGTCGGCGCAGGCCGCGCTCACCTGCATCAAGGCGCGCGCCGAGCGTCTGGGCGTCAACCTCGATTTCATCCGCAAGCGCGACCTCCACATCCACATCCCCGAGGGCGCGATCCCGAAGGACGGCCCGTCGGCGGGCGTGACCATCGCCACGGCGATGGCCTCGGCGCTGATGCGCGTCCCCGTCCGCAACGACGTGACGATGACCGGCGAGATCACCCTGCGCGGCAAGGTGCTGCCCGTCGGCGGCATCAAGGAGAAGTTGCTGGCCGCGCACCGCTTCGGCATCACGAGCGTGCTCATCCCGAAGGACAACGAGAAGGACTTGTTGGAGGTGCCCGAGGAGGTGCGCTCCGAGTTGCGCGTCCAGCTCGTCGAGACGATTGACGAGGTCATCGCGCTCGCCCTCGAAGAGGCGTGCCCCACGAGCGCCGGCGAAGGCAGCGGCGCCGAGCACCCGCCCGTCTGGACGACCGACACGCCCACGCAGGGTACGCCGACGATGGCCGACTGACACGCCACAATGCCCGTGCGGACGACTCTGGCCGGAGTCGTCCGCACGGCGTTTTATTTTTATCTGAGCCTCGCCCAAGTTCCCCTTTTGCTTCCTTCAACAAACAGCACCGTCCAACTCTAGTTTGAAGCGCGCGCCCGCGTCACGTCGTTCATGGCTCGCCGCCGGGGTGCGAAGAGGTTTCGTGAGTTGAGTTAATTCACGCTTTAAGTTTGTTTTTATGAAAGTCGCGAGCGCGGATTTCGTCAAGAGTGCCTTCGAGGAGTCGCAGTGGCCGCGCGACTCTCTGCCGGAGGTTGCCTTCCTCGGGCGCTCGAACGTGGGGAAGTCGAGTTTGATGAATTCGCTCCTCGGCGTGAAGGGACTGGCGCGCACCTCCTCGACGCCGGGGCGCACCCAGTCGCTCAACTATTTCCTCATCAACCGGCGCTTTTATTTCGTCGATGTGCCGGGCTATGGATACGCTCGCGTCCCGCAGGAAGTGCGCCGCGAGTGGGGCCACCTCGTCACCGAATACCTTGCCAAGCGCACGTCGCTTGTGCTATCAATTCACATTGTAGATTCGCGTCACGATCCCACAAAATTGGACTTACAGCTCAGGGAGTGGCTTGAGTTTCATGGACGTGCGTCTGTGACGGTGGCCACGAAGTCTGACAAGCTTTCCGCAAACGAGTTGCGCAAATCCCTCGCGCGCGCTCACCGCATACTTGGGGTGGGGGATGATGGGGCGAGTGAGATCGTCGCCTACTCCGCTGTGACGGGACGCGGACGCGAATCCGTCTGGCGCGCTATCGAAGAGGCCCTGGCCGCCTCAAAAATCCCCACTTCGTAGAGCGCGAAGCGAACACGGGCGGGCTTGCCGCGCATCAAAAATGCCAGCGACGACACCCGAGAGGATTTGAAGATTAACCGGCGCCCCGGTGAGTGGGGCGCCACCGAAGCGCGCGGGGTCTCACGGCAGGCCGCCCGCGCCGAGCCACAGGGCTCGCGGCCCTACCCGACGCGCCCCGAAAAAACGGCGCGCCCCAGAGGCATCACCCCCGGACGGCATCGGCAATCATTTCAACGAAACGGCCGCGGCGCGCCAGCCAACAGGCACGCGCCAATATCGACGCGAAGACAAACGGGAGCGCCCATCGATCAGGCGCTTCCACGCACTCTTGAATGAAATCCCGGCGCTGCCCGCTCGGTCGAGGCGGCGCCCACAAAAGAAGAACGGAAATGTCAACACGCAGAACACGCACTATTAAGTCATCCGACAACGCGAACGGCGCCGACGCCGATGCGGCCGTCAAGGCGACCGCCGCCATCGAGCCGCCGCCTCCTCCGCCGCCGGACGTGGATATCGGGACGGACCGCGAAGGCGAGGGCGGTGAGGGCGATGGCGATGACGGCATCGGCTTCGTCTTCGACGGCTCGACCTTCAACCTGGCGACGCTCAAGGAGATGTCCATCTCCAAGCTGACGCAGATCGCCAAAGACCTCGACGTGCCCGGCGCCACAGGCATGCGTAAGCAGGAGCTGATCTTCAAGGTCCTCGCCGCGCAAACCGAGAAGAGCGGCCTCATCTTCTCCGAGGGCGTTTTGGAAACCCTGCCCGACGGGTTCGGCTTCCTGCGCGCGCCCGAGTACAACTATCTGCCCGGCCCCGACGACATCTACGTCAGCCCCTCGCAGATACGCAAGTTCGACCTGCGGACAGGCGACACCGTCTCGGGGCAGATTCGCCCGCCCAAGGAGGGCGAGCGTTACTTCGCGCTCATCAAGGTCGAGGCCATCAACTTTGAAGCGCCCGGCGAGACGCGCGACAAGGTCTTCTTCGACAACCTGACGCCGCTCTACCCGGAGTCGCAACTGCGGATGGAGACCAACGCCGACCACATCGTCGGGCGCGTCATCGACCTCGTCACCCCGCTCGGCAAGGGCCAGCGCGCGCTCATCGTCGCGCCCCCCCGCACGGGCAAGACGATGATGCTTCAGGCCATCGCCAACTCGGTGTCGCAGAACCACCCCGAGGTCTCGCTCATCGTGCTGCTCATCGACGAGCGCCCCGAGGAGGTCACGGACATGCAGCGCTCGGTGCAGGGCGAGGTCATCTCCTCGACCTTCGACGAGCCGCCGACCCGCCACGTGCAGGTCGCCGACATGGTGATCGAGAAGGCCAAGCGCCTCGTCGAACACAAACGTGACGTGGTCATCCTGCTCGACTCACTCACCCGCCTCGCCCGCGCACACAACGCCGTCGTCCCGCCCTCCGGCAAAATCCTTTCGGGCGGTATCGACGCCAACGCCCTCCAGCGCCCCAAGCGTTTCTTCGGCGCGGCGCGCAACATCGAGGAGGGCGGCTCCTTGACCATCATCGCCACCGCGCTCATCGACACCGGCTCGCGCATGGACGACGTGATTTTCGAGGAGTTCAAGGGCACGGGCAACTCCGAGATACACCTCGACCGCCGCCTCTCCGACAAGCGCCTCTTCCCGGCCATCGACCTCCAGCGCTCCGGCACGCGCAAGGAGGAGTTGCTGATCTCGAAGGAAGACCTCAATCGCATCTGGGTGATGCGGAGGGTGCTCAACCCGCTCTCGCCCGTCGAGCAGATGGAGGTCGTCCTCGAACGCCTCGGCAAGACCAAGACAAACTCCGAGTTCCTCGCCTCGATGCAGACGTAAGAGCCGATGACAAGTGATGAGTGATAAGTGATCAGACAACAACCGTCTTCTCTTTCTTATCACTCATCACTTGTCACTTATCACGTCTTTTGGCATAGTATTCCCTCCAAGCTTTACCAATTCGATGAGTCAGGAAGGCGTCTCCTCTCGGGGCGAAGTGTCTGAAAAAGTTGCGCGTCGCGTTTTTATCGTCCGAGGCGGTTCCGTACTCGAAAACGGGAGGTCTGGGGGACGTTTCGGGCGCGCTTCCGAAAGCCCTGATCGAGACGGGCGAGGCGGACGTAACACTCGTCACGCCGCTCTACGGTGAGACGAAGCGCGACCTCCTGAGCGCGCAGCCGATCTTTGACAATCTGGACGTGGAATGGCTCGGCCGGATTCGCCGCACATGGGTCTGGTACAGCGAGGCGGCGGGCGCCCCGACGTTTCTCATCGACGCGCCCGAGTACTTCATGCGCGCGACGATTTACGGCCATCGAGACGACCACGAGCGTTTCGCCTTCTTTAGCCGCGCGGCGCTGACGCTCCTCGGCCGGCTCGGCGAGGCCCCCGACATCGTCCACATGAACGACTGGCAGTGCGGCTTCGCCTCCGCCTGGATTCGCGCGGGCCGGCCGTGGGGCGGTTACCTCTCGGAGACGCGCACGCTTTTGTCGATTCACAATCTGGCCTTTCAGGGCATGTTCGACCCCACGGAGTTGTGGCGGCTCGGCTTCCGGCCCGGCGAAGAGACGAACGTCTTTCTGTCGAACAACGTGGCCTCGGCCATGAAGGCCGGACTGATGACGGCCGACGCGCTCTCGACCGTCAGCCGCCGCTACGCGCAGGAGATACAGACGCGCGAGCACGGCTACGGCCTCGAATGGCTCCTGCGCCAGCGCCGCGACCGGCTCATCGGCATCACCAACGGCGTCGATTACGAGGTCTGGAACCCCGGAACGGACCCGCACCTCGCGGCCCACTACTCGGCGGCAGACCTCTCGGGCAAGCGCGAGTGCAAGCGCGACCTGCTGCGGCGCTTCGGGCTGCCCGAGGAGGAGTTGCATCGGCCCATCGTCGCCACTGTCTCGCGCCTGACGCCGCAGAAGGGCTTCGATCTCATCAAGCAGGCGGCCGGGCGACTTTTGGAGACGGGCGCTTTTCTGGTCTTTCTGGGTTCGGGTTCGCGCGAGTACGAAGATTTTTTGCAGGCTTTGCACGAGCACGCGCCGCGCCGCGTCGGCGTCTACCGCGGCTTCAACGAGCCGCTCGCGCATCAGATCGAGGCCGGGGCGGACATTTTCCTGATGCCCTCGCAGTACGAGCCGTGCGGGTTGAACCAGATGTACAGCATGCGCTACGGCACCGTCCCCGTGGTGCGCGCCACGGGCGGCCTCGACGACACGGTGGAGCACTTCGACCGCTCGCGCGGCGCCGGCGCCGGCTTCAAGTTCGGCCCCTACACGGCCGACGCGATGATGGGCGCACTCCACGAGGCGCTTCACTGCTACGGGCAGCCGGCGCTGTGGCGTCACGTCCAGTTGAACGGGATGCGCGAGGACAATTCATGGTCGGCCGCGGCGCGCAGGTATCTGGAGATTTATCGGCGGGTCGCCTCGTTGTAGAATGGCGGTGCACCCGTGTTGCATCTAAAGTAGTGGGCCGGTTATCGCGGACAGAGGTGACACGACGGCGCGCGTTTGATGTCCCGAAATGGCCGTCGGAGATTTGGAACGAGAAGGAGATATTACATGAGCGAACATGTTAACGACGTTAGCGACACCAACTTCGAGTCGGACGTTCTCAAGTCGGACAAGCCCGTGCTCGTAGACTTCTGGGCCGCGTGGTGCGCGCCGTGCCGGATGCTCGCGCCGACGGTCGAGGCCGTGGCCGAGAAGTTCGCGCAGGGCGCGCGCGTCGTCAAACTGAACGTGGACGACAACCCGGCGACCTCGCAGCGCTACGGCATCAAGGGCATCCCGACGCTGATTCTCTTCAAGAACGGCAAGGAGGAGGAGCGAGTGGTGGGCGCGACCTCGAAGGAGGCCATCTCGCGCATGATCGAGAAGCACATCGGCGGGGCGGTCGGCGCGGGCTGACGCGCCGCGGGCGAGACTGACGGCGCGGGCGGTGTTTTTTATATGGACGCGCGCTCGCGCCGTCGTGTGTTTGAGGGCCGGAGCGGTTATACCCGCGCGCCGGCGGCGCGTCCGAAGTGAGACAGGACGAGCGGGCGCGCCCGGCGGGCTATAGACGCGATGAAACCATCACACAGCGTTCGCATTCGCGCGGCACAACGGCGCACCTTCGAGGAGCGGCTCGCGGCCAAGCGCACGCGCGCCGTCGAGGAGGGCAAGTTCCGCGCGCGCCAGGTGCAGGGCAAGCTCCGACGCTTCGTCAACATCCGCTTCCGCAAGGAGGAGGTCGATGAGGCGCTCGAGCTGCGCCGGGGCGACTGCAACCGCTGCGGCGCCTGCTGCGAAATTCTCTTCAAGTGCCCCTTCCTCAAGAAGCACGACGACTTTACGACCACCTGCGGCATCTACGAAGACCGCCCCGATCAGTGCCGTCTCTATCCCATCGAGCGCCGCGACCTCGACGAAGTCCGCGGCCAGTGCAGCTTCTACTTTATCGAGCGGCCGATCAAGCTGGAGAAGGCAAGCTGAAAGGACGTGATGAGTGATGAGTGATGAGTGATAAGACAAAACCTGTCTTCTCTCTCTTATCACTCATCACTTATCACTTATCACCATGTCTCGGATTATTGTTGTCACGGGCGCGCAGTGGGGCGACGAGGGCAAGGGCAAGATCGTCGATCTGCTGGCCGGGCGCTTCGACGTGGTGGCCCGCTTCCAGGGCGGGCACAACGCGGGGCACTCGGTGCAGGTGGGCGAACGCTCTTTCGCGCTCCACCTCGTCCCGTCGGGCATCGTCCACGACGGGGTGATGTGCGTGCTCGGCAACGGGATGGTCATCGACCCGAAGGCCTTCTTCGAGGAGGCCGACCGTCTCGCCTCACAGGGCGTGGAAGTCACACCCGAGCGCGTCATGGTCAGCTCGCGCGCGCACCTCATCCTCCCCTATCACCGCGCGCTCGACCACACGAGCGAGGAGCGCCTCGGCAACGAGCGCGTGGGGACGACCCTGCGCGGCATCGGCCCGGCCTACGAGGATAAGGCGGGCCGGCGCGGCATCCGCGTGGCCGACGCCGCCAACCCGGAAGTCCTGCGCAAGCGCATCGAGCGCAACCTCGAAGACGCCAACCACATCATCCGCGCCTACGGCGGCCAGCCGCTCGACCCCGACACGGTCTTCGACGAGTTCTACCCACACGCCGAACGCCTCGCGCCCTACATCGCCGACACGGCGCACTACCTCAACCGCGCCGCGCGCGAAGGGCGCTCGATCCTCGTCGAGGGCGCGCAGGCCGCGCTCTTAGACGTTGACCACGGCACCTACCCGTTCGTCACTTCTTCTTCGACGACCTCGGGCGGCGTCTCCGTCGGTCTCGGCATTCCGCCGCACCGCATCACGGGCGTGCTCGGCATCGTCCGCACCTACACGACGCGCGTCGGCGAAGGCCCCTTCCCGACCGAAATGTTGGAAGGCGAGGCCGAGTTGGGCCAGCTCATCCGCGAGCGCGGGCGCGAGTACGGCGTCTCCACGGGACGGCCCCGCCGCTGCGGCTGGTTCGACGCCTTCGCCACCAACTACGCCGCCGAGATCAACGGCTTCGACTCCGTGGCGCTGACCAAGCTCGACGTGCTCGACGCCCTCGACCACATCAAGGTCTGCGTCGGCTACCGTCTCGACGGCCGCGACCTCGAAACCTTCCCCCCCGTCTCGCACGACCTGCGCCGCGTCGAGCCGGTCTACGAAACCCTACCGGGCTGGAACACCTCGACCGTCGGCGCCACCGACTTCGACGCGCTCCCGCCCCGCGCACAGGATTACGTCCGCTTCCTCTCCGAGCGCATCGGCGTCGAGATCGGCCTCATCTCCACCGGCCCCGAGCGCGACCAGACGGTCGTCTGCCAGGACTCGGCGCTCGCCGGTTGGCTTAAAGAATAATCTTTCGACGGTTGAAGCGGCCGGCTTTTAACCGGCGGGCCGCAGGTTCGAATCCCGCCCGGCTCATCCCTCGCGCAACATGAGAGATCGCCGCCCCTTGCTTGTCGGCGATGATATCGTCACCCAGCTTGAGGAGGTTGTGCCATGCCGGAAGTCTTCGTCCTGCCCTATCACCTCGTTGACCACTTCACGAACCCCGGACTTGACGCCGACGCGGGAATCATTCCCATGAATCAGTACATGTCCAAGACCAGGAAGAACGGCGGCAATGACAACTGTCACGACCTCTTCAAGAACCTCCGCTGGATGAAGGACGCGGCAATAGTGCTGGAGGCCGTCCTTCTTCGATCTATTTTTATTGAAGTCGCCGGCCGCTTTGACCGATCCACATCTGGCGCAACGTTTTGCGAGTTCGCGCATCTCAACGTCCCCGTTCCTTCACAGTGAGGTTAGAACGAAAACAGCGCCCGCATTATAAGCCGCCTATGACACGTTGTTGAATAATAAGTTGACTGCCACTATAATCACTTTTAATTCACGGGCCGATAGCTCAGCTGGTAGAGCAGCTGGCTTTTAACCAGCGGGTCGCCGGTTCGAGTCCGGCTCGGCTCATCTCATTTCACCCGGCGCGAACCAGGGTTTAACTCCTCCCTGGCACGGCTGGTGCGCCCGTCAGTAGGACCTCCCGCGAACGTGCCTGATTTTAG
>DASVES010000163.1:0-8017 GCA_036380435.1 Pyrinomonadaceae bacterium | reverse complement strand
GAAGCGCCCGGCGGGCGGCGTCTGAACCGCGCGGCCTTCGTGCAGGTCTTTGGGCGGCAGGGGACGCTCGGCCGCAACGCCGTGCGCGGCTTTGGCTTCTCGCAAATCGATCTGGCGCTCCGGCGCGAGTTCCGGCTCTCGGAGCGCGCGCGTCTCCAACTGCGCGCCGAGGTCTTCAACCTGTTCAACCGCCCGAGCTTCGGCGACCCCGTCGCCGACCTCGCCAACCCGCGCTTCGGCCTGAGCACGCAGACGCTCGCCCGTAGCCTCGGCGCGGGCGGCGCCAACGGCGGACTCTCCCCGCTCTATCAGGTCGGCGGCCCGCGCTCGATTCAACTCGCGGTGAAGGTTCTTTTCTGAACGAGAAGAAAGGCCGTAAATCGTGAATCGTAAATCGTCAATCGATGTGGCTTGAGCATCGCTCAGCTTTCGATTAACCACTCGGGCCGGATGTGCGGCAACCACGATTCACGATTTACGATTTACGATTGACGATTAAAGGAGTGTTACTCATGCGTACTCGCACGCCTGTCATCCTCTCCCTTCTGCTACTACTCGCGACCGCGCCCGCGGCCTCGGCGCAGACCGAGCAGTGGGTGCCTTACACGCTGCGCTCCGACCAGACGGCCGTGCGCGTCTGGACTTCCGGCGAGCGGACGCACGCGCGCGTCAACATCGTCTTCAACGACGGCGGCTACCGCGTCACGGATATCGGCCCCGTCGTGCGGCAGGGCAACAACGTCTCGGTCGATTTCATCATCGACCGTTGGACGGGCGGCGCGACTCAGGCGCTCGTCTACAAGGAATACTTCTTCGACCTCGGCGCGCTGCCCGCCGAGCCGGGCACGTTCACCTTCACGGTCAAGTCGCGCGGCGCGGACGTGCGCGGCGTCACCTTCGACCCGCGCCAGATCGTCGAGCACTGGGAAGAAGCGTCGCTCGAAAGAAACGCCGTCGGCTTCACCGTCTGGACGACGGGCGGCGTGACCTTCACCGGCATCGGACTCGGCTTCCCCGACGACGGCTACCGCGTCGTCGCTTGGCAGCCGCCCGCGCGCTCGGGCAACGACTTCGTCTCGCAGATCAGGCTCGAACGCTGGACGGGCCGCGCCGAGACGCGACAGTTCCAGGGCGACAGGCGCGTCTTCGTGCTCGGACAGTTGCCGCCCACTGAGACCTTCACCGTCAGCGCGCAGTTCTCCGACGGCGTCAGGCACACGAGCGCGCCGTTCACGCCCGCGGGGACGAGCCGACCCGCCGGCAGCAACGCAATCGACGACCCGGCCTTCTTCGTCCGCCAGCACTATCTCGACTTCTTCGGCCGCGAGCCTGACCCGGCGGGGCTGAACTTCTGGTACAACGAGCTGACGAACTGCGTGCCCTTCACGACCGAGTGCGTCGAGCGCCGGCGCGAGAGCGTCTCGGCGGCCTTCTACCTCTCGGTCGAGTTCCAGCAGACGGGCTTCGTCGTCCACCGGCTCTACAAGGCCGCCTTCAACCGCATCCCGCGCTTCGCCGAGTTCCTGGCCGACACGCGCCGGATCGGCGAGGGTGTCGTCGTCAACGGGGAGGGCTGGCAGGAGCGACTGGAGGCGAACACGCGGCAGTTCGTCGAAGAGTTCGCGGCGCGCGCCGCGTTCCGCGAGCGATACCCCGAAGCCATGACGCCCGAGCAGTACGTGGACATTTTGAATCTGAACATCCGGCACGACTTCCCCGAGCTTGATCCGGGGCCGCTCACGCCGGCCGAGGTCGCGCAGCTCGTCGAGGGCCTGCGCTCCGGCGCCGAGACGCGCGGCGCCGTCCTGCGTAAGGTCGCCAACCACCCGCACCTCGTGCAGCAGGAGTTCAACCGCGCCTTCGTCCTGTCGGAGTACTTCGGCTACCTGCGACGCAACCCCGACGACGCGCCCGACAACAACTGGGAGGGCTACTTCTTCTGGCTCGCGAAGCTCAACAGCCACCGCGGGGACTTCCAATCCGCACAGATGGTCAGGGCGTTCCTCGTCTCGGGCGAGTACCGCAACCGCTTCTCGCCGAATTAACGACGCCGGGCAGGGAACACGGATGAGACGGATAAGGACGGATCAAATCCGTGCTCATCCGCTTCATCCGTCTTATCCATGTTCCCTTAGTTTTGTAAGCGCGTCGAGCGGCCGTGGAGTTGGCCGAAGGCGAGGGCGCACACCGTCGAGGCGAGGCCCACGATTCCGGCAGCCGCGAACATCACGCGGCTGCCGGAAGTCTTATAGAGGTAGCCGGCGAGGATGAGTCCGGCGGCCAGACCGAGCGCCTGCGCCGCCGCGCCTAGCCCCTGCCCGAGCGCGCGGAACTCTCGCGGGATGATGTCCGTGAGTGCGCGCACGCCCGCCACGTAGAGCATGGCGAAGGCGAGGCCGTGCGCGGGCGCGGCGGCGAGCAGCGCCGCCTTCGTGGCGATGACCGAGTAGAAGAACCAGCGCAGGGCATCGAGCAGCACGCCCGCGGCGAGGACGCGGCCCGCCCCGAAGCGATTGATGAGGCGGTCAACGGCGAGCATCACGCAGACCTCGGTCGCGATGGCGATGCCCCACGTGAGCGCGACCACGTCGCCGCCCAGACCCTGCTCGTTGACGAAGATGATGTAGAAGCCGGACAGAGGCCCCGCCGCCATGCGGCTCAGGAGCAGCGCCCCCAGCAGCAGCCACACCGCGCGGCCCCGCAGCACGCGCGGCAACTCGCCCCAGTCCGTGCGCGGCGTCGGCGCGTCCTCGATGCGCGACGCACTGAGGAAGATCGAGAACAGCAGCAGCGAGCCGACACAGCTCGTGATGATGACTTCGGGCGGCAGCGACGGGAAGAGCGTCCCCAGCGCGAAGCTCGTCAGGACGTAGCCGACGCTGCCCCACATGCGGACGTGTCCGAACCGGGCCGTGGCGCGGCGCAGAGTCATCGCGTCGAGGAGCGGCATCGACGGCGCGTTGAAGAGCGAGTAGACGACGGCGCCCGCGTAGAGGAGCGGCAATCCGCCCGGCGCCCACATCAGAAGCATCCCGGAGAGCGCACCCCACGCCGCGACCACACTCCAGAAGCGCGGCCCCCGGCGGCGGTCGGCCGCGAGTCCAAGCAGCGGCGGCACGACGATGCGCGCCAGAGGCCCCAACGCCATCACCCAGCCGATAGCGACCGCGTCGAGGCCGCGCGCCGCCAAGTAGGCGGGGAAGTAAGGGAAGACGATGCCGAGCGTGACGAAGTAGAGGAAGTAGGCGAGCGACAGTTGCAGGCGTTCGGAGGCCCACGCGGGGGGAGGGGATTCGCGGTGCCCGGTCGTTTCCAACGCGCGAAGCTATCACGCGGGCACAGGTAAGGCAAAAGTAAAAAGGCAAAAGGCAAAAGTGGTGAGGACGAATAGCGGGCGTCATCGCAGGCATCAAGGAGCCGCAGGATGCGGCGGAAGAATGTAGCCCACGGCGCCAGCCGTGGGGACACGCCGGATAATGATTTGAAAGCCCCGGAGGGGCGAAAGAACCGCGACGAGAATCGTGCTCAACGTTGCGGTTCTTTCGCCCCTCCGGGGCTTCCTTGTTTCTTCTAAATCGCTGACCCCGGTCTCACGACCGGGGCTACAATCTTCCGCCGCTCCGCGGCTCCTTGATGCCTGCGACTTGGCTTCCTAACTTTTACCTCTCGCCGCGCGCGACCCGCAGAGAATAGTCTTTCCCGGCGTTTGTAAATATAATTTTACATCGTCGCCGCGCGGTTCCGCGTCGCGCGGTTGTGCTAACGGTTCGCAGTTAAGTAATCTCCACGCTAAAAGGAGGCGCCGAGTCATTCAAACCGAAACGTCAATCCAACAGGACGCGCGCGCGGCGCGTGAGACGCTCGACGCGTGGGTGCGCGAAGTAGTTGCGTGGCACTTCGACCCCGAGACCGGCTCCCCCTTCTGGCTCGAATACGCTAAGGGTCTCGACTTCGACCCGCGCCGCGAGATTCAGACCTACGACGACCTCGCGCGCCTCGGCCCCTTTCAGGACGAGTGGCTGCGCGGCGGCCCCGTGCGTCGCTGGGTGCCGCGCGGTCTCGCCGACCGCCCCATCTGCGTCTTCGAGACCGGCGGCTCAACGGGCGTTCCCAAGTCGCGCATTAACATCGACGACTTCCGCATCGACTACTCGCTCTTTAGCGACACGCTCCCCGACGAGTATTTTCCCAAAGGCGCCGACTGGCTTTCCTTAGGCCCCACGGGGCCGCGCCGTTTGCGTCTCGCCGTCGAGCACCTCGCGCAACATCGCGGCGGCATCTGCTTCATGGTCGATCTCGACCCGCGCTGGGTCATCAAGCTGCTCAAGATGGGCGAGTCGCGGATGGCCGAAGCCTACAAGCAGCACGTCGTCGAGCAGGGCCTGACGCTTCTGCGCGCGCACCCCGACATCCATTGCCTGTTCACGACGCCGAAGCTCCTCGAAGCCCTCTGCGAGAAGGTCAACCTCAAGCGCATGGGCGTCACCGGCGTCTTCTGCGGCGGCACCGAGATGACGCCGCAGTTCCACCGCTTCGCCGTCGAGGAGCTGCTCGGCCCCGACGTTTACTTCGCGCCCACCTACGGCAACACCCTGATGGGACTCGCCGTCCACAAGCCGCGCGCGGTGGGCGACCCCTTCGACATCATCTACTACCCGCCCGCGCCGCGCGCGATGATCGAGGTCGTTGACCCGGACGACCCCGACCGCTTGGTGGGCTACGGCGAGACGGGGCGCGTGCGTCTGACGACTTTGACCAAAGAGTTCTTCATGCCGCGCTTTCTGGAGCGCGACGAGGCCGAGCGCGAGCCGCCCTGCGGAGCGTACCCGTGGGACGGCGTGCGTAACGTCCGCCCGTTCTCGCGCCTGCAAACGTCAGTGGTCGAAGGCGTGTACTAAAGAAATTTCACTTGAGCATGGGATATAGTTTATTCACCGCAGAGGCGCAGAGGACGCGGAGGGGGCGCGGAGGATTGAACAGTCTCAACCCTCTGGGCGTCCTCTGCGCCCTCCGCGCCTCTGCGGTGAGTTCATGAGTTGCTGCCATTCAAGTATCCCGTAAGCGAAGCACGGGGCTAGGTCTTCTCCATTGCGAAAGGTGTTACCAGCCATGATGAGAGTGAAACTCCGGCCCACGACCCTCTTCCTGTTCTCGCTCGTCGTGTGCGGCGCGCAGAGCGCGGGGGCGCAGGAGTGGGCGCAGTGGCGCGGCGCGGCGCGCGATGGCGTGGTGAAGACTTTCGCCGCTCCGGCCGCGTGGCCGAAGGAGTTGAAACGGAATTGGAAGGTGCCGACGGGCGGCGGCTACTCGTCGCCGCTCGTCTCGGGCGGGCGCGTCTTCCTGCACACGCGACAGGAGGAGCAGGAGGTCGTCTCGGCCTTCGACCTCGCCACCGGCAAGACCATCTGGTCGAAGCCCTACCCGGCGCCGTTTAGCAAGAACCAGTACGCCATCAAGATGGGCAAGGGGCCGAACTCGACGCCCGTTTTGCACGCCGGCAACCTCTACACGCTCGGCGTCGGCGCCATTCTCTCCGCCTTCGACGCGAAGACCGGCGAGCTGAAGTGGCGCAAAGATTTTTCCGCGCAGATCGACACCTCGAAGATGTTCTGCGGCACGGCGATGTCGCCGGTCGTCGAGAAGGGACTTTTGATAGTTCACGTCGGCGACGACCGCGGCGGGCAGGTCGTCGCCTTCGACGCCGCGACGGGCAGTGAGAAGTGGAAGTGGCAGGGCGACGGCCCCGGCTACTCCTCGCCCATCGTCGTCGATCTGGCGGGCGCGCGTCAGGTCGTCACGCTGACGGACAAGTCGGTCGTCGGCCTCGCCGCCGACACGGGGAAGCTCCTGTGGAAGACGGCCTTCACCGACGAGTGGAACGAGAACATCGTGACGCCGATTCTCTACGGCAAGACGCTCATCGTCTCCGGCATCAGGCAGGGGACGAAGTCGTTCGAGATCGTGAAGACGGCCGCCGGGCACGAGGCCAAACAGCTCTGGCACAATCCGCAGGTGGCGATGTACATGAGTTCGCCCGTGCTCGACGGCGATTATCTCTACGGCCTGTCTTCGCAGCGCAAGGGGCAATACTTTTGCCTCGACGCGAAGACGGGCCAGATCGTCTGGGCGACTGAAGGGCGCGACGGCAATCAGGCGGCGGTCCTGAGCGCCGGCGGCGTGCTGTTGTTCCTCACGGCGGATGCTGACCTCATCGTCGCTGCCAAAAGCCGCAAGGGCTTCGAGCCGCTGGCGCGCTACCGCGTGGCCGACGCCGCGACGTGGGCGCACCCGGCCGTCTTCGGTAAACAGATTCTCGTGAAGGACGAGGCGGCGCTCTCTTTGTGGAGCGTGGAATGAGAAGGAGTCAGGAGTCAGGAGTCAGGAGTCAGAAGGAAGAAGACAGTGGGCGGCAGCGCTTTTATTCTGTCTTCTGACTCCTGACTCCTGACTCCCTGTTATCGTAATGCTACACATACCACTGCTGCGTAAGGGCGAGCCGTACCGGAGTCTGGAAGTGACGCGCGTCGCGGACAGCCGCAAGCGTGAGCCGTTCGTCGAGGTCAGTCAGGCTAACGTCGGCCTCATCCGCCGCGACCTGCTCGATCAGTCGTCCCCGCGCCGCGCGCTCCAGCAGTTCACCACCGCCGAGTTGTTGGACATCTGCACGCGCGCCGCCGGGCACTTCACGGAGGACGCGCTGAGCGTGGGCGACGAGGAGCAGACGCCGGAGGATTACGTCCGGCAGTTGTCGGCGACCACGGGGCTGCCGCACGCGCTCGCGCGCCGCAACATGGAGCGCGTGCGCGGCGTGATGACGCGGATGGAGAACATCCTCGGCGGCTTAACGCGCGGCCTCGACCTCTCCATCCTCGACCGCGGCGCGGGCCACTCGGCCGGGCACGCGCTGAGCTTCTTCGCGCGCGGCGACTCGCTCGGCGTCGTGCTGCCGAGCAACTCGCCCGGCGTCCACGCCCTGTGGGTGCCGGCCGTGCCGCTCAAAGTTCCGCTCGTGCTCAAGCCCGGCGGCTCAGAGCCGTGGACGCCCTATCGCATCATCCAGTCGTTCATCCGCGCCGGCGCGCCGCCCGCGGCCTTCAGCTATTACCCGACCGACCACGTCGGCGCCGCGGAAATCCTCCGCCGCACGGGGCGCGGCATGGTCTTCGGCGACTCTTCGACGACCTCGGTCTGGAAGGCAGACCCGCGCATCGAGATTCACGGCCCCGGCCACAGCAAGATCGTCATCGGCGACGACCTCGTTGACCGCTGGGAAGACTTCCTCGACGTGATGGTCGCCTCCATCGCCGACAACGGCGGGCGCTCCTGCGTCAACGCCTCCGGCGTCTGGGTGACGCGCCACGCCGACAAAATCGCCGAGGCGCTGGCCGAAAGACTCTCACAGATTGTGCCGCGCGCGGTGGACGACCCGGCGGCGACGCTCGCGCCCTTCGCCGACCCGCGCGTGGCCGCGCGCGTCTCGCAGATGATCGACGCGGCGCTCGACTCCGAGCCGGGCGCGCGCGACGTGACGGCGGCCCGACGCGGCCCCGAGCGACTGGCCGAACTCGACGGCGGAACCTATCTGCTGCCGACGGTCGTCCACTGCGAATCGGCCGCGCACCCGCTGGCAAATCGCGAGTACATGTTCCCGTTCGCCAGCGTCGTCCAGGTGCGACCCGAGGAGATACCCGACGCTTTAGGCTTCAGCCTCGTCGTCACGGCGATCACGGAGGACGAGCGACTGATCGAACGGCTGCTGGCCTCCCCGCTCGTGGATCGACTCAACGTCGGCCCCGTCTCCACGATGCAGATCGCCTGGGATCAGCCGCACGAGGGCAACCTCTTCGAGCACCTTTACGCCCGCCGCGCCTTCCAGCGCGCCGCCGCTTTGTAGCCCGTGCGCGACGCCCTCCCTGACGGTCGGGCTACTGCCCCCGCGCGTCATCTATGGCAGTAGCCCGACCGTCAGGGAGGGCGTCGCGGGTCGCCTTGAGTTCGAGATGAAGCTCCTCTACAT